>CANRVY010000057.1 GCA_947643405.1 uncultured Mycoplasmatota bacterium | reverse complement strand
AATAGAAAACGTGCGGGAGTAGGTTTTCAGTGCTGGCTAGGACATAACAATGCATTTGTTTTCACACATTTTTAAGGTTAATTTTAAAGGACTGCTTGTTTTGCAGTCCTATTTTCATACATAAATTAGTTCTTTTAAGATAATTTCTTCAGCCATAATTTTATAATTATTCATTAGTCTCACCCATTGAAGTTGGTTATCCATTTTACTTTTTTCGGATAGTAACTCATCAGAATTTTTGTATTGTTCCATTAAAATATTTAATCTATTTTCTACTTCAATACTAACTGAAACAAGATGATTTGTTAATTCATTTTTCATTAAAAGTGTTGTATAAAATGGCTTATTATTTTCTTTCAGATAGTGTAATCTTAAATAGCCATACTTGTTAATTTTCTCATTATTTTGTTTTTCTATTGTTAAATTTGGTAATAAATAATCTCCGACTTTTGTATAATTTAATTTCATTTTTTTTCATCTCTCCATTTCTTTATTTTTAATATTTTTCTCATAAAAATCTACCGATTTCGTTTTGCTATTGTATTTAAAATAACCTTGTTCATTGTTTTTATCTATAACTTTAATAGTAAATCTATCTATTAAATATAAATCAAATTCAAGAATAGATAATTGCTTTTTTAGATAATCAAGAACTTTAAATTGTTCTATAGTATCTACTTGATTCTTTAAAATATTTCTTTTGTTAATTGTTTCATTGATAACTCCTTTCACTTTTAGTTTGCTTTGACTACTTCTTTTTTGGGTACTAATAATAGAAAATCTTTAGAAACATTTCCCTCAAAATAAGGACTGCCAATTATACCATCTACATAGAAATGACTACGTGCTTTAGCAAAAAAATCATCTACAAATCCACTCGGATATTCATTATTTGTCATCTTTAAAATAGATAAAACATTATAATCTTTTTTCTTGAGTTCTAATTCTTCTTCAGTTATTCCATTAAGATACTTAATTCCAACAGTATCATTTTTTAGGACAATATATAGATATTTAATAAATTCTGTACTGCTTTTGGTGATAAATTCATCTGTAAATTTTATATATTTAATTTCAATATTGTAGTTATCATCTCTTGTGATTTCTATTCTAGATATAAGTCTATGAATCATATCTCGCTTGGCTTCTCTTGATAATAAATTATAGAAAAAAGTGAAGCCCATTATCTTAACATTTGTAAAAATTAGTTTGCCATCTTTCTTTTTACAATCTAGTTTTTTAACAAGTTCTGTTGTATATTCTTTTGATTCGTTATCTGGATCAAGAGTGATTTTCTTTTTGTTTAGTTTTTCAATCTCTTTTTTAATAACATCGTTTTTGTGGTTAATTGTTTCAACATCTAATGTAGAATTTAAATATAAATCTACTAATTTTTTCTCTTGTACTTTTAATTTATCAATGGCTTTTTCTATCTCTTTTACATCATTGCTTTTTGTAGAATTGCAAGTAATTATTTCATTATTCATACCCATCATAAAGATAGTTAATTCTTCTAAAACTCGTCTTAATTTAACTTCTATTTTTTCAGTATTATAATGAAGCCCAAATCCACTACAATTATGGTTTTTACATCTTAAATGATAATAAACTTTCTGCTTTCCATTTGGATATTTAAAAGATTCAGATGAAGCCATAATACTACCACATATCGGACATTTTACTAATCCTGAAAATAAGTGAATAAATTCTCCATAGTTTGAGTGCTTATTTTTTACTAATACATTTCTAGTAGCATTCCAAGTTGTTTCGTCTATAATCGGTTCACAATAGTCTTTCACTCTTAAAATATCTTGTTGCTTTCGCTTATACTTTCCATATTCAAATATACCAATATAAATAGAATTAGTAAGTATTTTATAAACTCTGTCTGCTCTCCATTTCCCAATTTTTAAATAGGCATTATTATCTTTCATAATTGTAGCAATGCTTCTAGTAGAATTACCTTCTTGGCATAATTTAAAGATTTCTTTTACAACTTGGGCTTCTATTGGCTCTATTTCTAAATGTCCTGTATCTTTGTTTCTAACATAGCCATAGGGTGCTTTACTAGGATGGATTTTCTCTAAAGCCATTTCTTCCATTGCCCTTTTTGTTCTTGCTCCAATTTCTTTTCTTTCTCTTTGACCGAATACTAAATTCATACCAAAAATCATTTCACCATTAGCAGTAGATACATCATAAGGCTCTAAAATAAGTTCTATTTTAAAATCGTGTTCTTCACAGTAATTGAGTAGCCAAAAGCCATCATAGTTGTTTCTTGTTAATCTATCCACCTTAATAGCAATTAACTTATCAATTTTTTTAGATTTAATATCTGCAAGTAATCTTTGCATTTCTGGTCGCATTAAATCTTTTCCAGAATGACCTGCGTCATTATAAACATCAACAATACTATAATCGTTTTTCTCACAATATTCTTTAATCATACGAAGTTGTGAATCAATAGAATAACCATTATCTCTTTGGTCATCTGTACTAACTCTTACATATACTGCACATCTCATAAATAATCATCTCCTCACTTGTTTCCTCACAAAAACAGAAAAAGTAAAGTCTAAAATTTTAATTTCTTTAAAATTTGTGTAATTTCTGATAATGAATATTTTTGATTATGGATTGTCAACATTTTTTTAGACAATTTTTATAAGGACAGTTGTAAACGATA
>CANRVY010000056.1 GCA_947643405.1 uncultured Mycoplasmatota bacterium | reverse complement strand
AGAACTGTTTTTTTCAAACAGTCCTTTTTTATTTTTCTTCCCCATACAAACCTAATAATTTATCATAAATTCCTGGCTCTATCCTATTCAAACTATTAATAGAAAGTTCTAGCGATTTTTGATAATCACCTTTATAAAATAATATTTCAGCATAATTTAATTGCTTATCTAAGTCTTCTACACTAGAACGATATCTATTTCCATAAACAATAGCCATTTCTGCAAACATTGCAGTTTTCATCATTTCTTTAGTTCTAGAAAATAGCTTTAATACCAAATCACGAGCAGTATCTACTCTTGTATTTAATATATCAATAGTAATTGGCTTCTTATCAAGTTCTTTCATAATCTCTTTAATCGCTGCTTGTGCTTCATTCAATTCTACAATATAATTTTTTGGAATGATTGGTAAATTATAATCTTTTACCTTATTCTTAGATTGTTTTAAAATTTGTTTTACTTCATCCAACTGTTGTCTAGCCCTCACTTCATCATCATGCATACTTCCAAGAGTATCTAAAGTATTATCCAAACGCTCTTCCAAATTCGCTAACCGAACAACCAATGCCTCTATCTCTTTAATTAGTTTTGAATAAGGAAATGTATTATTTCTTGTATGTTCAATCAATACAACATAATCTTCATTTAAAGTACTCAAATCATCATGAATATGATTCAATTCTTCTACATCTTCTTTTGACAAATTATATATTTTTTTTACATGATCCATTCCAGAAACAATCTCTAAAACAAGTTCATTCATATGTTCTAATTTTCCTTTAAAAGAATGATTTGCTTCTTCATAACTATGACGTTCCATTTTTTCTTTTTCAAAATCATTAAACACTGATTCAAAATAATCTAATAATACTTTAAGTTCAAATAAACTATCTTCTAAGTTTAAAACTTTTCCTCGATCTAAAATATCATTAATTTTCTTTACTGCTTCTTCTATATTATATTCAATGTTTAAATAGTCTAATGGATAGCCTTCTTTTATCATTTCATCATAAGTAGTTTCTATTTCTTTGATTTTTTTTGGCAAAATAGAGTCTGTTAATAATACAATAGCAGGCACTTCTTCTATTACTACTGCCATATGTTTCAACATTTCATCAATTGCATTCATAATCGAAGTAATTTCACCGTAATCATTATTATCCATAGCAGCTTCAAATGCTTCAAATCGTTTCGCAATATTTTCAAATTGTAATCTTACATATTCATTAAGTGTTCCATATTCATTTGCAGATTCTTGATATTTTTGAAATAATTCGCGATAGGTTGCTTTTAACTTTGTAACAATATTTCGATTTTTTTCTTCACTATTTGTAAGTTCTCTAATTTCTTTTAATAAGCCTTCCGAATTCGTTCTAACTTTATATAGTTCCATCTCCAATTTAGCAATTTTATAAAGTGTACTTTTGTAATCCATTTGTGATAATGAATAATCCGCTTCTAGCATCAAATCGGTAATTTTAGGAATCTGTACATCTTTAATACTTTCCAATCGATCTTTCCAGTCTTCATAAAGTATTCCTAATTTTCCACCTTTCATAAAAGTCCCTACTTTTTCTAGTTCTGGACTAATTGGTGTACTACTAAGTGTATTTTTTTCTATTTCTAATTTTTCTAATAATTTTTTCATTTTTTTATTTTTACGAGCTTGGATTATATTTAAAACTGATACAACTAGTACCATTGCGACAAGAAAAAATGTCACGAAAAGTAAAGTCACATTATCCATAGTATCACCTCTAATATCCCGTTATTATAATAATATCACATATTTGCAAATTTTTGACAATTTTTTTACTATTTTCATGATTAAATTTAGTTTTGGTATTGACTGACAAAGAAAAACATAATATAATTGTAACTGCGTATGCATCTAGCAGCGCTATTTTGAAAATTATAAAGTGAGTATTCCCTTTAGGGGTTATCGGTAACTTTTGCTGCAAAGCGAAGATATTAGTTTATTCACCCTATAATTTGGCAAAGTAGCCTTCTAGAAAAGAAGGGAGAGATTATTGTGTCAAGATACACAGGACCAAGTTACAGAAAATCACGTCGTTTAGGATTTTCTACATTAGAAACTGGTAAAGATATCGCAAAACGTCCTTTTGCTCCAGGACAACATGGAAATAAAAGAGCAAAAAAATTATCTAACTATGGAGTTCAATTACAAGAAAAACAAAAAGTTAGATTTATGTATGGATTAAGTGAAAAACAATTCCACACATTATTCTTAAAAGCTGGTAAACAAAAAGGTGTACATGGTGAAAACTTCTTAAAATTACTAGAGAGTCGTTTGGATAATTTAGTATATAGAATTGGATTTGCAACTACTAGAAAAGGTGCAAGACAATTTGTAAATCATGGACATGTAACAGTAAATGGAAAAAAAGTTGATATTCCATCTTACCAATGTAAACCAGGTGATGTAATTGCAATTAAAGAAAATGCAAAAGAAATGGCTATTGTTAAATCATCTTTAGAAGCATTAAATAAGCGTGTTGAATTTGTAACTTATGATGAGTCAAAAATGGCTGGTACTTATGTAAGATATCCAGAGAGAAGCGAATTAAATGCAGATATTAATGAATCATTAATCGTTGAATTTTATAACCGTTAAAAACTACTTATGTAGTTTTCCTAAATTGAAATTTGAACCGCACCAGAAAGGTGCGGCTTTTTGATATAAT
>CANRVY010000055.1 GCA_947643405.1 uncultured Mycoplasmatota bacterium | reverse complement strand
GAAAAACTACTTATGTAGTTTTTTTTATCAATATTTGTTATAATGCTTTTAGAGAGTAGGAGTTTTGTATGCAAAAAAAAGTTGATTTTTTATTAAAGTTAGGAATGTTTTTCTTTTCTATATTAGTTATTTTTTACTTTGTGGTTGGAATGAAAGCAGAACATTTTATAATAAATGATGTTCCTTATTCAATAACCCAAACAGAGAATATAATTTTATCTTTTGTGTTCGCACTTATTTTTTTATTTGTTTTCTTTTCGGTTCCACCATTTGGATTTATTACTTATTATTTAATTTATAGAACCATTACGCAAAACAAAATCCGAAAAAACTCTAAGTTTGAGCAAAAAAATTTAGAATACTGTAGAGAACATTTAAACAACCTCTCTCCTTCTTTACTATCTTATTTAGATAATTTTGAATTAGAGTATGAAAAAGATATCTGTGCCCATATTTTAAAATTAATTTATGAAAAATATATTTCTATAGAAAATAATCAATTCATTATAACAAACAAAGATACAAATATGCTATCCCAATCAGATTTATTTATTTTAAATTCTATAAAAGCAAGAAAAATTAATTTTATGTTTAAAAATCAATATGAAAAAGTAATTGAACAAGAAGCAAAAGAACAAAATTTAATAACGAATAAAAATGAACAAACTGGAAAATTTATTCTTCAATTTTTTGGTCTTACCTTTTTAACCGTTTTTTTCGGTCAATTTGCAATTGCTTTTACTATAAAAAATATTCAAAATTTTTCTTTCATTTTTATTTTAATTGATATTGTATTGATGTTTCTTCCTGGAATTATAATGGTTTATATGTTTATAAAAATATTTATTGCATTCCATTCAAAATATAATTTAATTAGGACAAAAAAAGGAAATCAAATTTTAAAAAATGCAAAAGGACTTAAAAAGTTTTTACAAGATTTTAGTAATCTTGACAATAGTACTTGGAAAGAAGTGTATACAAGAGATTATTACTTAATTTATGCAGTTGTTTTTGGAATCAATGAAAAAATTCCAAAAGAAATTATAGAAATGTTAAAATAGCTTGCATTTCTTTTTTTATTTGTTATACTATATCAAAAGGTGATTTCATGGAAGACATTTATTTTGATCATAGAGAAAATTTAGAAGAAATACACCAACTCTATTATTGGAATTATGGAAGTGAGGGTGTAATTTACCGAATACCAGATGGAAAAAGAAATATATTAATGAAAATATTTTTTGATCATTATAATGGAAAACCGTTTCCAATAAAAACAATGCAAAATAAAAAAAGAAAAATTGACGTTTTAAGGAATATGACATTGCCAAACAAAGTTCAAGTAGAAGGCAGAGTTTTCTTGCAAGACGAATTTATTGGATATATACTTGGGGAAGCTATGAATTACCAAGATTTTTCACTCAATGCATTCACAACGTTTCAAAAATTAGAATTTTTAAAAAAATTAAGAAATCAATTAACAAGATTTCATGACTTAAGAATTATTTATGGAGATTTAAAAAGTGATAATGTTTTATCCCATTATAAAAATTATAGATTAGGTTGTTTATGTGATTTAGATAATGCTCAAATTCATAATCTTCCAATCGATATTCAAAGTGACTATGTAGACGAATTTTTATATCAATATGGAGATATTGATGAAAAACTTGACTGGTATGTATTTAATTTACTTACTTTAGAAGCAATTTATGAATTAGATAAAAGTACTTATATGGCTTATCAAGAAACAAGGGATTTCATGATTCGTTATAAAGGAATTTGTGAAGCTTTAAAAGAGATGCAACATATTACACCTCAATATGAAGGTTCTTTACTTATTGATGAACCAGAGTTTTATAAAGAAATAGGAATACAATATTATAAAAAGAATTAGAAGAAACCCTAATTCTTTTTGCTTATTATTAAAATATATATAAGTAGCCCCCAATATTAGAATAGAAATAGAAATGAAATGAAATATCGAGGGCTGCTTCTAAACACATAGATAAGATTTATAGAATTTTAAGAACATGTCTATCTTATTATGTGATTAGACATTATTTGTTACTATGTCTTGGATTATTTTGTTAATATATATGGATTACTTTCTGTTCCTGTTCCTGCTGTTATTTTTACGCTAGAATCTAGATATACAGCTGGGCGTATCCCAACAGGAGTTTGAACATCCGCTTCCCCTGCCGATTTTATACTAGAATAAACAGCATATACACCCGTTCCATATCCTGTACTAGGGGTGATTGTCCATTGAGAATTAGAATTATCATATATCCAATTATTGCTTATACACACATTGTCTTTGACAGACGTTATAATTGTGGACAATGTGCAATTACTTCCAGCAAATCCAACATCAACCATACTCATAAGGCCAACATAATTTGTTGTAGAAGCATTCTTCTCATCATCAACAAATGACTGCATTTTTGCAGGGCATTCACCTATATACCATGTTGCATTTATGATATATCCTCTATGTGTCGCATCTATATATGTATTATTACTATAAAATGATGACCCATTTAATTTTGTATTTAATGTTGCACCTACCCAATTATTAGTTGGATATGTATTCCATTTATCTATACCATAGTAATAATTTGTCATAATCTTCATACTTCCACTTGTATCTATTCCTATAATTCTCCACTTATGATTCGCATCACATTTGGTTGGATCTGTTATACTTGATGATCCAAAACATACCCAGTTATTTGGATTCTCTCCTCTGTACCGATACATATCTGCCAATAATGGTAAATTATCTTTATTTGTTAAATCACTTCCACTCATTTCTGCAGCCTTCACTGTTACTTTAGGTTTCACACTCGCTGTCTTCCCATTCTTCCCTGTTGCTGTACATGTTAATGTATGCGTTCCTACTGCTAATGTATTTAGATTTGTTACAGTCGTAGTTCCATTCTTACAAACTACTGTTCCTCCCATTCCTCCAAATGTCGCTTTATATA
>CANRVY010000054.1 GCA_947643405.1 uncultured Mycoplasmatota bacterium | reverse complement strand
ATCTGTTTCTAAAATTTATTGCATACTAACTATGCACTTCTTATTTTAAATTACAGATTTCTAAAAAAGTAGGAAAATTGGAAAAAAAGTATTGACTTTCATTTTGAAACGAGTATAATTAAAAGTGCCTACTTGAATTGCAGGTGTAGTTCAATGGTAGAACCCTAGCCTTCCAAGCTAGCTACGTGGGTCCGATTCCCATCACCTGCTCCATTGAGGAATCTGCTCGGAACAATACCGAGTTTGATATATAAATCTATCGAAAGATAGATTTTTTTGTGTCTCGAACTCCCACGTGTGAGCTTGGAAGATATATATAAATCATCCATCCAAAAAGAAAGGATGGTGAATTATGTTAAAAGTTATAACAAAAGAAATACCTATTGATGAGGAACTTAAAACAAGAATTCAATTTATATGTGATTTTTGTAATGTTAAGCCAACATTTTACAATGGTTCTATTCGTAAAGTTGAGAAAACAAATATAAACTATATAGAGCCAAATAAGATAATAATTAAAGGCACTACATTTCTTGCTTTTAATCATGGTAGAGATGTTTATGTAGAAAACTTACAAAAACATATTAATATTAGTGATTTACAAGAGTTTATTAAAAATCTATAACTATTGACATTATTTTCAAAAGTGATATTATATATAACCAATGAAAGAGGTATGCTCTAGAAATGGAGGTACATCTAAGAAATATAAACACAAACACAAAAAATTAAATATTTTTAATATCAATTATTTTGAGGAGTCAGTAGTATTTAGACTTTATTAATACTGCTGTCTCCTCTTTTTTTGTAAAAGGAGTTGAGTTTATGGGATTATCTGATAAGGAAGTTAAAAAAGTAGCTGGTCTTTATATGCGAGTTAGTACCGAAGATCAAGCTCGTGAAGGATTTAGTTTACCAGAACAAAAAACACGATTAGAAGACTATTGTAGAGCCAAAGGTTATGAAATTGGTGATTATTATACTGATGAGGGAATTAGTGCTAAAAAAGGAAATTACAGGCCTGAATTTGAAAGATTAAAAGATGATATTAAAAACAAGAAAATCAATACAATGTTAGCTTTAAAACAAGATAGAATAACAAGAAGTATATTTGATTGGGAAAACATTATAACTTTTCTAGAAGAAAACAATGCTTATTTAGATTTAGTTAATGATGATATTAATACTACTACTTCAAATGGTAGAATGGTATCTCGTATTATGATGAGTGTATCTCAAAATGAAATTGAAAGAACAAGTGAAAGAACTAAAGTTGGACTAGCAGGTGCAATCAAACAAGGACACATTCCACATAAAGCACCATTAGGCTATAAACATGAAGATAAAAAATTAGTTATTGATGAATCAACAAAAGATGTTGTTATTAGAATATTTGAACTTTATCACAATGGTTTATCTTATCAAAAGATAGCTAGTTTATTTAAAAAGGAAAAAGTTTTAGAAAAAGACAATTGGAGAGATAATACAATATTTCATATTATTGAAAATGAAGTTTATAAAGGAGATTTTGTTCATGGTAAAAGAACTAATCATCCTACTTACTATGAAAATGTTGTTGAACCATTAGTTAGTAAAGAAATGTGGGAAGAATGTCAATTTCAAAAGAAAAACAATTCTCGTGCTTATTCAAGAACTTTAACTTATATCTTCTTACAAAAATTACTATGTCCTAAATGTGGGAAGATTCTAGGTGGTAAAGCTTCAAAGAAAAAAGGTCATGAATACTTTTACTACTATTGTCGTGATTGCAAATTAACAGTTAAAGAAAAAGATGTTGAAGAACATTTTAAAACTTTTGTTGATGAACTAACTGAATATGATTCTATAGTTAACCAATTTTTCTTACCAATGGTTATTAAAAACTTTGATGAACCTAGAGAAAATATTACAAAAGAAATTGAAGCACAAAAAGCAAGATTAGAAAGAGCTAAACTTGCTTATGTAGATGGTGCATTTAGTTTGAATGATTATAAAGAAAAAGCAAAACAAATTGAAGATACTATTCAAATGTTACAAGACAAAATTAATACCGCTGATAAGTGTGATACATTTACTTATTCGGCTAAAGATATATTAGTTGCTCGTGATATTGCTTTCTTAAATAAAGTAGTTCATCCTGAAGAATATGATAGACAAATGAAACCATGGAAGAAAAGAACTCGTGAAGAAAAAGCTGATTTAATTATGAGTTATGTAGATAATGTAGAACTTGAATTAGTTGGCAGTGAATGTTTTGTTAAATGTGTTAATTTTAGAGAATCAATTGCTAACCCATGTAATGAATTATTTAAGAATGGTTATATAGATAGAAAACAAGATTGCATATTTGGTAATCTAATAGGACAAATAAGATTTAGTGAATACTTACCGGAAGAAGAAGTTGGAGAAATAATTATGAGGTTAAAGAACTATTATAATGTTTCTTATACTGAAGCAATCTACTATGTTAAAGACCAAGTATTCTACTTTAACTTTGTAGAAGATAATTCCGCTATTGTTAGAGTGTTCCCATTAGAAGATTATTATAAATTAGATCCAGATGTAAAAATGGAAGAATATAGATTTGGAATTATATATATCAAAGAAGAAAATATTGTTGTTACGAAAGACGCAGATGAGTTAAACAAATTATTCAATTACATTCCTGATGATAGTAATACTTATGTGGACTACTCTAGAGAGTTAAAAGATATACCTAGTAAACCTATTAGAATGGAACTCTTAAAAAAATAAAATGCGTGGCACGTTTTGTTACGAAGTAATGAAAGTGGCGATAGCATTTTAAAAAGAAAATGTTTTATGAAGATAAAATATTTTCATCATTACAATACGAAGTTTTGAAAGTATGTAGTACATAGTTTCATTACAAAGTATTGCATAAAGGATTCTAAGGAATATTCCTTAGCCCACTGATATCTTGTTAGCATGACAAGATATCTAGGGGGTTATACATTTTGACAAGCCAAAATTGAGCCATAAGAAAGGAGATGATTATTATAAGTGAACTTCCATATTCATTGCATTTAGGAAGCAATAAGAATAGAAAAAATAGTGTTAGAAGTTCTGCTAAAAATAATTTAAGTGGAACAACTTCAATGACTAATAATGGAATACAAAATGCTAAAACTTTATCAAAATGTGATAAGCATAATTATAGAAAATATGACAACGAACAAGAACAAATTGTAATTGTAAAAGGTACTTCTTCCCTTTACAAAGATGTAGAAGATTTTTATAAAACTGAATTTGAAGAAGCAAGATTAGAATACAATAATAAACAAAAAAGAGATGACAGGAAGATCGATGACTACTTCAAAAAAGTAAGTGATAATTCTAAAAGTGATTTAGCTTGTGAGATTATTATTGAACTTGGAGATAAGAAGTTTTGGGATACAAAAGATTTGGACTATAAACATAAAATGACTAATGTTTATTCAAAACAAGTTGATGATTTAGAATTGCTAATGCCAAACTTTAAAGTATGTAGTGCCATTATTCATTATGATGAGACAAGTCCTCACATGCATATTGTAGGTGTTCCTATAAAATATAATTGTAAAACTGGTATGAGTAAACAAGTTGGTAAAACTGATGTATTTACTAGAACTTCTTTAATGCAATTACAAGATAAAATGAGAACTCTATGTATTGAAGAATATAATAAAGAATATAACCTAGATGCTACTTTAAAACAAAAAATGAAAGGTAGAAATAGAGATATCAATGTAGCTGATATGACTAACTATCAAGAAACAAAAGAGTTAATTGAAAAACATCAAAAAGAAATAGATTCAATAAGTAATAACTCATTAGAGTTGAAAACTAATTCTAATAATATAAAAGAAGAAATAAATAAACTAAAAAAAGTTCC
This sequence comes from uncultured Mycoplasmatota bacterium, assembly GCA_947643405.1. GTDB lineage: Bacteria > Bacillota_I > Bacilli_A > RF39 > UBA660 > MGBC102946. The sequence continues at coordinate 310 of CANRVY010000054.1, read as the reverse complement.
TTTAAGAGATGATTTGTTTATCATTTCTAAAGAACAAAAAAGCAAATTAGAAGATTATATTGATAAAGTTGATAAAACAACTGATAAATATAGAGATGTTAAAGAATTATCAGCAAACTTAAACATCATTACTAAACAAGCTAGACAGGATTCTAGAAGAATTAAAAACTTAAAAGAAAGTAATGACGCATTACAATTAAGAGTAGATACTTTAAGTGAAAAAGTAGAAACACAAGAAAAACAAATTAATGAATATTGGATTTATGTCAAGTTTTTAGACACGAAAAACTTTAGTAATTTAAAATTAAGC
>CANRVY010000053.1 GCA_947643405.1 uncultured Mycoplasmatota bacterium | reverse complement strand
CTGTTTCTAAAATTTATTGCATACTAACTATGCACTTCTTATTTTAAATTACAAAGATTAAAAAGAAGCAAGATAAGCTTCTTTTTGCTTGAGAAAAAAGATATTTTATATTATAATTTAGTTGGTGATAATATGGATGTTTCTATATTGGTCAATAAAAACAATTTATTAAATGCATCATATGTTCCAAGGAATTTAGTATTTGTTCCATCTATCAGTGAACATTTAGATTCTCATCATCAAATTTTTGTAGAAAAGGAAACATATTCCCATTTTATAAAAATGAATGAAAAGTGTCCAATGAAGATGTATATAGTTTCTGGGTATCGTAGCTATCAATATCAACAGGATCTGCTTGAGTATTATTATAAAAAGGATGGGGAAGAGTGCTATTCTTATGTGGCTTCTCCAGGTACAAGTGAACATCAAACGGGTTTAGCAATTGATTTTGGGTTTATTGATGCTTCTACTAATATGCCAGTTTCACAGGAAGTTGATCAATATAAAAGCGCTTTTGATTGGATTTTGAAAAATGCCCATTTGTATGGATTCATTTTGCGTTATCCAGAAGGGAAAGAAAAAATTACTGGATATAAGTATGAACCTTGGCATCTTCGTTATATTGGAATTGAATCGGCAAAAGAAATATATAAAAATCAAGAAACCTTAGAGGAATATTTAGAAAGGAAAAGTTGTTATGTTAAAAGAGTTTAAAGAATTTATTTCAAGAGGAAATGTACTTGATATGGCAATAGGAGTTATTATTGGAGGTGCTTTTGGAAAAATTGTAACATCTGTTGTAAATGATTTATTAATGCCGTTAATTGGTATTGTATTAGGGGGCTTGAATTTCTCTAATCTATCTTTCAAAATTGGATCTGCAGAAATTTTATATGGAGCCTTTATTCAAAATGTAGTAGATTTTTTAATTGTAGCAACTTGTATATTTATTCTCATGAAAATTATTAATAAATTAACACATAAAGAAAAGAAAAAAGAAGTCAAAGAAGTTCCTGCAAAATCAGCAGATATAGTGCTTTTGGAAGAAATTAGAGATTTATTAAAAGAAGAAAAAAAGAAATCAAAAAAAACAGCGAAGTAATCGCTGTTTTTATATAAATAATAACGAAGAAATATACATTGCTATAGTAGCAATTAATAAAAGAATAACTCCTATTTTTTTAAAATTAATATTTATTTGTTTTTTTGATTTATTTTTTTTATTTGTCATGATATCACCTCATATAATCATTATAATATAATTTTATTATTTTTGGAATATCTTTTATTTGTTTTCATATGCTTAAGTGAGGTGGAATATATGAAGAAAGAAATGGACAAGTTAAAAAATAGAATGAAATCAAGTAAAAAGTTCACCATATTTTTAGTTGTATTATTATTGGTTGGGGTCATAGCAGGCACCTTATTTATTACAATCTTATCTTCCTCTGATAAATCTTTAATAAAAGAATATTTGAATTCTTATATATCTGATATTGGGAAAAATAAAATAAATTATTTACCTCTTTTTTGTAATTCATTTTTAAAAGAGATTTTAATATCTGGGGCTATTTGGCTGTTAGGTATTTCAATTGTTGGAATACCTGCAATTTTATTTTTATTTTTTAAAGAAGCTTTTACTTTAGGTTTTTCAATAGGTAGTATGTTGTTTGTTTATAAAGGAAAAGGATTATTATATGCATTTTTTTATATTTTCCCTTGCCAGATTTTAAATATTGTTGCTTATGGTCTTTTGTTGACATATGCTCTTTCTGTTTCTTTGAAGATGATAGAAGCAGTCTTTAAGCATAAAACGATCGATTTTAAGGCAATTATGAATAAATATTCTAAAGTGTTGGGCGTTGTATTAGGTTTATTTCTTGTAAGCTCTTTATTGGAAACGTTTTTAATTCCTAATATTTTAAAATGGATATTATCAATTATAAAATAAGTAAATGAAAAAGCAAGGATTAATGATATAATATATTTGGTGAGTTTTATGAAAAAAGTAGTAATTGGTATGAGTGGTGGTGTTGATAGCAGTGTAGCTGCGATTTTATTAAAGCGACAAGGATATGAAGTTATTGGTTTATTTATGCGAAATTGGGATGCAGCTTTAAATAATGATATATTAGGGAATCCTACATTGGAAGAAAATATTTGCCCTCAAGAACAGGATTATAATGATGCACTGAAAGTATGTGAGCAGATTGGAATTCCATTATATCGAGTTGATTTTGTAAAAGAATATTGGGATTATGTATTTACTTATTTTTTGGAAGAATTGAAATTAGGAAGAACTCCAAATCCTGATATTATGTGTAATAAGTATATTAAATTTGATATGTTTGTAAAAGAGGCAGAAAAATTAGGAGCAGATTATATTGCTACTGGACATTATGCAAGGATCCAAGGCGGGAAATTAATGAAGGCGATTGATCACAATAAAGATCAGACTTACTTTTTGTCTCAACTATCAAAAAAACAACTTTCTAATGTGATTTTTCCAATTGGAGAGTTAGAAAAAAAAGAAGTTCGTAAAATTGCAGATGAATTTGGATTAATTACTGCTAAGAAAAAGGACTCTACAGGAATATGTTTTATAGGAGAACGCAACTTTAAAAAGTTTTTGGAAAACTATCTGCCAAATATTCCTGGTGATATTGTAGATATTGAGACTAATGAGAAAATTGGAAAACATATCGGATTAATGTATTATACAATCGGACAACGGAAAGGGCTTCACTTAGGCGGAAATCATGATAGAGTGTTTGTAGTTGGAAAAGATTTATCAAAAAAGGTTTTGTATGTGGCACATGGAGATGATAATTCGTATCTGATTAGTGATAGTGCAATGATTGATACCATCAATTGGATTAGCGGAGAGAAACCAAAAAATTGTTTTGCCAAGTTTCGCTATCGTCAAAATGATAATCCTGTAGTAATGGAATACCTTGATGATAATCATATTTTAGTTAAATATTCACAAGGAATAAAATCAGTTACTCCAGGACAGGCGTGTGTTTTTTATGATGATAAAGGCGAGTGCCTTGGCGGAGGTCTTATAAAAGAGGTCAGAAAAAGGGGAGAGAAACTTTGGTATTTATAAAGTAGGGGAGGAGATTGTCACTTTCTCTACTTTTTTTTTGATGTTATACTTTTTGTTTACACTTGACATTTGACACAAAAGTGATAGAATGATAATAGGAGGGTTGATATGATGAACAGATTAAATGAAATCTTGCATGAATTGGGAATATCAAAAGTAAAATTAGCTAAATTCTTAGGAGTTTCCAGACAAATGATTTATAATTATTTGGAGTTAGATGATATCAATAAATGGCCAAAAGATAAAAAAGTACTATTATTGAATTTACTTGGAATTAAATCTCCAGAAGAATTAGAGAATATAAAAGTAGACACAGACTATATTATGGATGTAGAAGCTCGAATCAACAATTTATTTGAAAGTACGCAAAAAAATATTGCAAATGAAACAAATTCTATCTATAATGGATTAAATAAAAGGCAAAAAGAAGTTATGGTAAACATTGTTGATTTGATGAAAGAACGTTTAGAAGATGATAAAGATGATGAAGCATATTATACTTTTAAATATTTGTACCATTTTCTACAGTCTTTAGATACCTCAAAAGAGTTAAAATATGTTTTAGCATATGTTGCTAAAGCAACAGGATTTGTAAAACCATTAGAGTTTGTATTTGAAGAAAATGAGCAATTTATTTTTGAAAGTATCTTGTTCTCTGCTTTCACGTTATATAATGGGGGAGGGGCTTCTAAAACTAAAATAGCAGAAACTCATAGACGTTTTGTAGCTCAAATTGAACATAAAAATGAAGAAAGAATGAGTCGTACTTTAGAATTAAATACAATTAAAGTTCAGGCTTTAAAAGAACTTGGATATACAGAAATTAATGAAAAAAATGCAGCAGAAATATTTGAAAAAATTGCTGAAATTCAGTCAAGAAAAGTTGGGCAATAAATACTACATTTGGTAGTATTTTTTTATGTTACTTCCCCTACTTTATTTTTTAAGTTTTAATAGTAGAGTAGTAGGTTAATTTTAACGCCAAAAACGATTAGCAGATGATAGATTATAAAGTGAAAACGCTTAAAATGAAGTTATATAAAATAATAATTTCAGTATAATTATTGATATTTCTTTTCAATATAATATAAACATTTAGTTTGAAAAATGTTGTTGTTTAAGTGGTTGTTATATATATTATTAAATAATATACATTATAATATACGTTATTTATCAATTAGCTTTTTATATTTTTAACAACGCATCTAACTTTCTATAATGTATATGGTGTAGTATGAATATTGATTGTTTTTTTAATGAAAAATGTAACGTATCTGATTATGAGTGTACTTTTGTTTATGATAATGAAAAAATACTTGCTGATTCTTGCTTTTCGAATTTGCGTGGTTATAGTTATTGTGAAAAAGACGGAGCGGTATATCATAATGTTGAATACAATTGTATTGAAATAAAGAAAAGAGAAGTAGAAGGTTTAGGAATTGCACGTATTTTTTCAATTTTACTTATGTTTTTTTTAATAAATTTTCTTTTTCTTTTTCTAATTAAAAAAATATTCTTTAAAATAAGATATGGTAAATAGATTAATTTTTTTGGGGGATTTGTAAATGAAAAAGATTGGATTTATATTAATAATAGTAGTTAGTCTGTGTAGTGGCTGTACTATTGGAAATAAGGAAGTTGTTGATGTAACTTATACATTTAATAAAGCGATATGTAAAATCGGTGGAGAGTATCAAGAAATAGAATTAAAAAAATGGACAGATTATGAAGGGGAACAGGTACAAATTTGGGATAAGAAAGGAAAGTATTATCTTCTATCTAGTGTTAATTGTACTTTGATTAGTGAATAAAAATAAGATGTGTATTATAAATGTTAAAAAAGAAAGTGAGTAGATTTTGTAATGAAAGTTTTATATGTAATATGTATTAAAGAAAGAAAAAATAAAAGTAAATTTAATGAGTATATTTTATGTACAGCTACTAGTTTAGCTGTAGCTGATAATATAGTTGATGTATTAAATGAATGTTTGAGTAAAGATTATGAAATTTTTTGGCAAAAAGAGTTTGTTGAATTTTGAAAGAGATGTAATTGAAGAAAGTGAGGTGTAATTAATGAATAAATATAAGTTGTTTATTAGAAAATATAATTTTATGAAAAAAGATTATGAAGTAATCGAAAGAGTAGTAGTAACTAATGATATATATATCATGAAATTGGTTATATCTACTGTACAACAATATGGAATATCAAAAGGATTGATTATCAATTATTAGAATAAAAGGAAGTATAATTCCTTTTTTCTTATTTTAAATTACAAAATAAGGCTATTACATTTTGCACGTATGTGGAAAATGTTTTCCCCATGATAGACTTATTTTGTAATAATATTATTATAAAATATCAAAAATAATATTTAAGAAAGTTAAGACTAACTTTCTTAAATACTTTTCTTTGTTATTTAAAATTTCAAAATTATACTTAGATTATTTGTTCTTTTTATGCCGAGAAAACTTTTCATTTTAGGTAAGTGTGATAAGCTTGTTGTAGCGAAACTGTTAACTTCTTCGCATAAAAAAATATTTTGGTAGTGAACAATGATAACTATTTTTTATGCCGTGAAAGTTCTTGTTTTTTTTATTCATATCGTAAACCTTCTCTCTAATT
>CANRVY010000052.1 GCA_947643405.1 uncultured Mycoplasmatota bacterium | reverse complement strand
GCAATACTGGTTCCACTGGAAATACAGGACCAACTGGAAATACAGGCCCAACAGGGTCCACTGGTTCAACTGGTTCAACAGGATCGACAGGCAATACTGGTTCCACTGGAAATACAGGACCAACTGGAAATACAGGACCAACTGGAAATACAGGCCCAACAGGGTCCACTGGTTCAACTGGTTCAACAGGATCGACAGGCAATACTGGTTCCACTGGAAATACAGGACCAACTGGAAATACAGGCCCAACAGGTCCAACGGGATCAACTGGATCAACAGGGTCCACTGGATCAACAGGGTCCACTGGATCAACAGGGTCCACTGGTTCAACGGGATCGACAGGTTCAACCAATCCAGATAGAGATCATTTAGGAGAAGGTGGAACAGGTTCTGGTGATGTAGAAGATGGTGGAGAAACAGGAAAAGAAGATGGTTTCGAAGATGATGAAGAGATTAAACAAGAAGAAGTAAAACAAGAGGAACCAAAACAAGAAGAAATAAAACAAGAAGAAATAAAACAAGAAACTCAAATTAAGCAAGAGGAAGTAAAACAAGAAACTCAAATTAAACAAGAAGAAGTAGATAGAACTCATTTTGAAACTGGAGGAATTGGCACTAGCAGAGTAGAAGATGCTGGAGCAACAGAATTTGAAGGAGACGGAGAAGGCTTTGAAGCTGACAGTTCTGAAGAAAAACTACAATCTGTGCAAACTGAATTACAAACACTTTATGAAATGAGAGAAATCGTTGTAGGAGAAACAACTTTTGAATATCCAGTTACAACTGATCAATATGTATTAAAAATTAATAAATAGTAAATAAAACGGAAATAATTTTCCGTTTTATTCTCTTTACATTAAGTTTATATTTTTGCTTTTTTGCTAATTTACAAGTAAAATATTCCATGCTATAATGTCCTATAGTAATAAAGTATGGGTGAAAAAATGGATATAACAGATTTAAGAGGAGTAAAAGAATTTATTAAAGATACAATGAAATACATTTTTATAATAATAGTTGTTTTATTGGTTTATCTTTATATTGTATCTTTTCAGCAAGTAATAGGACCTTCTATGCAACCAAATTATCAAGAAGGAGAAATTTATTTATTAAATAAATTAAAATATAAAATTACAAAGCCGAAAAGATTTGAAGTAATTGTTTTAAATAATAAAAAAAGTAAATTTATGATAAAAAGAGTAATCGGACTTCCAGGTGAGCACATAGAATATAAAGATGATACATTGTACGTAAATGGGAATGTTGTAGCAGAAAAATTTTCTAAAAATTTAACGCCAGATACGACAAAAATTTTAGAAAAAAATGTAGATTTGGTAGTTCCAGAAAATTGTTATTATGTAATGGGAGATAATCGAGTAAATTCAGAAGATAGTAGAATGTTTGGATGTGTATTAGAAAAGGATATTATTGGAAAAGTAGAATTTCGAATATGGCCTTTAGTAGGAAATAAGAAATAAATTTTAAGAAATACATTTCTTTACATTCTATAAGGAAAACAACGATTTTTTCGATGTACAATGATTTGACATTTTATAAATGTTATGATATATTTTATTTAGATAAGGGGTGAATTTTTATGAATAATAAAAAAGTCATTTTAGTTATTATTTTGTTTATTGGAATTAGTTTTATTGTATATTCATTTGCTAATCCATTAACAGAAGAGGAAAATTTGGATGGACCTGGTGGTAATACAGGAATCAGTGAAGGAAATAATACTGGAAATGATATTATTGATGATGACAATAATCAAGATGATGATTCAGATAAAGAAGATGAAGAAAATAAAAACTCTGATGAAGATGATACTTCAAATGAAGAAGAAAATGATGATTCATCAAATCAAATTGCCAATGGCTCATCAAATGGTAGTCAGAATCAAGTAAAACCAACGACACCAAAATATTATTGCCAAAAAGTTGGTGGAAAATATTATGGTAAATATGGGTATGTTGTAAGTTACGCAACTTATGATAGTCAATGTATTCCAGATACTACAATACCAACGTTAACTGTAAATAATTATGTAGGTTGGATAGGTGATAATCGAGCTTTATCTACATTATATACAAATTCGTTTGGGAAAACGGGTGGAAATACAAGCTGTAAATATGGAAATAATGTAGTTACAAATGTGAATGATTTTAAAACTTATGGTAAATATGAAGTTGTTTGTACAGCAACTGGAAATAATGGTAAAAGTGTAAATAAGACGATGCTAGTTCATGTAAAGCCAGCTGTTAATATGACTGCAGAATTAGGAAATTTTGATGGCCAATATGATAGAGCTAGTTATACTTATAGAGGCGTTACTGTAAAAAATAATGTTAAAGTATCTCAAAATGGAAATGTGATTTATGTGACAGGAACAATGCTTCCTCAAAAAACACATCCTAAGTATCAATCTAATCAACATCTTACTCTTAATTATGTAGGGCTAGAAAATTATACAGAAGAACAATTAAAGAATTTAAAGGTTTATATTGGATCAACTCAAGTTGGAGCAGCTGTAAATATTTCTTCTTCAGGGAAAAGCTTTATTAGTATTAAAAGAGGCTTTATGGAAGGCGATGTATTTACAGTAAAAATCGATTGGGGAGATGACAATGGACTATATTCTTATGAGGTTCACTATGATGTAAAGGCTCTTACAATTGATGAAATCGAAGCAGCAATAGATGATCAATTAGCAGGAATATAAAATTAAAGTAATATATAGAGAAAAAGCTATTTAATTAAAGTGATTAAATAGCTTTTTTGAAAAGTCAATATTTAAAAAAATTTTTTGTAAAATTTGACGTTGTTTTGACAAATTGATAAAAATATGATAAAATGAATACATATCAATGGATTAGGGGGTTTTTTATGTTAAAAAAAGTTTTTAATGTGAAGAAAAGTATACTTGGTATTACAGCAATTTCCGCAGTTGCTGCTGGTATTGGAGTATATCAAAGTTTGAACAACCAGGATGGTAAAAAACAAGATTCTTTTGAACAAGAGATGGTTTTTGCTGCAAAACAATATGTAGAGAATAACCAAATCTCAATTGAAAAAGAAATAAAAACTACGGCAGAGTATTTGACAAACACTGGCGATTTTAATAGTGAAGATAAGTGTGCAGAGTATTCTTATGTAGTGATAAAAAATGAAAATGGTTCTTATGTTTATGAACCAGTAGTAATTTGTGAAGACCCTAAAACAACAGAAGCGTTAAATCCAGCAATTGGATATAATATGGAAAATGCACTTTCTGATGTTATAGATTCACCTGTATTGCAAATTACAAATAAAGATAAATATTATAGTGAAACAAAGCCAACAAAAAATAATGTTTTAGTAACTATAACAACTAACTTTCCAGCTGTAATTACATCTGGAAATACAGGATGGACTGTTTCTGCGGATAAAAAAACATTTACAAAATTGTTTGAAGAAAATGGAACTGAAACCATCAAATTTGATGACGAAAATCATGAGTTTGGAACTCCAAGAACTGTAAATATTAGTGTTCAAAATATTGACAGAACAGCGCCAGTTATTACAGGTGTAGAAGATGGGCAAATTTATACACAAGATACAGTTGTGAGTTTTGATGAAGGAAATGCCACTTTGAATGGGAACCCATTTACTAGTGGAACAACAGTAACAGAAGGAACTTATGAGTTAATTGTAACTGATGAAGCAGGAAATGAAAATAAAATTAGTTTTACAGTTGATACATCAGCACCAATTATTAATTTCAAATCAGATGGAAAAGGAAGCGCAATTGATGGTGTTGAATATCACAACAAACCAATTAGTGTTGAAATTATTGACGTCACAAATGTAAGTGCAACTTATAGTTTTAATGGTGGCGAAGAAAAAGAATTAACTGGAACAGAAAAATTTAGTGTTCCAGGAAGATATACAATTACTGCAACAGATGAAGTTGGGCATACATCATCAAAAACAGTGATATATGATGATGTTAATCCGGTATTGAATGGTGCTAGTCATGGAAAACAATATAAAGATGAAAAATTAGTAATTACAATTGATGATGAATCTCCAGTGACTGGTACTTATACATTGAATGGTGGAGAACCAATACACTTTGAAAATTCAGTAGAAATTACAGAAGAAGGAAGATATGCATTTAACGCAACAGATGCAGCAGGAAACACATTGGAAAATTCTTCTGGGAAAAATAGTATTTCATTTATTATAGACAGAACAGCGCCTACGATTGAAGGCGTATCTAATAATGGATATTATGGAAAAAATGAAAATGTAACTATTACATTTAAAGATAATTTTGCTGCCCAAGATAGAATTAAAGCAACTTTGACAAAACCAGATAGTAGCAAAGAAACATTTACAAGTGGTACAACTTTAACAGAAAATGGTACTTATACATTAACAGTAACAGATGTAGCGGGAAATACAACAACAGTAACATTTACAATTGATAAAGAAGATATTACAGTAAATGCAACACAAGATATTGATACAATTACATCAAATGATGTAACAGTAACAGTAACATTCAATAAACCAGTGAAAATCACAAGCGAAAATGCAAACTTATTTACAGCATCAAATGCCAATGAAGCAGGATATGCAAGTGAATTTACTGTATTAATGACAGAAAATGGAACAGTAGATTTTGCATTCGTAGACCAAGCAGAAAACACAGGAACAAGTAGTTTTACAGTAGACAATATTGATAAAACAGCTCCAACATTTATAAAAGGAGAAACAACACCAGCAGGGTTAACAAATGCAACAGAAGTAACAGTAACATTAACATTTAGTGAACCAGTAAAAATAACTGGAGAAAATGCAAATGAATTTACAGCAGTAGATGCAAAAGATGGATATACAACAACGTACACAACAACAGTAAAAGAAAATAATACTACAGTAAGCTTTGAATTTGAAGATGAAGCAGGATTAACTGGAACAGGAAGCTATACAGTAACAAATATTGATAGGGTAGGACCAACTGTAACAATAATTTCAAATGGTAAAAGAGAAGAAATTACAGATTTAACAAAAACTTATTATTATAAGAACGCAATTACAGTTCGCTTTACAGACGATAGAGAAGGAACCGTTATCGCTTATTATGGAGATATTACTCCAACTCCAATTATTAATGGAGGACAAATTAAAGCAGATGGCGTTTATTCTTTAAATGTAGTAGATCAAGCAGGAAATAAAACAATTGTAAATATTGTAATTGATACAAAACTACCAGAAGTTGAATTGTCTTCAAGTGCAACATCAACAACCATCGATAACATGAACGTTTATGGTGGAGATGTTACATTTACTGTAACAGATGATACTCCAACAACGATAACAGCTACATTAAATGGAGAACCAATTGAAGTAACTGGAAATACAGTAAGCGCAAATGGAGTATATGTATTAACTGTTGAAGATGCTGCTGGAAACAAAACAGTAAAAACATTTAAAATCGATGCTGAAAATCCAATAATTAAATTAACTTCTGAAGCAGAATCATTCACTTTTAATGGTATTGATTATTATAGTAAAGCTGTAAAATTTGAAATAACAGATGCAACAAATGTAACTTTATCACTTACATTAGATGGGGAACCAATTGAAGTAACTGGAAACACAGTAAGCGCAAGTGGAGTATATGTATTAACAGCAACAGATGCTGTTGGAAATACAGCGACTAAAACATTTGCAATTGATATAGACGCACCAGTAATTACTTTAGAATCTTCAGCACCAGTAATTAATACAGAGACTATGAATTATTATAGTAAACCAGTGACATTTAAAGTGACAGATGCAACAAACGTGACAGTAACAGCCATATTAAATGGAGAGCCAGTTGAAGTAACAGGAAACACTTTAAGTGCAGATGGAGTATATGTATTAACAGCAACGGATGCTGCTGGAAATAAAGCAAGTGAAACATTTACAATTGATACAACAGCACCTGTAGTAGAAGGAGCTGCTCATGGAAAGCAATATAAAACTGATAGTGTAACTATTAATATTAAAGATGCATCACCATATACAGCAACTTATACACTAAATGGTGGAAGTCCAGTAGAAATCACTGGTGAAACAGTATTAACTGAAGAAGGAAGATATACTATAGTAGCTTCAGATATCGCTGGTAATGAATTGAAAAATGCATCAGGAAAAGCAAGTATTACATTTATTATAGATAGAACAGCGCCAGTAATTACAGGTGTAGAAGACAAAGGATACTATGGGAAAAATGACACTGTAAAAATCACTTTTAGAGATAATTACAGTAATATAAAAGATATAAGAGCAACATTGACAAAACCTGATGGAAGCAAAGAAACTTTTACAAGCGGAACTACGTTAACAGAAAATGGTACTTATAAATTATCAGTGGCTGATAAAGCTGGAAATAAAAACGAAGTAACATTTACAATTGATAAAGAAGATATTACAGTAAATACAACACAAGATATTGATACAATTACATCTAATAATGTAACCGTAACAGTAGCATTTAATAAACCAGTGAAAATCACAAGCGAAAATGCAAACTTATTTACAGCATCAAATGCCAATGAAGCAGGATATGCAAGTGAATTTACTGTATTAATGACAGAAAATGGAACAGTAGATTTTGCATTCGTAGACCAAGCAGAAAACACAGGAACAAGTAGTTTTACAGTAGACAATATTGATAAAACAGCTCCAACATTTATAAAAGGAGAAACAACACCAGCAGGGTTAACAAATGCAACAGAAGTAACAGTAACATTAACATTTAGTGAACCAGTAAAAATAACTGGAGAAAATG
>CANRVY010000051.1 GCA_947643405.1 uncultured Mycoplasmatota bacterium | reverse complement strand
TATTATATCAAAAAGCCGCACCTTTCTGGTGCGGTTCAAATTTCAATTTAGGAAACAGTTAGTCTATTAACTGTTTTATTTTGAGTGTACAATCATTTTGTTTACTCATTATTTTTTGTTCTTCAGCTTGCTCTAAAGAATACCATCCATTTTCAAACATAAGATTGTATGCTTCGCGTGCTAAGTCTTTTGTGTTCTCAAACATTTTAAAGACTTCTTTGTACATTGTTTCATTGCTACATTCATTTAATGCAACGCTAAAATTATTGGACATATTTTTTAAGCATTCTAGAATAGAATTTAAATAATCGCGGTCATTTAACTCTTGAGTTTCTGGAATTTCAGTTTTTGGATTTTCAATTTTCATAATTTCCTCCTAACATTTGAATGCATTTTTCACAATTTTCTTTATGCATTTTAGCAACCTTTAAGATGAAATTTTTAATTTTTTCATCTTGAACTTCTTTGCTATAATGGTTTGCAATTTTAGAAGAGGTAAAGTTCCATTCGAACATATCTGAAAGATATGCTAAATCTTTAGTAGAAATCATAATTGGTACTGTTTGCATATTCATCATCCTTTCTAACATTATTGTGATAAAAATTATAAAAAAATATACATATTCATGATATAATAAAATAGATTTAAGAGGAGTGTTTCATATGGAAAATCTAAAAAAAATGATTAAAATGCATAGCATAAAAGTTATTTTTGTTTGGCTATTTTTTATTGTAATAGCAGTCACTTTAATGGTTTTAGGGGATATTACCCCCAAAAGTTTGATTTCTTATTGTAAGGTATACAATGAAGATGATTTAAGCCATTGCTTTAAAGAAAATCCTTATGTAGAAATTCATACCAAAAAGGTTTATGATGCCAATTATGACTATATACATAATAAAAAGGTAACAGCTAGGTTTGTAGATATTGATTTAAATGGCTATTTTATGATTAGTTTAATGACGCCTTCAAAAGCACAACAGCTTTTCACAACTGAATCAGAAGATATTGTTATCAAAGGAAAATTGGAAAAATTTGATACTGGAGCAAAATTGAAAGGATACAATGCGATTAAGGAAGCATATGTAGTTACAATGGAAGAGGAAGCAACTAGAGAAGAAGTAATGAGTAATTTTACGCTTGTTCAATTCAATGAATATAATGGTTCTAAAATAGGAATTTATATTTTTGCCATCTTAGGAGTCAGTGTGATTATCTTATTCTTTGTTTTGACTATAAAACAATTTCTACTTTTTATTCACCCTGAAAGATATCATTTGAATAAGAACATTACACTTGGTGATGAAAAAAGTGTAGAAAAAATAATGAAAGAATTAGAATCTAATAATTACTCTTATCATGATAAAAATATTTATATTACAAAGAATTATTTGATTTATAAAGTCGGTGGAATGGCAGTAGCAGAAAAGAAAAATGTTGCTTGGATTTATGAGAAAATTATAAAGCAAAATGGAATTACGACAGGAAAAAGTTGGATTGTATTTTCTTTAGATCAAAAAAATCCATTCAATTTTGGAAATATTGGAAAAAAACACAAAGAATTGGGAGAAATTTTAAAGAAGGAATTTCCAAATGCAACTTTTGGTTTTAGTGAAGAATTAAATAAAAAGTGGAATAAAAATCCTGAAATGTTTATAAAAAAAGAAGAAGATAGGTGATAAAATGAAATTGAAAGATAGTTTTTTCTATACGATTAGAGAAGATGTTAAAGATGAAGAATCTATAAGTGGAAAATTATTAGTAAAAAGTGGAATGATAAAAAAGACAAGTAATGGAATTTATATGTATATGCCACTTGGATTAAAGACATTAGAGAAAATAAAAAAAGTAATAAGAAAACACATGAATGAAGCAGGTGCATCTGAGTTATTGATGCCTTGCTTATTACCAGAAGAAATTTATATTGCAAGTGGTAGAAGAGAAAATTTTGGTAGTAATATGTTTACGTTAAAAGACCGTTATAATAGAGCTTATTCTTTAGGTCCAACTCATGAAGAACTTTTTGTGGAAGCAGCAAAAATGAAAGTTAAGTCTTATAAAGATATGCCTTTTAATATTTATCAAATAGGAAATAAGTATCGTGATGAAACAAGACCAAGATATGGATTGATTCGTGTTCGAGAATTTTTTATGAAAGATGCATATAGTTTTGATACAGATTTGGAAACTTTAGATGTTTCTTATCAAAAGATGTTTGAAGCTTATAAACGCATTTTTGATGAGATTGGAATTGATTATAAGATTGTAAGAGCAGATACTGGAGCCATGGGAGGATTACTTTCAGAGGAATTCCAGGCTGTTACAGATATTGGAGAAGATATTTTGGTATTATGTCCATCTTGTGATTATGCTTCTAATATTGAAGTGAGTGAATGTGTAGAAAATAAATATGAAACAAAAGAAGCTTTGTTTCCAAAAGAATTAATTGAAACAAAAGGACATGGAACTGTAGAACAACTTGTTCATTTTCTAGATATAAGTGCTGATAAAATTGTGAAAACATTGATTTACCAAGCAAGTGATAAATTCTATGCTTGTATGGTAGCAGGAGATAGAGAAATTAATGAATTAAAACTTTCTAAGCTCTTAAATGTAGCAGAAGTAACACTTGCAGATTATGAAGATGTAAAAAGGATTACAAATGCAGAGATTGGATTTGCTGGCCCAATTGGGTTAAATATTCCAATTATTATAGACCATGATGTTTTACACATGCACAATTTTTTAGTGGGTGCTAATAAAACTGATTATCATTATGTTAATGTCAATATTAGTGATTTTTCTTATGATATGGTAGCAGATATTAAAAATGTAAAAGAGGGGGATGTTTGTCCTAAATGTGGAACGCCATTACTCTTTAAAAAAGGAATTGAAATTGGAAATACATTTAAACTTGGAACAAAATATTCTGAAAGTTTGCATCTTGAATATTTAGATAATAATAATGAGTTACATCCAGTTGTGATGGGATGTTATGGAATAGGTCTTGGAAGAATATTTGCAGCAACAATAGAACAAAATAACGATGAAAATGGAATTATTTGGCCACTTTCTATTGCACCTTATCAAGTAGCGATTGTTTTAATTAATGACAAGGATCAAAAGCAAGTAGAAGTTGCCAACACTTTATACGAAGCCCTTACTAAAGAAGGTGTTGATGTATTGTTAGACGATCGTGATGAACGACCAGGTGTAAAATTTAAAGACATGGATTTGATTGGAATTCCGATTCGTATTACAGTTGGAAAGAAAGTAGCAGAAGATTTTGTAGAATGGAAAATGAGGAAGGAAGATACTTCTACAGATGTAAGAATAGAAGAAGTACTTTCAAGAATAAAAGAAATGGTAAAAGAGTAGCGATACTCTTTTTTTCGACAAAAAATGTACGAAAAAGCTGATAAAGTAATTATGGTGATTGATATGGTAAAAAAAGTAATCATTCCAATTTTATTAGCTCTTTTAACTGGTTTTTTATTAGGAACTTTTTTGTTTAAACAATATAATAAGGAAGATTTACAAGTTGTAGGAAAAACAAAAGATGAGATAAAGGAAGTTTATTTTTTACAGATTGGGGTATATTCTAGTAAAGAAAGTATGGAAGAGAATGTTTCAAAAATACCTTATTACATTTATCAAGTTGATAATGGAAAATATTATGTATATGTAGGAATGACTTTAAAGGAAGCAAATGCAACAAAGCTCAAGGATTTCTTTATTGCTTCTGGGTATAATATTTATGTCAAGAAGTTTGGTATTTCTAATGTCGCTTTTTTAACTGTTTTAGAGCAGTATGATACGATGTTAGAACAAGCGCCAGATGCAAATAGCTATAGTGCTATTTGTGGACAAGTACTCGCAAAATATGAGGAGTTGGTAAATAGTGAGCGCGATGATCAAGGAACTGCCTAAAGAAGAAAGACCAAGAGAGAGATTGCTAAAATATGGAGCGAATGTTCTTAGCAATGAAGAATTGTTAGCTTTAATTATAAAAAGCGGTTCAAAAAGGAAATCAGTAAAAGATATTGCCCAAGATTTATTAAAATCTTATGAAAATGTACAAGATATCAGAAGTATTGCATATGAGCAACTGATTCATAAAGAAGGAATAGGAGATAGTAAAGCTTGTTCTATTTTGGCAGCCATTGAATTAGGAGATCGATTACATCAATCTGTTACATTAGAAAAAAAGCGTATCAATCAGGCCGAATTGGTTTTTGAATACTATAAAAGTTATTTTTCAAAAACTAGTCAAGAACATTTTTATTGTATTTATGTAGATAATCAAAAACGTTTTATTAAAGAAAGCTTGTTGTTTGTCGGGACATTAAATCAAAGCTTGGTTCATCCACGGGAAATTTTTAAAGAGGCTTATTTGGTAGATGCTTCTGGAATTATTTGTGTTCATAATCATCCATCTGGTGTAGTAATACCAAGTAGGGAAGATATTCATTTGACGAATCGTTTAAAAGAAATTGGTTTATTATTAGGAATTCCTATTTTAGATCATGTAATTATTGGATATGATAGTTATTATAGTTTTTTTGAAGATGATAGATTATAGAAGGGAATTTATATGTATAAGAAAAGAAAACAGAAAAAATATAAAAGAATTGGTATTATTGCTTTATTGGTGATATTTTCTTTTATTGGAAGTATTTTAGTTCTAAATAGAAGTGGAAAATTGACACCTGTTGAAATGTGGTTAAAAGATAGTGTCCTTTTTATTCAAAAGGTTATTTTAAAGCCACTTCATTTAGTAGAAGATAAAGTTACTGATCAGGAACTAAAGAAGTTAAAGGAACAAGCTTCTTCTTATAAGACTTTAGAAGTAAAAAATAAAGAATTAGAAATTCAATTGAAAGAGTTAAAAAAAGTATTGGACTTGAATACTGCTTTATCAGATCAAAGTTATTTAAATGCAACTGTAATTAATAGAAATGCGAGTTACTGGTATCAAATGATTACTCTTGATAAAGGAAAGAAGAGTGGAATTAAAATCGATTTACCAGTAGTTGTGAATGAAGGATTGGTGGGATTAATTAGTAGTGTTAGTAATTTTAGTAGCTCTGTAAAACTTCTTACTATGGATGAGTTGCCAAAACAAATATCAGTAAAAATAGAAGTAGGTGAAAATCATATATATGGATTATTAACTGGATATAATTCTAGTAATAAAACCCTTAAAGTAGAAGGGATTTCAGAAAATACTGAGATTCCAGTAGGATCTTTGGTTACAACTTCAGGATTAGGAGAAAATATTCCAGCAGGAATTATCGTTGGATATGTAAAAGGAGTAACTAGTGATAATTTTGATTTGGCTAGAGTAGTAGAGGTAGAATCAAAAGTTAATTTCGATGCTTTAAGTTATGTAATAGTTTTAAAGCGAGGAGATGTGGAGTCATGATATATTTTTTAATAATTTTTTCTTTTTATTTGGAAGGTTTATGTTCTATGTTGTTTAAGAGTAATTTGTTTTTACCTTTGTTTTCTTTACTTTCTTTGGTTCTTATTTATCCATATTTTAGAAAGTATAATAATTCTTTTTTGAAAACTTGTTTTGTAGTTGGTATTTTATATGATATTGCTTATACAAATACGATTTTTGTACATGCTTTTTTATTTTGTATGTTAGGGTATATAATTTCTTCATTATATCATTTTTTTGATAAGCATTTTTGGACTTTGTTGTTGATGATTTTTATTGTAATCATTAGCTATCAAAGTTTTAATTTTATACTATTTTTGCTATCTAGAAAAATCACTTTTTCTTTCCTATTTTTTTTAAATTCTATTTTCTATTCGGTTATTAGCAATATTATTTATGTTCTTATTTTATATGGAATATTGAGTATGTTAAGTAAATATAAAAAGATTGAATTTTATCATTAAAAAAAGAAGTTGCCTTCTTTTATCTTGCTTCTACAATTAGCTTAATTGCAGTCCTTTCATCACCATCAATTACGATATCTGTAAATGCTGGAATACAAATTAAATTTTTTCCACTTGGTGCTACAAATCCTCTGGCAATTGCTATTGCTTTGATTGCCTGATTTAGAGCACCAGCTCCAATTGCTTGAATTTCTACACTACCTTTTTCTCTAAATACATTTGCGAGTGCTCCTGCAACACTATTTGGATTTGATTTCGTTGAAACTTTTAATGTTTCCATATAAATTGATTCCTCTCTTTCTACAATAAACTATATGTAGGAAGTTGACTTTTTAGAATGTTAATTTTTATCTTTCATAAGGGCCTCTATTTCTTGATAGTAGTTTAATAATAGTTGATTTATTGTTTGTTGTTTTTCTTCAGAATAGTTTGTAAGAAAGCTAGGACTCTTTATGATTGTTTCTAATGGAATAATAAGATATTTTATATAAAGTTTAATAATAGAATCATTATTCATAAGTAAAGCCTCTTTTCGTCTAAGAAAAATTATATCATGGTCGATATATTATTGCAAGGTTCTTGCAATTTTGCGATAAAAATTCTTCAATTTGGCATAATACTATTGGTGAGACCATATGATAGGTAGTATATTAAAAAATATGAGATTAAGTGCAGGATTATCTCAAAAAGATTTAGGGAAGAAATTAAATCTGGCTGATACAACAATTTCCAGTTATGAAAGAGAGAATAGCCAACCTGATTTCGATACAATTGTGAAGATTGCAGATATTTGTGGATATGAGTTTCGCATTATTGATCAGAAGAAAGAAATTACAACTTTGGATACGATGTCTAAAGAAATGGATTTCTAAAAAACGTTGAATCAAACTAAAGTGCATAGTTTGTATGCATTACACTTTAAAAAGTGCA
>CANRVY010000050.1 GCA_947643405.1 uncultured Mycoplasmatota bacterium | reverse complement strand
CAAGATAAAAAAAGTAGCATATTCATTTTGAATATACCACTTTGTCAACAATCTGAAACCAAGAGTTTTACTCTTGATTTATTTTTTCTGCTAATTCATGAATTTTTTTTAAGCGATGATGCAAACCAGATTTCGTAATAGGATTCCCCGTTTCAATACTAATAATCTCGCTTAACTCTTGTAATGAAGCTTCTGGATATTTTTTACGATATTTACCTACTTCTTTTACTTTTTCATCTAATAATTCAAAAACATCTGCTTCTTCTAGTTTTTCTATTTCTTTTACCTGAATAGAAGCCGCCATAATCATTTTATCAACATTCGCTTGTTCACAATTATTAAGTCTATTCGTCATATTTTTATGATCTCTATAAATACGAATATCTTCATAATATAAAACCGCATTTGAAGCATTAATAATTCTTAAGAAATCGCCTATTTTTTCTGCTTCTTTTAAATATACCATATACTTATTATCTCTCTTAATATATTTTGCATTCAAATAAAATTGATTTAAAATATTACAAATAAATTTTGCATATTCTTCACTATCTACTAAAAATTCTAAATGATATCTAGACTTTTTTGGATCATTAATACTTCCTATTGAAAGAAAAAGTCCTCTTAGGTATGCTCTTTTTAAGTCATTATCTGCAATAATGTAATCTTTCGGCATATCTAAATATTTTTCATGTTCTAATAAGCTTAAGTCATTTAAAATAAGTTCTTTTTTATAAGAAGATTCTAACATATAAATAAGATTTTTATTATAATTGTAGCCCTTTCGAACTGTAATTTTTGGTGTTACTCCATAAATGTCTTTTAGAAGACTAAAAACTCTCCTAGCAACACTAGAATTTTCTGTACTAATCTTAATAGATTTATTTTTATAATTTCCAATATTTCGAATAAGTGCTGATAATTCGGCTATATTTTCTGTTTCAATTGCATCTAATTTACTTACCTCATTTTTTACTATACTTGTAAAAGACATTAAACATTCATCAAATATGCGAAAATATGAAATGCTAAACGGTTTACATTATGTCTTAAATATTCTCCATCTATACTAGCAAAGTCTTGTGCTATTATTTCAAGTCCTAATTTTTCCAATTCTTCTTCATCGAATAAAACTGGGTCCTTCTGTTCCATTGTTTCATATTTTCTACATAGCGTCTCTTCTATTTCTCCATTATTAGCAATTAAAACATCTACTTGTCTCTTTTTTAAATATTGATTCAATAATTTAACATGATCGCTTGCTTTAAAATCATCTGTTTCACCAGGTTGAGTCATCATGTTACAAACATACATGATTTTGGCTTTTGCTTTTGCTAACGCATCTACCATATCTTCACAAATCAAGTTTGGAATAATACTAGTAAACAGGCTTCCCATACTAAGTATTACTAAGTCGGCTTCCTTTACAGCTTTTAACGCTTTTGGACATACTTTAGGCTCTTTTAAATAATAAACTTCTTTTATGGCCTGATCCGATTCTGTAATATAATGTTCTCCTTCTATCACACTTCCATCCGACATTTTACCAACTAAAGTAACATTTTCTTCCGTTAATGGCAATACTCTTCCTTTTAAATTTAAAACTTTTCCAATGGATTCTATCCCATCTGACATGTTTCCTGCTACATCTTGCATTGCAGTCAATAAAAGATTTCCTAACGCATGACCATTTAAGTCACTCGTTGTATCAAAACGATAATTTAACAATTGTTGAAACAATGGCTCTGTTTCAGACAAAGCTACTAATACCTGCCTAATATCTCCTACTGCAGGTGTATTAAATTCTTCTCTAAGCCTTCCTGTACTTCTCCCATCATCACATACTGAAACAATGGCTGTAATATCAATTGGATATTGTTTTAATCCACGTAATAAGGTAGACATTCCGGTTCCTCCACCCAATACGACAATTTTTTTATTCATTTTACCATCCCCATACTATTATACTATAATTTATGATAGAATAAAATAAGTAGAAAAAAAGAAGTTTTATTTTTAACCCCTTTCTTTATTATAGTCCGCCTCCTACAGAGGCCTCCTACTATTGATTCGCTATTATATAGAAATATTGTATATTTGTAAATAGTTTTGGAAAAATTTGTCAGAAAACTTTTTCTTTCTTTTCCTCTTCCTCTGCTTTCATTCTCAATAGTTCGCGTTGAATGCTAGACAAATATTCTATTGCTTGAATTGGAGTGATTGTATTAAGATCCAAAGATTCCAATGCTAATAAGCAATCAAGCTGAGATGCAAAAGCTGGATCCATTTTTTTATCTTCTTTCAAATCAATCACTTCTACTTCTTTTCCATTTTCTTTCAATCTTCTCAAATATTTTGTTTTCGCGCTTTCTGGAAATCCACATTTCATAACTCTATCATTAAGTGGAACACATTTTAGCTTCGTCATATTACTCATTGTAATTGCATCTTCTCCAATAAATATATAAAATAATCCTGCCTTTATCAGATACATTTTATCTGGATCTTCTCTTTTTAGTTCTAAATATCTTGTATATAGTTTACTCAAAATATCACCTACTTAAAAAAGCAGCACTTAAACTTAAAAGTACTGCTTACTATCTATTAGTATATAGTTTTTTTATACTACTGTCAACGTTCTATTAGCTTTGCAATAATCTTTTTAGCTTTTAGCATTTTACAATACTTTATATAATTATTCTCTTTGGAATCAAATTTTCTAACTCTTACTACATTAGTAAATACCATATAACTGATTTTTCTTTTTTCCAAATCTTTCAAATTATTCCAAAATTTTATATCTTTTAATAGTTCTTTATCTTGATCACAAGAAAAATAGCGATTATTTTCATTAAATAATACCAAATAATCTTTATGCTTTCTTTTGATAAAATCATATCTTGTTTTTAAACTCATTATATACCTCCTGAAAGTAAAACGTATTTTACTTTCTATATATACCTTCTTCTGGATAAAATCCAAGGATAAATGATGTCCTTTAAAATTCTCTATTATAACCTTAATCATAACATCTCATTACATGCTTAAAGGGCTGGGCGCACCCCATTGTTAGTGTTGTTCGCGTTGGTATTCGTGACATTCCCGTTCGTATGCACAATCCACACGTTATTCGTGTTGCCGCTATGAGGAGCCTCAATTTAATCTTTATACATTTACCCTTCTTTCATTAAAGGATTGGGCGCACCCCAGGAGTAGTGTTGTTCGCGTTGGTGTTCGTGACATACCCGCTCGTCCACACAGCCCACACGTTATTCGTGTTGCCGCTATTAGGGTGCTGTTTCTTTGTTACATTTACCCGTTATTTTAAATTTGTCTTGTTGAAAAATCCATAAACATATATTCCTATTACATTCAAGCTCTTTCATAATTCTATAAATATTATTTAAGCATATATTCTATATTTTAATTTTCAAAAATTTAAAGGATTGGGCGCACCCCATTAGTGTTGTTCGCGTTGTTCCAGTCGACATTCCCGTTCGTATGCACATTCCACACGTTATTCGCGCTGCCGCTATTAGGAGTGTAACGTCCTTTATTTTACTCACATTTAACCTTTATTCAAATCTATTTCACATTTCATCTTACAAGAAAAAAATTTCACTTCTATGTATATTATTTTATAAACACAATTAAAAATAAACATTATCCTTTAAAATTTCTATTACAACTTTAACCATCACATTTAATTACTTAATTAAAGGGCTGGGCGCACCCCAGGAGTAGTCCAGTTCGCGTTGTTATTGTTGACATTCCCGCTCGTATGCACATACCACACGTTATCCGAGTTGCCGCTATGAGGAGTGTAACGTCCTTTATTTTACTCACATTTACCCTATATTGTTAAAATTAAATTTTTATTTATATACTGATTAAAAATAAGACATATCTTATTTTATATATATACTTTCTTTTGGATACAATCCAAGGATAAACGATGTCCTTTAAAATTCTCTATTATAACCTTAATCATAACATCTCATTACATGCTTAAAGGGCTGGGCGCACCCCATTGTTAGTGTTGTTCGCGTTCGGTGTGTTGACATTCCCGTTCGTATTCACAGCCCACACGTTATTCGTGTTGCCGCTATTAGGAGTGTAACGTCCTTTATTTTACTCACATTTACCCTACTATTAATTTCTTTTATAAATAAATTATTATCATTTTAGCATATCTAAAGGATTGGGCGCACCCCATTAGTGTTGTTCGCGTTGTTAGTGTTGACATTCCCGTTCGTATTCACAGCCCACACGTTATTCGTGTTGCCGCTATTAGGAGTGTAACGTCCTTTATTTTACTCACATTTACCCTACTATTAATTTCTTTTATAAATAAATTATTATCATTTTAGCATATCTAAAGGATTGGGCGCACCCCATTAGTGTTGTTCGCGTTGTTAGTGTTGACATTCCCGTTCGTATGCACATTCCACACGTTATTCGTGTTGCCGCTATAAGGAGTGTAACGTCCTTTACTATACTCACATTTACCCATTAATTCCATAAAAAATAATGAACTTACATACAGAATTGAAATAGAACGTATCCCATTTCACATATATACATTTTTTTGAACATTAGTTCAAGGATAAGAGATGTCCTTTAAAATTCTCTATTATAACCTTAATCATAACATCTCATTACACGCTTAAAGGGCTGGGCGCACCCCATTGCCAGAGTTGTTCGCGTTGTTAGTGCCGACATTCCCGCTCGTATTCACATTCCACACGTTATTCGTGTTGCCGCTCTGAGGAGTGCATATGCACTTTTTTTACGTTTACCCATTAAACCAATATTTTTCAATAATTCTTCTTGTTCTTTCTCGGCTACCTTGATATGTATTCAAAAAATTATTGATACTACTAAAAGCACTTTCAAAAGTTATTTTATTATTTTTATATAAATAGTTTACTTCTTTTACTCTTTTTTTCATCCTAACAATGGTATCTTTTCGAAGTGTCATAATTGTTTTTTTATTATAAATTCGAAATCGGTAACCTAAAAATTCGAATCCTTCTGAGTTACTATATATTTTGGTTTTATTTTTATTAACTACTAACTTATAATCTTCTTCTAAGATTTTCTGAATTTCTTTTAAACAATACTCTAAATGCTTTTTATCAGGATGAATTAATAAAAAATCATCCATATAACGAACATAATGCTTTACATGAAAATCATGAATAATTTTATGATCTAGAGCATTTAAATAAAAAATTGATAAAAATTGACTGCTCATATTGCCTATTGGCAAACCTTTTCCCACAGAATAGTATGGAATTTTTTCTATTTCTGATTTTCGTTCTGAAATTGGATATTCTTTTTCTTTTAAAAATTTGATACTATCATTGATATATGGAAGATTTGTACTATTTATAATTGCCTCTACATAATGATATTCAAAATCACTTAATTCGGATTTCAACATTTTTTTTAAAATATTATGGTCAATACTGTAGAAATATTTACTAATATCAATTTTTAAAATATAAAATTTATCATATTTTTTGTTTTTCTCAAGAAACTTTTTTACATAGTTAATACCAGCTTGCGTTCCCATTCCTTTTCTTGTTGCAACATTTCTATCATCTAAATATTTTGTTAATTTTGGCATTAGTACATATCTAGTAAAATAATGATTAATAACTTTATCTCGCATACTCAAAGACATTACAATTCTATATTTTGGATATTTTATTAAAAATATATTATACCTGCCACCTTGGTAATTTTCATCTTGTAAAGAATTATAAATCAGCTCTATATTTTGCATTTTATTTTTCTCAAATTGGTAAACCTTTCTCTTATTTTTTGTGTTTTTTGCCACTTCGTTTTCATAGACTTCTAAAATTCTACGATACATCTTGTTGCTTTGCACTTTTCCATTGATATACCATTTTTGAGATTTTTATTAATTCATTACTCTTTTTTTGACACATCTTTTCACTTATATATTTTTTCTTATAACTTTTTTCCAAATAAAAATCTAGCATACTAATTTTACTTAATATTTTATTTTGATAATGCCTCTTTTGTTCTGGATCTTCTTCAATATTTGCTTGGTAAATAAATTCTAATATATCTAAAGAATCAGAATGTAACTTATTCTTTATAACCATCTCTTTATTTGGATAATTAACTATAATTTCGTCCAAGGAAAGAATAAACTGCTTCATATATTTAACAATTAAAAATTTATCACTGGAAAACATAATCTTCAATTAAGGTTAACAATTCATCTACTTCTGATTCTTTTAAATCAGATATTCGCTCATAAATGAAATTAGACCTTTGTTCTCTTTCATACAATTTCTTTCCTTTGTCTACGATAAAGCAATATTTATTTTTCTTTTTAAAATCTCTTTTTATTTCTTCTTTTCCTTCGATAATATAACTAATGTTATTTTCTTCTAAACAATTAATTACTTTATTATAAGCACTCAAAGGAAAACCAGATTTATTATTTTTTATATTATAATGAAACAAATAAAATAAAACATAAGCATCATCATTATAAGCATTATAAAAACCCCCTAGTTTTTTAAGTGTTATACAATCCTTCACTTTTTTTCTACCTCCTAGATATACAACACACTACTAAAGTTTTGCTTTTCCTACCATCATATTTATATTATAATTCATTTATTAAAGATTTTTCTTTTTGTTACTATTTAGTTTCTATAAGTTTCTTGCATCAAATAGCTAGTAATTAGCTAGTCGCCTAGAAGCGATGTGCTTCTTGGGCGACTTCTAATACTTCGTTTTCATTTTTTCACTAGTTTATTTTATTACCATATTTTGAAAAAAAAGAAGCACAAAATATTATGTACTTCTTTATTATTATTTCATATATTCTATAAGCTAGTCGCTTAGAAGCGTTGAGCTTCTTGAGCGACATTATGCTCTTCGAGCATCTCTTATTTACTCAAAATATATGGATTGCTTTCTGTTCCTGTTCCTCCTGTTATTTTTACGCTGGAGTCTAGATATACGACTGGGCGCACCCCATA
>CANRVY010000049.1 GCA_947643405.1 uncultured Mycoplasmatota bacterium | reverse complement strand
CATTTATAATTTTAAAAGACTGTTCACAAAAAATTATTTGTCAACAGTCTGAAATCAAGAGTAAAACTCTTGGTTTTTTTCTTTTAATAAAGGATTTCCGCAATTGGTACAAAATTTCATAGAATTATCTGGAACTTTTTTACCACATCCTAAACAATATTTTATTATTGTTGTTTTATTCTTGGATTTAAAAATAAAATCATTGATTGGACTAGGACCTATATATATATCTTTTCCAAATGCCAATGTCAAGAAGAAGATATAAGGAAAAAATATAAGTCCTATTGTAAAAGCATCATCTTTATGAAAGCTTCGACATAAATTAATACATGCGCAAATTATAATATACCAGATAATTATCATAGAAAATATAAATGTCAAAAATAAATAAGGAACGAAGAAAAAAGTGTGAATGAGAAAGAGGAGAAAATATTGAAAAAAGTAGATAACAAATAAAACTAGTAACCACCATGGACTCATTCCTATAATTTCAAAAAGTACAAAAGCATTATAAAAAGGGATTAAAGAAAACCATCCTGGTTGATTTGCCTTTTTAAATATTTTCCACAGTGCAAGAACGCTTATCATTGTTATAATAATTGTGATAGCAGCAAAACTAAATGAGAATATTAATTCTGATTTTGACATAAAACCAACTCCTCTATCTTTATATTGTACCATATTTTTTAATAACGAAAAGTTTTCTTTGCTTTTTTAAAGACATAAAAAACTTTTTATAGTATAATAAATGTTGAAGAAGAGGTGAGTTATGATAGATGTTTTTCACAAATTAACTGAAATAATAAAAAAATATGATACAATTTATATTATGACCCATAAAAATCCTGATTTAGATGGATTAGGAGCCTCTATATGTTTATATAAAATTATAGCTTCTTTTAAAAAAGAATGTTATATTATTGATACAGATGAGCCAAAAGATAGATCTGTTTTAAAAATGTATGAATTATTGCAAGAAAATAAAGTCGAAGTGAGCCTCAAAAAAGAAAATAAAGCTTTCAAAGATATGGGAGAAGGAACTTTATTAATTATACTAGATGTCCATAAAGATGAAATGGTAGAAAACAAAGATATATTGAGAAAAAGTAAACATGTAGTTGTATTAGATCATCATATTAAAGGTACGAACTATATTAAAGAAACAGAACTTTCTTATATCAATTCCAGTATTTCTAGTGTTACAGAACTTATGGTATATTATTTAAAATATTTAAATAAGAGTGTAGATCCTGTTATTGCAACGATTATGATAACTGGAATGGAAATTGATACAAGTAATTATAAATTAAAAACGACAGAAAAAACATATGAAGCAGCAGCAATTTTAACTTCTATGGGCGCTGACTCTATTTTAAAACAAGAATTATTAAAAGAAACAAAAGAAGCGTATTTAAAAAGAAGTTACTTTGTAAATAAAAGTGATATGATTAATGAAAATATGGCTCTTTGTATGATGGATGACTCTATTTATACTCCAAAAGATTTAGCTGAAATAGCGGAGCAATTATTACAATTTGATAAAGTAGAAGCGTCTTTTACAATTGGGAGAATAGAAAAAAATGTTGTAGGAGTAAGTGCTAGATCATTAGGAAATGTAAATGTAGAAGAAATTATGAGTGCTTTAGGAGGAGGAGGCCATTTAACAGACGCAGCAGCCCAATTAGAGAAAATAAAGATGGAGAAAGTAAAAAATAAAATTATAGAAATCGTGAATCAGAGGTGAAAAAATGAAAGTAATATTTTTAAAAGATGTTAAAAATCAAGGCAAAAAAGGAGAAATAAAAGAAGTAAAAGATGGTTATGGAATGAATTTCTTAATAAAGAATGGGTATGCAGTACAAGCGACAAATACTGGTGTTAACCGTTTAAAAAAAGAAAAAGCAGAAGCTGAATTGGAAGAAAATTTAAAAATTAAAGATTGTGAGAAACTAAAAGAAAGTTTAGAAAAATTAACAATAGAAATCCCTGTAAAAACAGGAGAACAAGATCGTGTGTTCGGAAGTGTTAGTACAAAGCAAATTGTTTCTGAGTTAAAACGTCTTGGGTATGAAATTGATAAAAAAGGAATTGAAATAGATAGTGGCTTAGCGAGTTTAGGTATTCATCAAATAAAGATTGTATTACATAAAAAAGTAATAGCAACAGTAAAAATAAAATTAGTAAAACAGAAATAAGGTGAAAAAATGGCTGAAAGAGTGATGCCTCATAACCTGGATGCAGAACAGTCTGTACTAGGCTCTATGTTCTTATCTAAATATGCTTTGCAAAAAGGAGTAGAGTCCTTAAATAAAGATTTGTTTTATTTAGATGCTCATGCAAAGATCTTTACAGTATTAAGTGATTTGTTAGAAAAAAATGTACCAGTAGATTTAACAATTATAACAGATGAATTATTGAATCGTGGTTGGCTAAAGCAAATTGGCGATGTTGATTATTTGATGGAGGTTATCAATAGTGTACCAACAGCAGCTAATGTAGATGAGTATATTAAAATAGTAAATGAAAAAGCGATTCTAAGAAAACTTATTGAAGAAGCAACAAACATTATAACAGATGGATATAATGGAAAAGAAGAATTAAGTGAAATACTAGATAATGCTGAGAAAAAGATATTAAGTGTTGTAAAAACAAGAAAAGGAACAGAATTTAGGACGCTTCAAGAAGTGTTAATAAAAACACAAGCAGATTTGGATAAATTGTCAAAAAGAAAAGGAGAAGTTACAGGTTTAGCAACTGGATTCTATGATTTAGATAAAGTAACAAGTGGCTTTCATCCAAATGAACTTATTATTATAGCAGCCCGCCCAGCCATGGGTAAAACAGCATTAGCTGTAAATTTAGCGGTTAATATAGCACAAAATAATAATAAAAGTGTTGCGTTATTTAATATGGAAATGGGAGCTGAGCAGCTTGCGACAAGAATGATTTCATCAGCAGGTCAAATAGATGGTTACAAGCTCCGAAATGGAAGTTTTGAACACAATGATTGGAAAAGAATTAATGAAGCAATTAGTCGTTTATCAGAAACTAAAATATTTATCGATGATACTCCAGGGATGACAATTGGAGAGATTCGTGCAAAATGTAGAAGATTAGCAAGCTCTGAAGATGGTTTGGGAATTGTAATTATTGACTATTTACAATTAATCAGCGGTTCGGCAAAATATGCTGGCAACCGTCAACAAGAAGTATCGGAAATTTCCCGTTCTTTAAAGACATTAGCAATGGAACTAGAAATTCCTGTAATTGCTTTAGCGCAATTATCCCGTAGTGTTGAGGGAAGGGATGATAAAAGACCATTGTTAAGCGATTTAAGGGAATCAGGATCAATTGAACAAGATGCAGATATAGTAGCTTTTTTATATCGTGACGATTATTACACAAAACAAGTTTCAATTGACGAAAATACTAGTAAGAGTGAGTTTATTATAGCAAAGCATCGTAATGGACCAACGACTACAATTGATTTGATTTTTAGAAGAAATACCAGTACATTTGTCAATATGACAAATAGAGAAGAAGAGTAGGTGAAATTTTGAAAAGATTTGGAATTATAATGACCTGTATTCTAATAGGGAGTTCAATTTTCTTACTTGGCTTTAATTATAAAAATTTAAGTGAGCCAAATGCATATTATCAGGTTTACCTTGATGATGAAGTAATAGGAGTAGTAAAATCAAAAAAAGCATTAGAGCGTTACATTGATAAAGAAGGAGATCAAATAAAACGTAAATATGGTGTAGATGTTGTTTATGCCCCAGAAGGTCTGGAAATAAAAAAGATTACAACATATGATCAAAAATTAGATTCTGTAAGGAGTATCTACAATAAAATAAAAGAGCAAAGACCATTTACGATTAAAGGGTATCAGGTGACTATTAGACAGACTGTCGCTTCAACTGAAGGCGAAAATGAAACGAAAGAAAAGATTAATAAATATTATGTTCTTAAAGAAGAAATTTTTAGTCAAGCGGCTGAAGAAACTGTAAAAATATTTGTTGGAGAAGAACAATATGAAGCTTATAAGACTGATTCACAGATTCCAATAGATACAACAG
Source organism: uncultured Mycoplasmatota bacterium (assembly GCA_947643405.1). Lineage (GTDB taxonomy): Bacteria > Bacillota_I > Bacilli_A > RF39 > UBA660 > MGBC102946. The sequence continues at coordinate 3,106 of CANRVY010000049.1, read as the reverse complement.
GAAGCATTATAACTGATGTTTACATAGATGGCGATAAAACAATTAAAGAAACGAAAATACCAGTGACAGAGGATATTTATATATCGGCAGAAGACCTAACACATGACCTAGTATTTGGAAAAGATAGTGCAACAAAAAAATATGTTGTTCAAATGGGAGATACAATTGAAAAAATTGCCTTTAATAATCAAATTAGTATAGGTGAATTTTTAATTTCGAATCCAGAATTTACAAATGAAAATAGCTTATTGTATCCGAATCAAGAAGTTGTCATAGGTATCACTGATCCTCAACTTAGTGTAGTTAAAATTGTATATTCTGTAGAAGATCATGAAAGTAACTATGGACAGGAAATCGTAAAAGATGACAATATGATGATTGGAGAAGAATTTGTAGAAACTAAAGGAGAAAAAGGATTAGATAGAGTTTCACAAAATATGAAATATGTAAATGGTGAAATTAACTATATTGAGCCAAAAGGAAAAGAAGTTTTAAAAGTTCCTATAAATGAAGTGATTCGAAGAGGAACTCATTATATTCCACATGTAGGATCATTAACTTCTTGGCAATGGCCAACACAAAGCGGTTGGACAATTACTTCTTATTATGCTTGGAGAATAAATCCAATAAACGGCAAACGTGAATTACATGATGCTATTGATATTGCGGGAACTGGGTATGGATCACCACTTTATGCAGCGAATAATGGAACAGTTGAAGTTGCTAGTTATACTGATATGAATGGAAATTATGTAATTATTAATCATAATAATGGATATTATACTTATTATGGTCATATGTCAAAAATATTAGTTCAAAAAGGGCAAACTGTAGCGCGTGGTTCTACCATTGGAAAAGTAGGAGATACTGGATGGGCTACTGGTCCACACGTTCACTTTGGTATTTGGTCAGGATTTCCATATCGAGGTGGAAGCAGATCTCATAATCCACTGAATTTTTACTAATGAAAATTTGTGTTTTAGCAAGTGGTTCAAAAGGAAATTGTACTTATATCGAAACAGAGCATGTAAAGCTTTTAATTGATATAGGTACAACTTCTTTATATGCTGAAAGAAAGTTAAAAGAAATAGGAGTGGATCCAAGAGAGATCAATGGAATTTTAGTAACACACACACATACTGACCATATTAGCGGTATTAGGGTTTTCGTAAAAAAATATCAAACAAAACTTTATTTAACACCTAAAATTTATGAGGAATTAAATGTATTATTTCCTATTTTGAATTATGAAATAGTAACTGAAGATTTCAATATATCTGATTTGTTTATAGAAATTTTTAAGACCTCACATGATGCTTCAGATTCAAATGGCTATATATTGTCCTCTGATAAATCGTCAGTTGTTTATATTACAGATACAGGATATATAAATATTAAAAATCATAGCAAGTTAAAGAATAAAAAAATATATATTATTGAAAGTAATCATGATGTAGAAATGCTAATGAATGGTGATTATCCGTATAATGTAAAGCAAAGAATATTAGGAGATATAGGGCATTTATCTAATAAAGATTGTTCTAACTATATTACAAAGTTTATGGGAGAAGAAACGAAAAAAATTGTTTTAATTCATTTAAGTGAAGAAAATAATACACCAGAAAAAGCTATGGAAGCTTTAAATAATGCTTTATTGAAAAAACAAAAAAAGATAGAACATATTTATATAGCCAAACAAACAGAAAGAACGGAATTGATAGAAGTATGATCAAAATATTATGTGTAGGAAAAATAAAGGAACAATATTGGAAAGATGCGTTAACAGAATATCAGAAGCGCTTATCTAAATATGTAAAACTTTCTATTATTGAGGTGAATGATTCTGATGAAAACCATATTCCTACCGTATTATCAAAAGAAAGAGAATTGTTAATGAAACATATTGAACCAAAAGATTATGTGGTTGCTTTAGTAATAGAGGGAAAGATGATTTCTTCTATAGAATTAAGTGAAATGATAGATTCTACATTTTTATCATATTCTAATTTGGCTTTTATAATTGGTGGTTCTTATGGGCTACATCAAGATATAAAAAATAGGGCAAATTATCTATTATCGTTTTCAAAATTAACTTTTCCACATCAATTGTTTAGGGTTTTATTATTAGAACAAATATATAGAGCGTATAAAATAAAAAATAACGAAAGTTATCATAAATAATGAATAAAAAAAAAGAAAATCGTCCACAAAGAAATAGAGGGGACGATTTTTTATGAAAAATACAATAATTTTAATTATAATGATTTTATTTTTTTATATCATTGTAGGGCATGTAAGTGCAGAAAAGCTAATTCCAGATGATGCTATTAGATTGAGAGTATTAGCCAATAGTAATAGTGAGTATGACCAAAAAATAAAGGGCAAAGTAAGAGATTTAGTACAAAGAGAAATGTATATTCTTTTACAAGATACAAAAGGTAGTAAAGAAGCTAGAGAAAAAATATTACTTTCACTTCCAGATATTGAAAGGAAAGTGAAACAATTATTAACAACTGAGAAATACCCTTTAACATATCAAGTTCATTTTGGGCAAAATTATTTTCCGGAAAAGCAATATAAAGGAGTTACTTATGATGCAGGAATGTATGAATCTTTGTTAATTACTTTAGGGAGTGGAGAAGGTGATAACTGGTGGTGTGTATTATTTCCTCCACTTTGCTTAATTGAAGCAGAAGAGAGTACTGAAGTTGAATATAAATCTTTTGTAGCAGAAATGATAGAAAAGTTTATGTAAATAGTGCTTATTCTAAGCACTATTCCTAAATTGAAATTTGAACCGCACCAGAAAGGTGCGGCTTTTTGATATAATAAAAGAGCCAACCCGGCAAGGAGGCTCTATATGAATTATACCCAATTAACAGAAAAAAAGAAAGCACAAATTGATATTTTATTAGAACAAGGTTTGTCAATGAGAAAAACAGCGATTATACTTGGAATAAGTCATTCAACAATCTCAAGGTACAAAGCAGGCATTTATAAAAAAAGAAAAATAGATATAGTCAAAAAGCATGAGGTGTTTATAAACTATTTATTGGATTGTCAACATTTTTTTAGACAATTTTTATAAGGACAGTTGTAAACGATA
>CANRVY010000048.1 GCA_947643405.1 uncultured Mycoplasmatota bacterium | reverse complement strand
CCAGATTTATTTGCATATGAAAAGACTGTTGAACATATTTGTCAACAGTCTGAGGTAAGAACATTGTTCTTACCTTGTTTAATATTTATAAAAATGATAAAATATATAAGAATTTAAAAACAATTTATCATTTTAAAACTTTTATTTGAAAATAAAAAATTTGTATAAGCCAAAATAGGAGGTTCATATGTTTAAATTAGTATCAAAATATAAACCAAATGGAGATCAACCAGAAGCGATAAAAGCACTTGTTGAAGGAATTCAAAATGGTAGGAAACATCAAGTTTTATTGGGGGCAACAGGAACAGGAAAAACTTTTACAATTGCTAATGTAATAGAACAGACTGGGAAAAAAACACTAGTGCTAGCTCATAATAAAACATTAGCTGGACAATTATATTCAGAATTAAAAGAATTATTTCCAAATAATCATGTTGAATATTTTGTTTCTTATTATGACTATTATCAGCCAGAAGCTTATGTTGCTAAGACCGATACCTATATTGAAAAGGATGCTTCCATTAATGATGAAATTGATGAATTAAGACATGCTGCGACTTCTTCTTTACTTAATTTTGATGATGTTATTGTGGTTGCTTCAGTATCTTGCATTTATGGAATAGGAGAAATAGAAGAATATAAAAATAAAATGTTAACTATTTTTTCTGGACAACAAGTTGATAGAAATTTTATTATTGAAAAGTTGGTAGATATGCTTTATGAAAGAAGTAATTTGGATTTAAAAAGAGGGAGTTTTAGAGTACGCGGAGATATTTTAGAAATTATTCCAGTTAGCCAACATGGAAAAGGAATACGAGTAGATTTCTTTGGAGATGAAGTGGATGGAATTGTTGAATTTGACACATTAACAGGAGTAGTTCTATCAAAAAAGAAAAGTGTTAGTATTTTTCCTGCCAGTCACTTTGTAACAAGTGAGGAAAAATTAAAATTGGCAGTTGTAAATATTAAGAAAGAATTAGAAGAAAGGTTAGAAGAGTTTAAAAAACAGAATAAATTATTAGAGCATCAACGATTAATGGAAAGAACAAATTATGATATTGAAATGCTTTCAGAAACTGGTGTTTGTAGAGGAGTAGAAAATTATTCTAGACATTTAGCGCTTAAAGGCCCAGGAGAGACTCCAACAACACTTATTGATTTTTTTGGAGATGATTATTTATTGGTTATTGATGAATCACATGTGACTGTTCCTCAAGTGCGTGGAATGTTTAACGGTGATCAAGCAAGAAAAAAAGTATTAGTTGATTATGGTTTTCGTTTACCTTCTGCGATGGATAATAGACCTCTTAGATTTTCAGAATTTGAAAATAAAATTTCACAGGTCGTTTATGTTTCAGCAACCCCAGGAGATTATGAATTAGAAAAAAGTGGAGGACAAGTGGTAGAACAAATTATTCGTCCAACTGGATTACTAGATCCAACAATTGAAATTAGGAAAACATCAGGACAAATTGATAATTTGGTGGAAGAAATTCATAACCAAATGGATAAGAATGAAAGAACTTTGATAACGACATTAACGATTCGAATGGCAGAAGAATTAACAGATTATTTGAAAAAACTAGATATCAAAGTGGCATATTTACATAGTGAAATTAAAACGTTGGAGCGCCTTAGAATCATTAGAGATTTAAGATTAGGAAAATATGATGTAGTAGTTGGAATTAATTTACTTAGAGAAGGTATTGATATTCCAGAAGTAAGTTTAATTGCAATTATGGATGCAGACAAACAGGGCTTCTTAAGAAGTGAGAGAAGTTTGATTCAAACAATTGGTAGAGCAGCGCGAAATGCGAATGGTAGAGTAATTATGTATGCAGATCACATAAGTGAGGCAATGGATTTTGCTATCAAAGAAACAGAGAGAAGAAGAAGTATCCAAGAAAAATATAATGAAGAACATCATATTGTTCCAAAAACAATTATAAAAGAAATCAGAGAGCTTATTTCAAATAATCAAGAGTTAGAAGAGAAAAAACCAGAAAAACTAAGTAAACAAGAATTACATTCTTTAATTCAGAATGTAGAAATGGAAATGCGAGAAGCAGCTAAGAATCTTGATTTTGAGAGGGCTACAGAATTAAGAGATATTTTATTTGAATTAAAAGGAGAGACAAAATAGTCTTTCTTTTATTTTAAGAGATAAATTTAACTTGTCATTTTTATTTATAATATTTAATAATATTATGCTATAATAGAATTGGAGATGGTAAAAGATGTCAAAAGGATCAAAGGTTGTTCTTTTATTAGAATGGGCTTTGCACATGATTGCATATGGCTTAATATTGATTAGTGTTTCGGTACTTTTTAGTAAAACAATTTCCATAGATAATTCTTATTTTGGATTTTGGGGATTATTAGCAGCTGTTATTATTTATGGACTTAATAGAACCGTAAAACCATTTTTAGTTTGGTTAACTATTCCAATAACTGGATTAACGTTAGGACTTTTTTATCCTTTTATTAACGTTTTAATTTTAAATATGGTAGATTGGATTTTAGGTAGTCATTTTGAAATTCATGGATTATGGATGTCATTTGTAGTTGCAATATTAATTTCTGTTATGAATGAAGTTGTGACAGATTTTGTTATAAAACCATTGATGAAGAAAGAGGGATAATATGAATGCAGTTTTATTAGATTTAGGAGTTATTAAAATATATTGGTATTCAGTCATTATGTTTTTTGCAATTTTAATAGGCGGATCTTTAGCATTAAAGGAATCTAAGAAGTGGAAAATACCAGAAGATTTTATGGTAAATTTGTTTTTCTTTATAATTCCGATAGCTCTTATTGGGGCACGATTATATTTTGTAGCTTTTCACTGGGATTATTACGGAAGTCATTTCATTGATATTTTTAAAGTTTGGGAAGGCGGATTAGCAATTCATGGTGGAATTATTGCAGGTTTAATTTTTGTAATCTTTTATGCTAGAAAATATAAAATTAACACTAAAAGACTTGTAGATATTATAGTTGTTAGTTTAATATTAGGGCAAGCAATTGGTAGGTGGGGGAATTTCTTTAATGGAGAAGCCCATGGAGCAGTAACTTCATTAGAAGCTCTAAAATGGTTACCAGAATTTATCAGAGAAGGAATGCATATTAATGGAGTATATTATCAACCAACTTTTCTTTATGAGTCTATTTGGTGTTTAATTGGATTTCTCGTTATGATTGCAGTTAGAAATTGGCCATATTTAAAAATTGGAAATTTAACTAGCTTTTATTTGATTTGGTATGGAATTGGAAGATTCTTTATAGAAGGATTTAGAACAGATAGTTTAATGTTTGGAAGTATAAAAATGGCTCAGGTTGTATCTATTGGTATGATTGTAATTGGAATTCTTTATATTTTTATATGTAATAGAGGATCTAAGTTTGATAATCGATACAATGATAAGGAGAATGTAGAAAATGTCTTATTTTGATTGTGTTGTAATCGGAGCAGGAGTAGCAGGAATGACTTCTGCTATTTATTTAAAGCGATATAATTTGAATGTTTTATTATTAGAAAAGAATTCACCTGGAGGGCAAATTATACAGACACCTAATGTAGAAAATTATCCCGGATATTCTAGTATTGATGGTGCCTCATTAGCGCTTAATATATTTTCACAAGTGACAAGTCTGGGAGTTTCATATCAATTTGGGAATGTAATAAAGATAGAAGATTTAGAAGAAAAAAAGATTATTTATACAGAAACAGAGAAAATAGAAACAAGATCTATTATTATAGCAACAGGAAGAAAGCCTAGAAAATTAGGTCTTTTAAAAGAAAACGAGTTAGTGGGAAGAGGAATTAGTTGGTGCGCTACTTGTGATGGCTTTTTTTACAAAGATAAGTGTGTTGCAGTAGTAGGTGGGGGTAATAGTGCTATCGAAGAAGCTTTATTCCTTTCTGATATTTGTAAAAAAGTGGATATTTTATACCGTGGTGGGGAGTTGAAAGCAGATGAAATTGCGCAAAAAAGAGTATTAGAAAAAAATAATATAGAAATCCATTATAATACTGAAGTAAAAGAATTAATTGAAAACGGAAAAGAATTAGTAGGCATTAAAATATTGAAGGAAAAAGAAATGCAAAGGTTAGATGTTCAGGGATTATTTATATATATAGGATATGAACCAGATACAGATTATTTAGAAAGTTTAGGTTTAAATTTAGAAGATCAATATGTTGTGGTAAATTCAAAAATGCAAACTAATGTTTCTGGAATTTATGCATGTGGAGATGTTTTGAAAAAAGATTTGTATCAATTAACCACAGCAATAGGTGAAGCAAGCTTAGCAGCTTATCAAGTAAAAATGTATTTAGAAAATGTAAAATAGTTGTAAAAAAAGAACATTTTGTAATTAAACGTTCTTTTTTTGTAAAGGTGGGGGATGTTTTTATATTCAAAAAAAGATGAAATTCCAGTTTAGCTTTTTGAAGACTAAATAAAATTATTTCATATTTTTGTGTTTTATAAAAAGTTTATCGCTATCTGTTCCACCTTCCACCAAATAATCTACAGAAACATTATAGAGCTTGGATAAATTAATAAGACAAGAAACAGGTATTTCTCGAACCCCATTTTCATACCTACTATAAACAACTCTGTGGATATTTAAATAGGTAGCGACGTATTGTTGCGTAAAGTCGTGATCTTCTCACAAATTTTTAATTCTTTTAAAATGCATAAGCACCACCTATTGACATTGTATCCGTTTGGTAATATAATATACTAAATTGTAACCATATGGTTTCAAAAAGTTGCTTTTTTGCCTTTTTGTGTAACTAAGTGGTGACAATAATTAGAAAGGATAAGGAGTTAGTATGATGTGTGGTAGAAAAAAAGGGTTCACTTTGATCGAACTCTTAGCAGTAATCATAATAATTGGAGTTATCGCTTTAATTATTACACCAATTATAATTGATGTACTTCATAAGCAAGAAAAGAAAACATTTGAAGAAAGCGTTCATGGAATAATGGAATCAATTAGAATTGATACAGCAGATGATAATTTTTCCCTTCCGAGAGAATACTATTATAAAAATGGGACATTAACTTTGGAAAAAGCAGGAAATGTGGAAAGAGAAGATCTTCCTGCTACAGTAAAAGTAAATGGACGTTATGAAGGTGAAGGAAGATTTATCGTAGATGAAGATGGGGATATTCTTGTAGTAAATGCATGCAATGGAACATATTGCATTAATAACTCAAAGAATAACAATGAACTTGTGGTAGAAAAGGATGATGGAACACACAATCCAGTTAGAGATCCAGAAGATCCAGTAATTGAATTAATTGATGGTAATGTAATGATGATCGGAATTGGCTCTACGTTTGTTGATCCGGGTGTAAAGTCTGAAACAAGAGCAGGAGATGCACTAGCTTATACAACTGAAATAAGACGTGGAGGAAAAGTAGTAGATAGTATTGATACAACTACAACAGGAACATATGAAATTACATATACGAATTCAAACAATGGGAAAACGGCAGTAGCGAAAAGAACAGTAAAAGTAGTAGAAATGAAACCTCAAATTACAATTACAAAAGCAGATAGTAATTATGTAAGAAGTAAAACGGTAGTAATAAGGGTAACAGCAGTTTCACCAAATAAGGTAACTGGCTTTACTTATCAAATAGAAGGCGAAAATCCAGTACAAGTGACCGGAAATGAAAAAACAATTACATTAAATTCTACAGGGATTGTAAGTATTGTAGTAAGAGCGACAGATAATAACGGACATAGTGATAGTGTAACAGGAGGACCATATAGAATAGATGCAACAGGACCTGAAATAACAATCGATCCAGAAACAGTTTCTTTAGATTCGTCAGCTGCAGCAAGTTATAATATTTTTGACGGTGTAAGTGTAATTGATAATATAGATGGAGTAATAGATAATAGTAAAATTACAACAAGTGGGGATACTTTATTATCAATACCTGGAACATATAGAGTTAATTATACAGTAAGTGATAGATTGGGGAATACAAGTACAGCAACAAGAACTTTTGTGGTAAGTGATTCAACAAAACCACAGATTACAATAGCACCAGAAGAAACAACAAAATTTGTTCAATCACAAAGTGTAAAAATAACAGCAACAGATAATAATAGAGTAGACAGTATTGCATATGTGATTATAAAAGATGGGGTAAGAGGAACAAGTAATCCAATTAATAATGGTGGAAGTGTAACATTAAATAGTACAGGAAATTATCAAATAGAAGTAACCGCAACAGATGATAGCGGAAACGTAGAAGTAAAGACAAGTAAAACTTATATGATAGATACAACAAAACCAGAACTTGTATTTAATAATGAAACATTATCAGTAGATGGAGTAGCAGGATATAATTTAATGACAGGAGTAACAGCAACAGATAATAGTGGAGTAACACCAACAATTACATATACAGGTGGATTGAGTGCAACAGTAGGAACACAAACAATAACATATAAAGCAACAGATGAAGCTGGTAATGTGGCAACAAGAACAAGAACATTTACAATAACAGCAGCTACTGCGCCAATTATAAGCTATTCACCAATTCAAACAAATGGATGGGTAAAATCAGTAAATATAACAATAAGTGCGACAGTAAAAGTTGGAGAAAATTTAAGTGCATTTACATATAGTATAAATAATGGAGCGGCACAAAATGGAAATAGAAATGGAAATACAGGAACAGCAAGTGTAACATTAAATACAACTGGAACATATACAATTAGTGCAACAGCAACAGGAGGATATGGAAATTCTAAAACTGAAGGTAGTGGAACTTATTATATAGACGCAACAGTGCCAACAGTAGGAGCAATAGGTGGAAATACAGATAGTTGGACAACTAGTAAGACATTAACTGCAACACTTTCTGATTCACATAGTGGAATTTCAGCATATGCATGGACAACAAGTAGTGCAACACCAACAAGTTGGACATCAGTAACAAATACAAGCAGTTATTCATTTAGTAAGAATGTAACAGCAAACGGAACATATTACTTATGGGCAAAAGATGCAGCAGGAAATATATCAGCAGCGAAGAGTGTGACAGTAAGCAAGATCGATGTAACAACACCAAGTATAACAAGTAGTTACACAAGTACAGCTTATTCAGTAAATGAGAAAACAAGTGTAGCAGTAAGTACATTATATAGTGCAACATTCGGAGGAATGGGAGGAAGTGTTACATGTAAGAATGGAACTACAACCATAACAAATCTAAATTCATTGGCAGTGGGGACATATACATTAACATGTACAGCAACAGGAGGAAATGGAAAGACAGCAAGTGTAAAACCTAAGGTAACAATTAAGTCAGCAGGAACAAGTGGAAGCGATTTAGCAAATAAAGATAGTTTGTCAAACTTAGCAAATCTAAAAAGATATAGAGGAGCAAATCCAAATAACTGGGTATGCTTTGGATCTTCAAGCATAACGAGTCCAGGAAGTTGT
>CANRVY010000047.1 GCA_947643405.1 uncultured Mycoplasmatota bacterium | reverse complement strand
AAACTTTTTGAGAAAATCCACTTTCTGCACGGAATTTCTTAAAGTTTTCAGATATAACATTTAATTTATTATTAATTCCTCTACGGCGATTCATAGTAAAAACACTCCTTATATTCTAATAAATACATTCTACAATAAAAGTGAGGGACAGAAGGCAATAAAATATTGTCTTTTGTCCCTCTAATCTGTTAAGGAAAAAATTAGAATATAAGAATAAAAATAAATATTATTTATTTTTTAGAATCCACTCATAAACTTCATCTTCAGTAAGTTTTCCTTTTTTCATAAGATTAATTTTTTCTTTAGCCTGTTTTTTCCAAGTTTCAAAATTTTTATAAAGTTCCTTATTCTTTCTAACTTGCATAAATTTTTGTTGATAAGTTCTTCTATATTCGCCCATAGCCTTATTTTGCTTTAATCTTTCAGTATAAGATTGAAAAGCACCTAAATCTCTACAAGTTTTTGAATTTTCTTTTGGATAGTCGCAATAAATTTCATCTACTTTTGATGTTGGAATAAAGTACATTCCACAATTTTGACATTTTTTTATTGGATAGTTAGGTGTTTTTGATAGTTCATCAAGTATAGCATAGCAAACACTTGATAAATCGTTACTTTTATGAGTATCACTCATTGAAAGAAACATATTTTTAGTATGTAAAGATTCTAATATATCATATTCATTTTTATTACAAAATTCTTGATATTTCTTTGAATAACTATCTCGCATAACAAAGTCATTCTTATAGTATGTATGTAATTTTCCCATTCTCTTTATTAAATAAACTGCATATCGTTCACTATATGTATATTTCTCTAATTCAGTATTATTATTTAAGTTATAGATATAGGTAACAGCTTTTATTAGTTCTTGTTGCAAATCAATTAGATTTTCTTGTAAATCTTCAAATATTTTAGTAGTTGCTTTTAGATAACTTCCATTACTGCCATAATTACTACTTAATTCAAATTTATAATCCTTATCTAAATCTCTTAATATCTCAAAACCATAAGCATAAAAGAAAGTTTTATTAGCTATTTCGTAGTTAGATAAGTCAGCATTTAAAAATCTTAATAGCATTAGCCCAAATTTTTCGTGAAATGGAAAGTATAAAGAGGCAGGATGCTTTAAGCCATTATCTGTTTCTTCAGTTTCCTTATAATACACATCTCTTAATTTATTTTCAGTATCTAAATGAAAATCAGCTTTATAAAAATATAAAGGTGTAGCATAATATTCTTTTTTAGTTTCAGTATTAAACCAAAAGTAGAAATCGCTAAAAAAGGTTACTTCTGGTAGTTCCATACGAATTTCTCTCCCTTCTAAAAACAAGACCTTATAAACAATTTAATAAAAATAATAAATTGTTATTGACATTCTATATTTATTATACTATAATACTAATATAATTACAATACTTTCTCCAAAATTAATTGCTAAAAACTGTAGAATAAAAATTCACTAAATTTTGAGAAAAGTTTGTAATAACAATGTGTTTAAGATTTTAAACAGACTATTAACAACACAGTAAAGTAATTTGATTAGTATATTTTGTTTTTATTTGTAGGTGTGAAATTGTAGTTTGTTAGAATAGAGAAAGTAAAAAAGAAAGAGGGTGAGAAAAATAAAACACAAGTTAGACAGCAGAGGCACAAAAGAGAAAATAATTGAATTATTTTTTGAAAAACATTTAAAACCAACAGAAATTGCAAAGAAATTAAAAATTGGTATGCCATATATAACAAAGATAATTCAAAAAGATTCAAGATATATTCGAGAAAAGGAAACAAGAAGGCAAGAAAATAAAGAGAAAAACAAGATTCAAAAACGAATATATGCACAAAACAGAAGAAAAAAGGAAAAAGAGGAAAAGCAAGAATATCGAAAACTATTAGTACAGATAAATAGAGATAATGAATATTTATCCACTAAAAAGAAAGAAAATGATTTACAATTTGTAAACTGTAATAGAAGTGCTTATGATTATGACAAAAATAGTAGTGATTTAGTATTAAAAGCTAATATAAATGCTGGATATGCAGTTCCTAAAAGAGTTAGCAATATTGTAAATCCAAATATGATAAAGAGTAATAAAATATATGTTTAAATTGTATGCTTTGAAATAATCAAGGTGTATTTTTTTACTCTAATTTAGAAAGAGGTATTAAGAATGATTTTATTAATCAAGAATTTTGGAAAATATGTTGAATAGCAATAGGTTAATAAACAAAAGTAACTGAATTTATAACCATAAATAGCTATTCACAGGAAAGGAATAGGTATTTATATGAAACAAGAATATAAAATAAAAGAAGTATTTGATGAAAATGCTAAAACAATACAAGAAAAACTACAAGAAGCATTTATAAATTATTTAATTGAAAAAGTTAATAATAAATAGTTGTATAGGCTAGTTTGTATGTATTTTTACATATAAACTAGCCTAAATTTTTAAATATGAGTTGAAATAATTTTATATAAATTGTATAATTCAGTTGTAAATTGGATAGGAGGAAACCTATTGTTATTAGAAAGAGAGGTTTTTATGATAACAATAGCAAATCCTGAAAAATATGTAGCAGGATTATATGAAAGATTATCCAATGAAAATATTGAAGTTGGTAATGGCGAAGTAATAGTAACAAACGAAGATGAGCAAGAAAGTGGGAGTATCAGTACACAAAAGCTATTTTTAAGAAATTTCTGTAAAGACAACAACATACAAGTATATGATGACTACACAGATGACGGAGTTTCTGGAGCAACATTCGACAGACCAGACTTTAATAGAATGATAAAGGACATTGAAAATAAGAAAATCAATTTAATAGCCGTAAAAGACTTATCTAGGTTTGGAAGATTATCAAGCAAAATATCGTACTATTTAGAAGAATTTTTTATTGAAAAAGGTGTAAGATTTATAGCAGTAACAGATGACATAGACACAGGGCATATTGAAACATCAGAAGAAATGGTACAATTTAAGGCATTTTTTAATGAATGGTTTTTACGAGATACATCAAGAAAAGTAAGGAATGGAAAGAAAACAAGAGCAAAAGAAGGAAAAGTAATGACAACATATCCTACTTATGGCTACAAAAAAGATCCATTAGACTATAACCATTATGTAATAGACCAAGACATAGCACCAATTGTAAGAAGAATATTTATGTTAGCAAGAAATGGAATGACACCAACAGAAATAGGAAAAATACTAACAGATGAAAGAACTCTAGTACCATCAGAAATTGTAGGAAACGGACACACAAGAAAAGAGGGAATAAAGCGAGGTTGGAACAGAAATACAGTAAAAAGAATATTACAAAATGTAACTTACTTGGGTTGGGTATCAAATGGAAACACAAAAAAGATAAACTATAAAAGCAAGAAAACAATGATAATGCCAAAAGAAGATAGAATAATCGTAAGAGATATGCACACACCAATAATTGATGAAGAAACATTTAACATAGTACAAGATATGATAAAAAGCAGAACATCAACAAGAGTAAAAAGTTATGATTGGTTACTAAAAGGGTTAGTATGTTGTAAGGAATGTGGCAAAAAATTAAGTCTAGTACCACAAAAGCACCCAAACAAAACAACATTTTATTTGAGGTGCAATACCTATGCAACAAATACACATTTAGGATTATGCACACCACATAGCAATAACCTAGAAAAAGTAACAGACTTTGTAATCGAACAAATCAAGAAAAGATGTAGAGAGTTCTTAAATGAAGAAAAATACACTAAAATAGCTAATACATCAAAAGACAAGATAATCAAAGATAGGTTTAATGTAAAAAATGAAATTCTTATTTTAGAAAAGAAAGTTAAAGATATAAACAAGCGAATAGACAAGCTATATGAAGATAAATATAATGGACTATTTGAAGATGAAGATTTTACAAGGCTTTATTCAAGGCAGATAGAAAATAGAAAACAAGCAGAAGAAAGAATAAAGCAATTACAAGAATTAGAAGAAAAAGAAGATTCTTCAATAGATATCAATAAACTTGTTAATGATTTTGTTAATATGAAAGAAATAACAAGAACAATGCTTGTATCTTTAGTAGATAAGATAGAAATATCAGAAAATAAAGAAATAACTATATATTATAAATTCAATATTTTAAATATGGGAAATGAAAATAATAAATTACAAAATGTTGGCTAAATTTTAAAAAATAGTCATAACGGAATATTATAACAATTATAATATATTCAAAATGCAAAAAAATAAACACATTAGACATACTAGATTACATTGTAACATGTTTACCACTTCGGACAGGCAATAGGAAGATGGGGGAATTTTTTTAATATAGAAGCACATGGAATAGAAGCAAATAATATTTTTAGAATGGGAATTATAGAAAATGGCAATTACATAGAAGTACATCCAACATTTTTATATGAATCTGTGGGCTGTTTAATAATATTTATTCTATTATTTGTAAATAAAAATAATAGAAAATATAAAGGACAATTAACATATACATATTTGGCATTATATGGCTTTTTAAGGACATTTATTGAAGGACTACGAACAGATAGCTTAATGGTTAATAATTTTAGAATATCACAGGTTTTATCTATAATTTTATGTGTTGTATTTAGTACAGTTCTAGTATATAAAAAAGTAAAGAAGGATAAAAAATATGAAAAATAAAAAAACAACAATATTATTAGGTATTCTAATCATTATATTAGATCAAATAACTAAAATATTATTAGTAAAAAAAAATATAACAATAATACCAAGAATTTTGAATTTTACTTATACTGAAAATATAGGATTAGCATTTGGAATAGGAGCAAACAATATTTTAATGATTATAATAGTTAATATCGTAATATTAGGAATCATTATAAAATTTTTAAAAGAAAGAACAGCGCAAATTAATTGTTCAATTATTGTTTCTTTAATTTTAGTATTAGCAGGAGGAATAAGTAACTTAATAGATAGAATTGCAAGAGGGTTCGTAGTAGATTTTATAGATGTAAATATTTTAAACTTTCCTAATTTCAATATAGCAGATATTTCAATTACAATAGGCATAATGATATTATTAATAATACTGATTAAAAAGTCATTATTTACAAAAGAGGATATATAAGATATGAAAGAAGATTTCGGAGAGAAAATTTCTAAAGTTATATACAATTTGAAAAATCTTTGCTATAATATCTAAAGAAAGATAAAAAGAAAGGTAGGTACACAAACAATGAGAAACCTTGTAACCGTTGCAGGAGTACACACACACACACACACACACGGATAGTTTAAATAACATAATTGCTAGAAATAGCAAGACTTTTTGTGTACCTAAAATAAGAAACTTATACTATAATCAAGTGCCACAATTGGTTATGGTTTAGGTTTCTTTTTGCTTTCTAAAAATAATATTTAAGGGGGATAAAAATGAAAAAGAAAATTTTTAGTATAGGAATTGTAATGTTTCTAATTATAATGTTGATTACATTGACAGGTTGTGGAAGTAAAAAAAGTAAAGAAAGTAGCTATATAAAAGAAATAAAAGATATGCACTTTGAATGTGACGGTATTTGGTATGACAGTTACAAATCTATTACAGATAATTATACAGTTGGTGAACTTATGGAATCTCAATTGGAAAATGCTGTATGGAGTGAAGAAACGGCTAACAATTATATGGCTTGCGTAGCAGTAGAAGGAACAGATAAAGACAATGGCAAAACTTATAAAGTTATATTTAATAAAGCAACTTTCAATAAAAATGAAACCCTATCACCTTATTATGATATATATGTTAATGGTGAAATAGGTAAAACAGAAGATTTTAACAGCTTATTGATGAGAATATGGCAAAATTATAATAAAATGAATTAGGGGGATTTTTAAAATGGGAAATGAAGTAAAAACAAATGTAGGAATGGGATGTTATGAACATAATGATAGAACAGTAGTAGCAACTTGTCCAAAATGTGGGAAATTTATGTGTAGAGAATGTGCAGAAAAATATAAAAGCAAATTATGTGAAAGTTGTGAAAATGAAAGAATCAAAGAAGAAGAGGAAAAAGCAGAACAACAAAAAGCAAGAGTAAAAAATAATGCAAAAGCAAATGTAGAAACTTCTAAAAAACAATTAAGAGGAGTAATTATTAAATCAGCAATATTTGGAATAATTGGTATTTTATTAGGTATGGATTCAGGTTCATTCGTAAATGGATTAATATTTGCTTATATATTTGCGGCTTTGCCATGGGGATGGAAATATGTAAAAAATGCAATTGATACAGGAGAATGGGCATGGTTAGCAGCTTGGACGAATAATATTTGGTTATTAGTATTTGGAATATTTTTTAAATTTGCATTAGCTATATTGATTGGAATTTTTGCTATGCCAATAGGGATATTTAAAGCAATAAAGAACTTTAATGA
Organism: uncultured Mycoplasmatota bacterium; assembly: GCA_947643405.1. Classification (GTDB taxonomy): domain Bacteria; phylum Bacillota_I; class Bacilli_A; order RF39; family UBA660; genus MGBC102946. The sequence goes on along the minus strand of CANRVY010000047.1, from coordinate 1,130 downwards.
TGCAAAGAAAATGCAAGAGAATATAAATAAGAATTACAAATAAAAATTATTAGAGAAGAAGGAAAGAAAATGAAAAATAAGATTTTAAGTGTAGTAAGTATATTAATGTTAGTGAGTATGGTATTTATTTTAACAGGTTGCTCAACTAAAAAGGAAGATACCAAAGAGATAAGTCAAACTAATACAGAACAACAAGAAGTATCTTATTTAGATTATGACAGAACAGCAGAATTTTCTGAAGGAATAGCAGTAGTATCAAAAACGATAGATTTTAAACCAATTCATTATGTAATAGACAAAGACTTTAATGTACTTTTCTCATATGAAGGAAATTCAACTTTTGTTGGCAAATATATGCTAATTCCAGATAAAGATGATAAAACAAAAATAAATGTACTAAACGAAAAAGGAGAAACCGTATATTCATACGATGATAAAGAATACAAGAAAGAAGTAAAGCTAGTAGAAAATGGTTGCTTAATTATAACAGAACAAACAGATACTTATAATAGTTCAAAAAGTGTAGCAGGAATATATAGCATAGAGGAAGAAAAATATTTATTAGAACCATCAGAAAAGTATGTTAATAAAATAAAAGAATATGGAGACAAAATGCTTTTATTAAATGATGAAAATACGCAGTTTTTTAACTTAGAAACTAAATCAATTGTGAATTTTGAAGAAAGAGTTTCCCGTGAATTCAAAGATGGTTATGCAATAGATGATTACTTAGATAATAATAACGAAGAATGTTTGAAAATTTTTGATACAAATGGAAATATTAAAACAGTAAAAAGTTTATTTGGAGCATTAAGTGATATTAAAAATAATTCTAATGGAATGTTAGTCAATAGTTCTTCAAGAATAGAAACCGAAAATTATAATGAAAAATTTACTGGGACAAATGTTCAACTATTTGATTTTGAAAAAGGAACTGTTAAAGACTTGTCAAAACAATTTATTATGATATCAGATAAAGTACTATTTTCAAAAGATGGTTATGCCTTAGTTAAATTTTCTAATCAAGGAAGTGAGACCTACTATACTATCATTGATAAAGAAGGAAATATGGCTTTTGAACCACAAAAACGAAATAATGAAGCAATACTAGGAGCAGAAAGCAACGAAGT
>CANRVY010000046.1 GCA_947643405.1 uncultured Mycoplasmatota bacterium | reverse complement strand
CTTTTATTTTACCATGTCCTTATTTTTTCTGTCTAATTTATTATAACCTATCCAATAGTATCATTCGCTTCATTTAAGTCATATTCTAATTCTTCAATTCTATCATCACGAGTTTTGATTTTCTTTTTCAAGTTTCTAACTTCATTGGAGTGTTCCCTTAAATCATCTTCGTATTTTTGTAAGACTATATTTATATCATTGGCATCTCTTAAATTAGAAGTAGTGTCATTAGTTTGCTCAATATACTTTTTAATTTTATCTACTTCATTACTTGAAATAGAGTAGTTATTTTTATTTATAAGTGTAGGTTTTAAATTATCAATAATATCATTTATCTCATTAGATTTATTTTGTAAGTCATCTGCTTTACTATTTAATTCTTTAAGTTGCTTTTTATATTTTTCTTGTTCTCGTTTAAATTTTTTATATTCATTCATATTTGCAACATTTATATCAACATTTCTGCCTTCTTCTTTTACTTTAAGAGTGTAGTTTAAATGATAAATTCTATTGAACGAATTAATACAATACACTCTCATTTTATCTTGAATTTCTTTTAAACTTATTTTATTGAAAACATCAGATTTACCAACTTGTTTCTCCATACCATTTTTCATTCCATCTTTAAAAGGCACACCAACAATATGTAGATGTGGAGAAGATTCATCAAAATGAATGGTGGCATTCGCTATCTTAAAATTTGGCACAACTTCTTCTAAATCTACTATTTGTTCTTTAAAAACTTCTGTCATTTTATGTTTAAATTTATTATCTTTATCAGCCCAAAAATCCATATCTCCAAGTTCAATAATAATCTCACAAGCAAGATCTCTTTTATTATCATTAGAGATATGATTAAAATAATTATCTATCTTCCTATCATTTCTAGTTTGTTTTTCATTATATCTAATTCTCGCATCTTCAAATAAATCTAAATACAAATTTTTAGTATCTTCAACAATAGATGATGTTCCTTTAATCGTACAAATTAATTCTTGTTCTTCATCATATTTTCTTAAATTGTGTTTATCAACTTTTGATAATTGCTGATGATTTTGGATAGCATTATTAGATAGAGAAGTAGTTCCAGTTTCAGTATTTTTTACACTTCTTCTTGCTTTTTTAGATTTGTTTTTATCATTACTTAAGTGTAATGAATAAGATAGTTCTTCCTTTACATTCATATTTTTTATTCCCCCTTTGTAAACAAGAGTCCTACTATTTATAGCAAGGTAATTTTGACTTTGACGAAATCTCTAACCCCCTATATATTTTGACACAAGTATCAAAATATGGGGGCTAAGGTTTAGGCAACCTTAGAATCCACCTGTCTTATTTCGCAATATTCCAAAACTTCGTAATGAAATAAAACTACATAAGACTTCTGATAAAATAACAAGCACTGCTTATTATTTTATCTATGAAAATTATTCAAGTAATTGCAAACTTCGTAAGCAATTATTTTCATAATTTTATTTAAACAATCTATCGCCAATTTCATCAGCATAGCTGACAAAGTTTGCCACGATTGTTATAACTTTTTTGAGAAAAAAGTTAGCAAAAAATCTTTCTTTGATTGATAACTTCAAAACAAAAAATGTTATTTTAGTTTTAAAGTTTTTCCATTATTGCTCTTACTTTTGTTAGTCAAGAATCAAGACAAGCAACTATCGTTGTTCTTGACTAACATTATCATTTTTCTTTTCTTCTTTATCAAATATAAATGTTCTGCAATTTGTTTTCTCTGGTATAGTAGTAAATAAATCTTCTTTGTTATCTATCAAACTTTTTTCATCATTACCTATATAAATAACCCCTAGTTGAAGCTTATCTAGTTTGTCCATTTTTTGATAATCTTCTATTGGAAATATTCTTACTATATTTCTATTTTCGTAATCATTAAAGAACATAACTTTATTATCATAATAGTAGGTTGCTTCAAAATAGCCTACATTGTAATATTGTCTTAAAGTAAATACTATCTCACTAACTTTTTCTATTGGTAGATATTCACTAAATCGTAATTTTGTAACAATATTACCTAGAATTGCATAATCAGTTCTTGCAAGAAAACCAGCATCATATAATTCATTACATGGTTTGCACATACTTTCTCTAAAATAAACTTCACCAAGTCTTACTTTATTATTTGAGTAATATTCTAGTTCAACATAATCAACATATCTCATAATTAAATCTGCTTTTTCGCTTCTATCATAGTCTTTCCACATATAAGTATTTTCTTCATATTCTTCTGAGTAAACAAGTTGGTTTATATAATCTAAATCTCTTTTGATTAAAATATCTTCTGGTGTAAATTTTAATTCATCACATAAATCACATTCTTTAATTTTTTCTTCTAGATTTTTAATTGTACTTTCAACAATTTCTTTTTCATTATCATATTCTTCAATCGTAAATGAACCATTAATATATGCTTTTCTAATTCTCTCAAATTTGTTATTTTGTTCATTTAGTTCTTTTACTAATTTATCTTTTGGATTATTTAATTTTGTTTTTATCATGGGTAGTAAAGTTTGATTTACTACTGAATCATATTCCTGAATTTCATTAATAAAATTATCAAATTCTTTTTCTATATCAGTTTCTTTGATTGAGATTTTACAATCATGACATTGGTAGTAATAATAGATATTTCCATTTTTCTTTCTTGTTGCATTACCACCTAAAATTCTTCCACATTTAGGACATTTAAGTTTTTGTAAGAATAAGTATTCTTTATCTCTTTTATAGTTTCTTGCATTCTTTTTCTTTTGTACTTGGCATTCTTCCCATAATTCTTTTGATACAATAGGTTCAACAACATTCTCATAATAAGTAGGATTATTAGTTCTTTTACCATGAACAAAATCGCCTTTATAAATTTCATTTTCTATTATTTTTAAAATAGTACCATCACACCAATTTGTTTTACCAAATACTTTTTCTTCGTTATATAAATTGCTAATTGTTTGATAAGAATTACCCTCATAATATAAATTAAATATTCTTACAATTTGGTCTTTTGTTGCTTCATCTGGGACAAGTTTTTTATCTACATGTTTATAACCAAAAGGGGCTTTATGTGGAATATTTCCAACTTTAATCGCACCTGCTAAACCTATTTTAGTTCTTTCACTTGTTCTTTCTATTTCATTTTGGCTAACTGTTGTTAGAAGTCTTGCGACCATTCTACCATTAGCATTTGTAGTATTTATATCATCATTCGCACAATCTAAGTAAGCATTGTTTTCTTCTAGGAATTTCATTATATCTTCCATATCATAAACACTTCTAGTTAATCTATCTAGTTTTAGTACAACAATCGTATTTACTTTTTTCTTTTTTATATCTTCTTTTAATTCTTCAAATGCTGGTCGGTGGTTTCCAGTTTTAGCACTAATTCCAGCATCTTTATAGATTTTATAAATCTCATAACATTTATACTCACACATTGCTCGGAGTCTTTTTTCTTGTTCTGGTAAACTAAAACCTTCTCTTGCTTGATCTTCAGTACTAACTCTTATGTAGATTCCAGCAATTTTCTTTTCTTCATTCATAAACATAAAATCCTTTCTTATTCTTCATCAAAAAAGAGGCGACAAAGACATTTTTAAATTGGTTTTATGTCTTTGACACCTCTAATAATAATCAATTTAGTTTTATATTAACCCCTCAAAAACATAAAACTTCTTTTATTGCTTTCTTATTATAAAGAGTTTGTAGTTAAAGTCAAGACATTAATTACCATTTTTTACCTATTTTAAGGCTTGTTTTTTAAGAAGTTAGTACAAATCTTATATTTTAGTTTAGTTGTTTTATAAAAGCTTCTAAGTCTTTTAATTCTAGTCTTTCTGATAGATTACCAACATATAAAGTTTTAGAGTAGTTAAAAGCAAGAAAGGTTATTCCTTTAATAATAATTCTATGTGGCTCTACATAACTCAAATTTGTACGAGTAATATTGCGAATATTACCATTAATAATAGTAGGTTTTGTATTACAAAAATCACATATAAATTCTATTTTCCTCTTTAACTCACTTTCAATCTCTAATTCCTTTGTAGTAATATTAATCATTTAAAACCTGTCCTTTCTAAACTTAAACACTAAAAAAGTACCAACTTCTTTTGAAATTGATACTTATGTATTTTAAGTCCTAAACTATAAAAGTTCGGACAGATTTCCCAATGGAGCCATAGTTGAGTGATAACACAACTTTTTCTCACACGAGGATGATATATAAATCATCCAACTAATAATATTATAGCACTTATATATTTTTTAATCAATATAAGTAATTTGTTAATTCTAGCTCATCAATTGTAATAGCAGCTTTATCATATATTTCATTATAAGCAATAATTTTAATTAATCTTTTAACGTCATATAGCCATTGTACTGTAATCTTTTTAAAACGTTTTGGATTGTCAGTTGGAATAGGTAAATTTTCAACATAAAAGCCATCGTGTGAATAATAATTCCTAAGTGATCTTATTTCGCTTTCAAGAGTATTTATATCAATACCTTTAAAAAAATAATCTTTTAATTTTGGATATTTTTTTAAATATTTTTTTAAAAAGCATTTATCTTTTCCTTTACCTTTTGCTTTTTGTTTTTCATAATCAATTACTTCTAAAACTTTATAGTATTGTAAGAATTCCATTTCATAATAACCAATCTCTTTATTAAAATTGATAAATGGCAAATACGTGTTACTATTTTCAAAATCTATGTTTAAGAATAGCGACAATATTTTTTGAAAAATCGTTTTTAATTCTTTTTTATCTTTACATATATTAAATGTTGGTATCTTTTCGGAAGAATACTTTTTTTGTTTGTAATTATAAAAATTATATGTTCTTTTTGAATAATCATAAATAGTTGCAATATAGCTTTTGTTTTTATTTAAAATACACATATGAAGTGTTGAATCAATTCTAGCCGATATGCGTAAAATATCGTCGATAGAAACACTTTTTTTAAATCTTATTTGCAAATAAGTGCTTGGTTTAATGGAAAAGTCATATATATTTCCACTAGGATTAAACGAGTGTATTAAATAAACACTTATTTCATTGTTGCTACTATATTTTAATGAAAATAACTTTTTAGGTTTATTTGTTTTTGCTTTAATTGTTATTTCTTCTTTGATACCTTTTCTTTTAATAGATATTGGATTATCTGAATAGTAATATATTAATTTATCATTATAGTAATCAAATTTCTTTAATTTTGTTTCTGGTGTTATATGTTTTATTGGCTCTAATGCTTCACGACCAATTGCATACATTTTTGATATTATAGTTGTACTACTTATTGAACTATAACTAGTTGTCTTAATGTTAGCATTAAAAAAAGTTATTGGATAGTATTTACTATTAATGCCATAATATAGTTTTGATTCAACAAGTTTTCCTGGACCACTTGCAAACATTTCGAAAGAATCATATTTATCAACACCATTAACTTTTATTTCTATATAATCATCTTTTTCATTTAAAACAATCATATCTTGTTTTTCAACTTCAATTTTTTTGAATGGTTCCTTATCTATATAGCCTAGTTCATTGTTCAAAGACATCAACTCCTATAAGCATTATACCATAATAGATATAAAATTTATTGAAAGTATGGTATAATTATTAGTAGATAAGGTTACTTATTTGTTTGTGAGGTGTTATTTTGAGTAAAGAAAAAGAAAAGAAAGAATACTTTTTTAAAAGTAAATTCTTTCTAAAATTATTTGGTATTCCTTCAATTTGTTGGTTTTTATTAGAATTGTTGGTAAAAGATGTTCCTAATGATGATGGTTCTATAACTACTTGGCCCGAGTTATTGCAAGAAACATTTATAGTAATAGCAGTTTGGTTAATAATATCTTTTATTATTGCATTAGTAGTAAATGAAGTTAGAAAAAGTAAGCCTAAAACAAAAATAGTTAAAGAGGTTCAATATATTACTAAACCTGATGATAAAATAACTGTTAAGCCTGAAGAAATGAAGGAAGAAATTAAAAAAGAACTTAAAGAGGAAATGAAAAAAGAAGCAAAGAAAAAGAAAAATGAAAAATGTTTATTTTCATGTGAAAGTGTCGTTGATGGATACGAATATAAGAAAATGGCAAAATACTTTCCAAAAAGAATGTATTGGGTATTTGTTATTAGAGGAACAATTTTTAATGTAATTATATCAGCTTTAATTGCATTAACCACACAAAGTTGGATTGCAACATTAATATTTCTTATAGCATATGAAATATACTTGTTGATTTATTATAAAGTAAGATTAGAGCCGATGGCAGAAAAAGTTCATAACGCAAGATTAAAACGTGGTGAAATTGAAGTTAATTTTGAAACAGAATTTTATGAAGATTATTTTATAAGAAAAGGAGAAAAATCTTCAGTAACAATAGATTATTCTGAAATTAATAGATGTGTTGAAAACGATACTAATTTTTATTTAGAATATGCCAAAAAAAATATGATTATAATAATACAAAAAAATAGATGTGATTTAGAATTAATTAGTTTTATTAGAAATAAGTTCAGTAATTTAGAAAATAATTTAGGAGATACATCTAGTTATAAAGAAATTAAAAAAGCAAAGAATACTAAATTAATAAATACTCTTATGATAATACTATTCATTGCTACATTATGTTGTTTATGGGGAGCTATGTGGTCAGTATCATTAATAAATGAAATAAACCCACAACATGGATTTAATTTTACTAAAAACACTTGGGTATTTTGGTGTTGGTTACCAATTCCAATTTCCTCTATTATATTAGGATTTATATATAATGGTAAGGGTTTAAAATGTACTAAAAATATAGTTGCTGGATTTATAATAGGATTCTTATTATTAGTGTATGGAGCATTTAGCTTATTTCCTACTTTTTCAGAAGATTATAGTAAAATAAATGATTATAAACAATATATAGATGCAAGTATTCCAAGTAATGGAGAATTAGAGATTCAAAATTGGGAAACATATTTTGATGATGATAAAACTGAATATGCAATTATAAATGCATATTATGATAAAGAAGACGTAAGTATATTAGAAAATAGTATTGAAGAAAGTAATAATTGGATTTTAAGTACAAAACTAAAATCAGAACTTAAAATATTATTACCAACACAATTTAGATCTAGTGATAATGTTTATTATTCAATATATAACAAAACTACTAATGAATATAATACAATCCCAAATGAATCAGGAGAATATGAAATATATTCAATGTATTATGATAAATCTCTTAAACAATTATCAATACACAAATATAAATATAATTTTAATAAATAAAGATGATTTGAGTTATAACTCAAAATCATCTTTTTCTTTGTCTTTTTTATTTTCCCAACCTGTAATTCTATCAAAGGTTTTTTCACTAATAATTTTGTTATCATACATATCACTAATAACTTCTGAATATACATCTTCTTTATCTTTTCTATTAAACATTCTTTTTAAGAAGTTGATTAGTTTTTCAAATAATTGTTGTAATTCCTGAAGTTGAAATTTCAAATTAAAATTGTCTTTTCTATATGGTGTTAGTATAGATATATAGACACGAAAAACTTTAGTAATGGTATACTAGA
>CANRVY010000045.1 GCA_947643405.1 uncultured Mycoplasmatota bacterium | reverse complement strand
AGATAAAAAAAGTAGCATATTCTTTTTGAATATACCACTTTGTCAACAGTCTGAATAGAAGATTTTGAAATCTTCTATTTTCTATTATTGATTGCTTTTTCAAATACAGGAAGCATTCCAATGCCATTTTCTCTATGAGGAGGTAATTGATAAATATCATGGCCTGGAAACTCATTTCCTTCAATTAAAAGTGGACCGTGGTCAGAAATTGCAACATCCCATCCAACTAATCCCACTTGTGGAACCACTTTAGCTGCTTCTAATACTAAATTTTTTACGTGTTCCCATTCTGGAATTTGAAATCCTTTTATTGTAGTATTGGACTCTGGATGTACATCAAAAACTAAATTTTTTTTATTTACTGCTGGATAAATAATTTTTCCCGTTTTAATATCAATAGGAGCAACCATACCACCAGCATTAAAATTATCCACTATTTTTCCACAGCCAATTCTCGAATAAGCAGCAATAATTTTTGATTTATTATCTTTAAAAATGCTAATTACTCGAATTGTATTAATGGAAGAAGGATTTAAAGAACTCATTGTTTTCTCTTGAATAACAAGTTCTTCTACTAAAAATAGATTTTGCTCCATTAAATATTGATAAAGGTTTTTATCTTTCCACTCATTGATTTTTATTTTTTGCATATTATCTCCATGAGTTCCGTTTAAAGGTTTTGCAAAAATTTCTTTTTTATTTTTTAAAAAGTTATTGAATGCATCCTGATTGCTGCCATTTAATAAAATCCAATCACGTTTGATGTAATCTTTAAACATTTTATTAAATTCTTGTTTTTCTCTAAATAAGTAAGTATAGTTTTGATCATTATATTTTTTAATATAGGTGTTGTTAATTCCTCTGGTCAAGATTGTTTTTCGTTGACTTTTATTTAAGTTATACATTTCAAATAGAAGATAATCTAAATATCCTGCTTGATATTTTAAGCCACAACAAACAATATCAAAAAAAATAAATAATTTGTTTTTGTTTGTTTTTTCTTTTACCTCATTAATTGTGAGAAAAAAGCGTTTATAATCCATGTTAAAAATCCTTTTTATTAAATAACTTAGTTTTTTCATACTATCACCATTTTTATTTTAGCACATTTTCTTGCATAATGTAATAGATAATAAAGTAGGATAATGAACAAAGAATAAAAAATAAAGAATAGAATATCTCTTTTCAGCAATACTAATAATATGATATACTAGTTTTAGAATAGGAGTGTATTTATGGAACTACTTATATTATGTATTAAAATTTTTTGTGCAAGAATTATGGATGTATCACTCGGAACAGTAAGAACTGTTTTAACTGTGAAGGGAAAAAAAGGGTATGCAAGTTTAATCGGATTTGTCGAAGTTTTGATTTGGTTTATTATTGTACAGGAAGCAATGAATACAGAACTTACTAGTATTTTTATTGCAGTCTCTTATGCAGGAGGATATGCAACAGGAACTTACATAGGAGGTTTTATTTCACAAAAGTTTATTCCAGGAAATTTTGGAGTTCAAATTATTACAAGTATAAAAAAAGCGTCTATGATAGAAACTTTAAGAAAAGAAGGATATGCAGTATCTGTGATTAATGTAAAAGGACAGGAAGAAGATAAATTGATGTTATTTATTGAAATCGATAAAAAAAGATTTAGTCATTTACAGTCAATTGTCAAGGAACTAGATGATAAAGCCTTTTTAGTAGTGAATGAAACAAAAATGGTTCAAAATGGATATTTCAAATAAAAAGTAATAAAATTATAAAATAAAAACCAAAAATCACTTTATACATACATTATAGTGAGGTGTATTATATGTATAAAGTATATCAGGTATTACCAGGAGAAGAATTAAAAAGCATTGCAGAAAAATTGGATATGGAATATCAAGTACTATGTGAATTAAACGGTTTTTTAGAAGACCATGAATTGAGAGCAGGAGAAAATCTTGTAATTCCAAATAATCAAGCAAACCTATTTCAAAATTATCGTGTGAAAGCAGGAGACAATTTATATGAAATAGGAAGGCGCTATCAAACAAGTGCCAAAGATATCGCACTTATTAATGGATTAGAAGAAGATGAATATATTTACCCAAATCAGGAATTATTAATTCCAAGAGCAGGAGTTCAAATTTATGTAACAAAAGAATCTGATACCTTAAAAGATGTTGCAAATAGATTTAAAACGAATACTGAAAGATTGTTGATGGAAAACGAAAAAATTTACTTACTACCTGAACAATTATTAGTTTTTAAAAAAGAGAATTTTTTGTAAAACTCTTTTTTTTTATACTCTTTTAGGATATAATGAACAGTAAGGAAGTGAGATAAATGAAAAAAGTATTTGTAGTTATTATGATTATTCTTTCTTTATGCTTAACTGGATGCAGAAATAAATTAAAGACGTATAATGAAGTAGATTATAAAACATTAATGAATATGTTTGAGGAAAAGCAAAGTTTTATTTTATTTATAGGATCAGCCGAGTGTCAGCATTGTGATTTATTCAAAGATACCTTAAATGAAGTCATTTCAAAATATCAAGTAAAAATTAGCTATATTGATATTTCAAAGTTATCTGTAGCAGAAAATGCTAAATTAAAAGTTTATGTAAATTATAATGGAACACCAACTACTGCATTTATAGAAAATGGAGCAGAAACTTCTATGTATGATAGAATAGATGGAAATAAACCACTGAATAAGGTAGTAGAAAAGTTAGAAAAAAAAGGATATATAAAATAAAGGGGAAATTAAATGAAAGATGAAAACATTGAAATCTTAAATTTAGATGATGAGATTATGAGCAACTCTGTACCAGAAACATTTAGTGTAATAAAATCTTATGGAGAAGATTTAACAACAAAAACATATATCACAAATCCAGCAATCGCCCGTGAAAGTGAAATTAAAAAATTAATGATTGTATTGTTAACGCCAGAAAAATCAGGTTTACTGGTTGGTAAACCAGGTATTGGTAAAACCGCTATTGTAGAAGGACTTGCTTATTTGATTCAAAAAAACGAAGTGCCAGAAGCATTAAAGGGGTATCGCATTGTTAAAATTAATTCAACATCATTAATCGGAAAAATGTCGGTGAATGGAAAAGAAGAAATGGTTATCAGTTTACTAGTTCAAGAATTAAAAAATGTAGAAAAAACGATTTTGTTTATTGATGAAGTTCATACGTTAATTGGTGGACGCGGTGATGGGCCAATGGACCTGGCCAATATTTTAAAACCAGCGCTTGATCGTGGAGATGTGAAAGCAATTGGAGCTACTACGACGATTGAATATGATACTTATATAGTAAGAGATCGCGCATTCTTAAGACGTTTTGATAAAATTGAGGTAAGTGAACCAGATGAACCGACAACAGTGAAAATATTGATGGGATCATTACCTAAAATAGAAAAGAAAACAGGAATTAAATTTAAATATAATGAATATGTATCAGAACTTTTGGTTAAATCAATTGTGAGAGCGACATCGGAATTCAAACGAATTTATGGATTAGCGGCTCAATATCCAGACGTTGCGTTTTCTGTATTAACACAAGCATTTTCACAAGCTCTATATAAAAATAAGCCTGTTGTAGATGTGCTAGATGTTTATGAAGCAATTAAAACAAGCAAAAGAATTTATCCAGATAGCATTATCAAAGAATTGAATTTATTTAGGGAAGAATTTAAAGGGTTATGCGAAGATGAAAATATTATTCTTCCAGTTGTAACAATAGATGAAGTACAAAATAATGAAGAGAATTATTAAAATTCTCTTTTTTAAATCAAAAAGAAAGAAGGAAAATCATATCATTAGATTGAACTATGAAAAGATGTGTGTTAAAATGTTGATAGAGGATAGTGAGGTGACGTTATGAAAACAATTCCTAAGAAAAATTATATACTATTAGGGTTATTAGCAGTAGTAACGGTTCTTGCAGTAATATATATGAGTAAATGGTACCGAGCGTCAGAGAATTATTATTTAGAAAATTCAGTAATGAAAGAACTCGTTGGTGAGGTAAAAGAACTTGAGTTTGAAAACTATATTTTAGAAAATCCAGACATTGTAATCTATATCAGTAAAGACCAATCAAAAATTACAAAAAAATTTGAAAAAAAATTAAAAAAATATATATTAGATGAAAATTTAAAATCTCATTTTATTTATGTAAATGGCAAAGATAGTACAGAAAGTTTTTTATTGAATTTTAAGGAGAAATATTTTATAAATGGTATGAAAGAGCTAGAGATAACCTATCCAAATTTGTTAATCTTAGAAAATGGTAAAGTGAAAGATATTTTATATCGAACCGCATTAGAAGAAAGAAATGTGAAAGATGTAAAACCCTTTTTGCAAAGAAATGAGGTTTTAGAGGATGCTTAATGTAGTATTATTTGAACCAGAGATCCCTCAAAATACAGGAAATATTATGCGAACTTGTGCAGGAACAAATACTAAGTTACATCTAATTAAACCACTAGGATTTTCATTAGATGAAAAAAATATTAAGCGAAGTGGCGTTAATTATATAGATCATTGTGATTATACCGTGTATGAAAATTTTGAAGATTTTGTCAGTAAGAATCAAGGCGAATATTATTTTTTAACACGTTACGGGAAGAAACCTCATAGTTCATTTAATTATACTGAAATGGAGAAACCAATTTATTTGATATTTGGAAAGGAAAGTACAGGTATTCCAAAAAAAATATTGAAGAATTATTTAGATCGATGTATGAGAATTCCTATTAACGAGAATATTCGAGCTCTCAACTTATCAAATTGTGTAGCAATTATGGTGTTTGAAGTTTTACGGCAGCAAGGGTATCCCAAATTGCTTTTCAGTGATCCATTTAAAGGGGAAGACTATTTGACAAGGGTTGACTAAAAATGCTTGAAAAAATTAAGATTTAATGTTATCATGTTTATGAGAATATAAGGGAGGAAATTTTATATGGAATTTTTAACAGATAATTATATATGGATTATTGTTATTGTAGTAGTCATATTAATGACAATTATTGGCTATATTGCAGAAAAAACAAATTTCGGGAAAAAAGAGTTTTCAAAGAAAAAAAATAATAAAAAAGTAGAAGAAAAAGAAATGGAAATTAAGGCAGAAGAAAAAAAATCAGAAATTTTTTCAATGCCTATAAAGGAAACATCAAAAGTTGAAAATACAATGGAAGCAGTTGAAACTCCAAAAGAATTATTAAAACAAGTAGAAAAAGAGCCAACAGAAGAGGTACAGTTTAGAGATCCTTTAGCAGATGATATGAATGTAGCTAGTGAAGTTTTAGAAACGCCTTATGAAGAAAGTAAAACTGAAATTTTACCTATTGAAGAAGACTTAAATGCACCACTTGAGGAAAATATTTCATATCGTGTACCAGAGAATCGTTCAATTGATGTTTCAGAAGATTTGAACGCACCATTTGGAGATTTTGAAATTCCAACAGAAAGATCAGCAGAAGAAAACTTCAATGTACCACTTACTGATGACAATTCATATAATACTTCTTATAATATAGCAGAGGAAGACTTAAATGTGCCATTTGGAGATGTTGTAAAGGATTCAAAAGAAGAAGATTTTGGATTGAACTTACCAGATATTGATTCTATAAAAGAAGATGTAAGTACAACCACAAATAGTGAAAATGATGACGATGATATATGGAAATTTTAAATAGCGGAAACGCTATTTTTTTGAATTTTAAAATTCTTATTTTTAATTCTGGGGTAAGTATGGTATAATGAATAAGATACTGTAAATGATTGGAGGATAACTATGACATTTGATGGAGTGGTAATACTGTTAAGAAAACTATTAGATGTATTATTAGTTTGGTGGCTATTATATTATATTTTAAAAAATTTAAGAAAAAATGTAAAAATGGTATTGCTATTTAAAGGAATATTAATTTTGCTTGTTTTAAAAGTTATTAGTGACTTATTAAATTTAGTTACAATTAACTATTTGTTGGATTATGTAATTATGTGGGGACCTTTGGCGCTTATTATCATTTTTCAGCCAGAAATTCGTAACGTACTAGAACAGTTAGGAAGAAGTCAACTATTAGGGAGACACAAATTACTAACTGTAGATGAAAGAGAAAAAGTGGTATATGAAATTATTCAAGCTTTAGATTATTGTAAAAGAGCAAGAATTGGAGCCTTAATCGTTATTGAAAGAGACCATAGTTTAAATGATTACATTGAAAAATCAAAAAAACTATATGCAGATATTTCTAGCGACTTATTGGAATCTATCTTTTTCCCAAATAATCCATTACATGATGGCGGGGTAATAATTCAGGGAGATAAAATTACTAGTGCAGGAGCAGTATTTCCAACAAGCGATAACTTGAAAATTAGTAAAAGACTTGGTACTAGACATCGTGCAGCGTTAGGAATTTCAGAAGAAACGGATTGTATCTCTTTAATTGCGTCAGAAGAAACAGGACGACTTTCAATTGCTTTAGGCGGTGAATTACATTATAACCTAACTTTAGATGAAGTGAAATTAATGTTACTAGATGAACTGCGTCCAAAAAAAGTAACGGTAATGGAAGAGGAGGAGACAATTGATGAAGAATCTAATACAGACGATGAATAATTTTTTTAATAAAATTTGGCGTTTTATTGATCGTAGAATTATTGTCCCAATAACAAAGCTGATTTTAAATTTAACAGGAAATTTTGATCGTTCTGGAAAAAAGTTTGAGAATTGGTTATCTAGACCAACAACTTTATTATTTATTTCCTTATTTTTAGCTATATTTATATTTGTAGTGGTAGATCAAAAAATATTGAGATTTTCTGAAAGCTCAGCAGAAGTTTTGACAAATCAGCCAGTAACTGCTAAGTATAACGAAGAAGCCTATGTAATAGAAGGGCTACCAGAAACAGTAGATATTACTTTAATCGGTTCGAAAACAGACTTGTTTATAGCCAAACAATCTCCTTCTTATGATGTGAATGTAGATTTAACAGGCTTAAGAGCAGGAACCCATAAAGTGAATATCAAATATAATCAGGTTGCTTCAACATCTTTAGAATATAAAGTTAACCCATCTTCTGTAACAATTAATATTTATCCTAAGATTTCTAGAACTAAAACTTTGTCTTTGGATTTATTAAACAAGGATAGTTTAGATTCCAAGCTAGTTGTTAAAGAAATGAAAGTAACAGATGATAAAGTAATTGTAAAAGGTGCAGAGCATCAACTTAATAAAGTAGCAACAGTAAAGGCTCTAGCTGATGTAAAAAATATTGTAAAACAGGAAACAGGAACAACGACTTTGAAAGATGTCCCTTTAAAAGCCTATGATAGTGCTGGAAACATTATAGATGTTGAGATAGTTCCTTCTAAAATTGATGTAGATTTAGTAATTACTTCGCCAATGAAAGAAGTGCCAATTAAGATTATCCCAAAAGGAACGGTGGCGTTTGGTAAAGCAATTAGTTCTATCGAAAGTAATGAATCGACAGTAATAGTATATGGAGATGAATCTGTAATTTCAGAATTACGTTATATCCCAGTAGAAATAGATGTAAACGATTTAAAAGAGAACCGTCAATATAAATTAGGAATTTCTAAACCAGCAGGAATTACATCTATGAGTATTAATAATATTACGGTAAATATTAAGCTAGATGAATCATCTGATAAAGATATTAATAATGTTCAAATTGAATACCGTAATTTAAGTGATGGATATACAGTGCAAGGACTTAGTGAAAACGATATAAGAATTAGCGTTAATGTAAAAGGCGTAAAAACTGTATTAGATGGAATTGCATCAGATGATATTACTGCTTATCTTGATTTAAAAGGATATACTGAAGGAACATATGAAATTGAAGTAAATGTAGAAGGAACCGATGCTCGTGTTCAGTATACTGCAAAAACGAAACGAGTTAGAATTAAGATTGAAAAGGAAAAATAACAATAGGAAGTAAATACACAAAAAGACCATTTGGTCTTTTTCCTAAATTGAAATTTGAACCGCACCAGAAAGGTGCGGCTTTTTGATATAA
>CANRVY010000044.1 GCA_947643405.1 uncultured Mycoplasmatota bacterium | reverse complement strand
TATATCAAAAAGCCGCACCTTTCTGGTGCGGTTCAAATTTCAATTTAGGAAAAATATGAGATTCTCTCTCATATTTTTTTAAAATTCACAGTTTTTTGGAGTTCTTGGATATGGAATCACATCTCTAATATTATCTACACCAGTTAGATAAATTAATAATCTTTCAAAGCCCATACCAAACCCAGAATGAACGCATCCACCATATCTTCTCAAGTTCAAATACCATTCAAGACCTTCTTCACCAACATTCATGTCTTTCATTCTTTCTTTTAACTTCTCATAATCTTCTTCTCTTTGAGATCCCCCCATAAGTTCTCCTGCACCTGGAACTTCTAAATCTACTGCAGCCACTGTTTTTCCATCCTCATTTAGTTTCATATAAAATGCTTTAATGTCTTTTGGCCAGTTTTTAATAAATACAGGTCCATGGAAATATTCTGTAATATATTTTTCATGTTCTTTGGCAATATCTTCTCCATATTCTGGAGCAAATTCCCACTTCACATCTGCCTCTTTTAATATTTTAATAACTTCCTCATGATCGATTCTTGTGAAATGGCTATTTACCAATTTTTCTAATTTTTCTATTAAACCATTTTCTACAAATTGATCAAAAAATTTCATTTCATCTGGACAATTATCAAGTACATATTTTACAACATACTTTAACATTCCTTCCATGATATCCATATCACCTTCTAAGTCACAGAAAGCAATTTCTGGTTCAATCATCCAAAATTCTGAAGCATGTGTTTTTGTATTTGAATTTTCAGCTCTAAATGTTGGTCCAAAAGTATAAGTTTTTTTATAAGTAAGAGCGAATGTTTCTGCTTGAAGTTGTCCACTTACAGTTAATGCCGCTTGCTTTCCAAAGAAATCTTTACTATAATCCACACTTCCCGATTTTGCCACTTTTTCTAAGTCTAAAGTTGTTAATTGAAACATCTCTCCCGCGCCTTCGCAGTCGCTTGCTGTAATAATTGGTGCGTGAAAATAAACGTAGCCATTATCCTGAAAGTACTTATGAATTGCATATGCTGCAACACTTCTTACTCGAAATACAGCACCAAATAGATTAGTTCTTGGTCTTAAATAAGCAACCTCTCTTAAAAATTCTCTTGTATGTCTTTTTGGCTGAATAGGATAATCTTCTGGACAAGCACCTTCTAATTTAATTGAAGTTAATTGAAGTTCAAAATCCTGTTTTCCCTCTGAGTCTTTAACAATACCTACTACTGTTACCGCACTTCCAACTGATATTTTTGCTATTTCTTCAAAATTATTTAAAGAACTATCATATACAATTTGAACAGTTTTAAAACATGTCCCATCAGAAAAATCTAAAAAGCCAAAATCCTTTTGCTTTCTATGATTGCGAATCCATCCTTGTAATGTTACTTCTTTGCCTTTGTACTCTTCAATTTTTTTATATAACTCTTTTACATCCATGTTATCTCTCCTTTTCATAAAATAAAAATAAGCCCTATTATACTAGGACTTATTAATTATCAAAACTGGCGCCTGATGTAGGACTCGGACCTACGACCTGCCGGTTAACAGCCGGATGCTCTACCAACTGAGCTAATCAGGCATCATATGGCGCTCAATGTAGGACTCGGACCTACGACCTGCCGGTTAACAGCCGGATGCTCTACCAACTGAGCTAATTGAGCAGTTTCATTTTTCGTCCTATATGGGACGAATCTATTCCGCGGTGCCACCCAAATTATCATAAATGATCTCTCTATGTAATGATAACGGATTACAACCGATTTAACCTACTAAAATATTGTTCGGAAAAATTGCTCCTGGGTGTTATTCATAATAACCTTTAACTATCTGCTTTCACCATTCCAGACTCGCTTTTGCCAGTATTATTATTACTTCTCCCTCTCATCGCACATATAGATTATATGATAGTTTATGCAATTTGTCAATAAAATTTTCACTTTTCTAAAAAACTAATTTTTCTTTTTTTAATCTGTAACATTGACTAACAGAAGTCTTTTATATTATAATCATATCAGTATAGGAAAATAGGAGGGATATTATGGCCAGTTCCGAAGCTAAAAAAATTACTGAACTATCAAAACCAAAAGCAACTCCTTCCCTTTTAAGTTATGAAGAATATTACGACGCTCTTATGTTAGCTAAAAAAATACGTTTAGAAAATACAAATGAATTAAGTAATGCCAAAACCCCAAAAGAAAAAACAAATATTTTAGAACAATTATTTATTCAATATAATATTCCTGCAAGTTCTTCTAGTCCCAAAGATAAAGAACTTGCTACTTTATTAAAAATTAACATTTTTATTCCTGACAATGAACAGTTTATCATGGATTATACAAAATTCAAGAAAAATGTTCGCCTTATTGCCGAAGATTATCAGATTCCTGCTCCTTTTGTTTTCCAAAAAGTTGCTGAAATAGGAAAGTATGAACAATATTTAGAACAAATAAAAAAAGATGGCGGATTAGGAGAGGTTATGCTAGAAGATGATAACTCTCCTTTAGGAGTACTTGAGTCTCTCATAAAGAAAGATGCATTTAAACCATTATATGATCCCGCTATTCCTAAAGTAAAAGAGGAGAAAGTAGAGAAAAAAAAGAAAAGGAAAAGAACAACTACAAGTGACCATAAATCTCCTGTACCTATGCAAGAAGAGCTGGCTTCTGTTGAAACTGCACAAATTCAACCAGCTATTTATAACTCAGCAACACTTCCCACGACTATTAGCGGCATTGTAAGTGAAGAGCTTCTACATCATTTAGATTCTATGCAACGCTATTGTACTAGGCTATTAGATCAAAATGAGCAACTAGGTTCTGATAATGAAACTCTTAAAAAATTCAATAAAGATTTAGAAGATCTTCTTAGAAGACTTAAACTTGAAAATGGTGGATTAAAAGATCAACTTACTTTGGCTACTTCTGAAAAAAAAGACTTAGAGGCGAGAATAACTGTTTTAACAGAGGAAAAGCTTGCATTGACTGCCCAAGTTTCTTCCCCTGCTTCAGCTTCTATTAGCCCAACTAGAACGATTGCTGACGAGACTATAACAGAAAGAGAATTGAGACAAGAAATTGCAGAATTAAAATGCGCAAATCAAGAGTTAACTGATCAGCTTGAAGCTGAAAAAGATAAAAAATACAATTATAGAAACCGTGCTATTGTTGCCGAGGCACAATTAGAGCAATTGCAACATGGAATGCAAGGTATTTTTAATGAAGTCGATGCATTAGATATAAGTTTTACTGGATCTACAACAAAAAAAAGCTGATTTTTCAGCTTTTTATAATACAATTGCAAACAAGTTTCCAGAACCCTTATTAACCAATTTTGTCAATGTTTGTTGAAGTTTATATCTGACATTTTCTGGCATTAAAGATAATTTTGCTTGAATTCCTTCTTTTACAATTACATCTAAACTTCTTCCAAATATTTCACTCTTCCAAATATTATCTGGATTTGTATCATAGTCTCTCATTAAATAGTCAATTAATTCTTTGCTTTGAAGCTCAGAACCGATTATTGGTTCGAAAGTTGATTCTACATCAATGCGTATCATATGAATAGAAGGTGCTACTGCTTTAAGTTTTATTCCATAACGACTTCCTTGTTTAATGATTTCTGGAGTATCCAATTTCATATCTGTAAGAGTTGGGCATGCTACTCCATATCCTGTTGTTTTTACTGTTTTAAGGGCTACCTTGATCTGATCATATTCCAATTTTGCCTCATTATATTCTTGGAAAAGATTCAGAAGTTGAGCCTTACTAGTAATATCTATTCCAATAATATCTTTAAGTACTTGATCATACAAATTAGCTGGAGCCTCTAATATAATTGTAACTTCCCCTGTTGCTGTATCTACATTTGATAAATATGCTTTACTAATATATTCTGAATCACTAAAATGCCCTGTAATTGTATCAATATCTCTTAATTTATCTATTTCTACTACACTTTCTCTAATCTTCTCTATATATATTTTCTTTAGCCAATTATTTGGTGATAAAAGAGCAATCCATTCAGGCATATCTACTTTTACCTCTAGTACTGGAAATTCATATAAAGCCTCTCTTAATATAGAATAAATATCTCGTTCAGTCATATTTTCAATACTAATAGGCATAACTGGAACTCCATAACTTTCATGCAATTTTTCAGCCATTCTTTCTGTTTCAGGAAGCATCGGATGAGTAGAATTTAAAAGAACAATAAAAGGCTTTCCTATTTCTTTTAACTCACTGACAACTCTTTCTTCTGCCTCAATATAGTTATTTCTTGTAATCTCTCCTATTGATCCATCCGTTGTTACTACTACTCCAATACTAGAATGGTCTCTAATTACTTTTTCCGTTCCTATTTCGGCGGCTTCTACAAATGGAATTGGTTCATCATACCAAGGACTTTTTACTAATCTTGGCCCATTTTCATCTTCATAGCCTTTTGCTCCTGGAATGACATATCCAACACAATCAACCAATCTAATATTCGCTGTGAAATCATCTATTTTTATAGAAGCTGCATTACTTGGTACAAATTTAGGTTCTGTTGTCATAATTGTTTTCCCTTGAGCACTTTGTGGAATCTCATCTAAAGCACGTTTTCTTTCATACTCATCTTCGATATTTGGAACAACTAAATTTTCGATTACCTTTTTTATGAATGTTGATTTTCCTGTTCGTACTGCTCCTACTACTCCAAGATAGATATCTCCACCTGTTCGTTCAGTAATACTTTTAATAATATCTATTTTTTCCATATATTCCCTACTTTCCTTAATTCATTTAAACTATATGAATTGATCTTTCTAGTTAGAACAAAATAGGGAAAAAAGTATAAAACTATACAAACTTATCCAAATCTTTTGGAACTTTATCATTAACTACAGCAGAAATAATTTTATCTTCCTTTTCTTTACTGACTTCTTTTCCTGTCATTTTTCCAAGTTCTCTTATAATCTCTCTTAGCGTTCTCTCATCTTTCATATCTCCTTGCTGTAACTTACTAGCAAGTTCTAAAATGGTATCTTTACCAACATTTGTTTTTTTCTCAATTTTATTAAAAAAGTTATCTGAAAAGTTAAACATAATATACCCTCCTAAGTTACAATATGATAATTCTATTTTTTTGTGCCTTATTATAATTTTAAACTTTTAAAATTGATATATCATTTTTAATTCTTCATATCACAAAAAAAACGCCTAACGCGTTTATATTTCTTGCTCTCCCTTATTTTTAAATTGGATTACGATTGGAGTTCCTTCAAAGTCAAAAGACTCTCTAATTTTGTTTTCTAAATATCTTTCGTAAGAAAAATGAACAAGTCCTTTATTATTTACTTGAATATTAAATGTTGGTGGGCAAACAGAAGCTTGATGACTAAAATAAATCTTCAAACGTTTTCCTTTATAGGATGGTGGCAAATTTAGAGCGTAAGCATCATTGATGACATCATTTAGTAAATTTGTTTTTATCTCACGCTTACTATTTTCATATACTCTTTTAATTTCTGGCATTAATGTATGAATTCTTTTTTTAGTGAGTGCTGACAGAAATACAATAGGAGCATATGTCATAAACTGAAATTCACTTTTAAGTTCCTTATTAAAACTTTTCATAGCACTATCTTTATCTTCTATGGTATCCCACTTATTCACTACCAAAATAACCGCTTTTCCAGCTTCTAACGCATACCCTGCAATATGTTTGTCATGAGTAGTAATACCAGTGCTTGCATCTAAAACAATTAAACAAACATCAGAACGGTCGATTGCTTTCATAGAACGAAGTAAACTATATTTCTCTACCGTTTCATATACTTTTCCTTTTTTTCTCATTCCAGCTGTATCAATAACAACAAAATCTTCCCCATGATAAGTAAATGGAGTATCAATAGCGTCTCTTGTTGTTCCTGCTACATTAGAGACAATGACTCTCTCCTCATTTAATAATGCATTGACCAAACTGCTTTTTCCTACATTTGGTCTTCCTATTACAGAAAAATGAATTGCTTTCTCATCTGTTTCTTCTTCTACATTATGAAAGTTCTTTGTTATCTCTTCTAACAAATCGTAAATACCCAAATTCTGCTCTCCACTAACTGGAAAATAATTTTCAAATCCAAGCTCATAAAAATCAAATTCATGCTCTTTATAAAATTTACTATCTGTTTTATTAATTACTACATAAACAGGTTTTTTTGCTCGTCTTAGCATATCTCGAACAACCAAATCATTAGAAGTAAGACCTTCTTTTCCATCTACTACAAATAAAATGATATCTGCTTCATCTATCGCAAGTTCAGCTTGACTTTTGATATTTACATTAAATCCATCTTCATTATCCTCAATACCTCCTGTATCAATTAAATGAAAACTTGTATTATTATGATTCACTGTTCCATAAATACGGTCTCTGGTAATCCCAGGAGTATCTTCTATAATAGAAATTTTCTTTCCTACTAATCGATTAAATATTGTTGATTTTCCTACATTTGGTCTTCCCAATAAAGCCACAACCGTTTTTTTCATAGTCTCACCTCACTTGCTACATTATAACACACATTTATTTATTCACAAAATAAACAAGAAAATAGCTTTCCTGATCTTTGAACCTTTTTTACTTTTTCCCCATAAATTAATTCTCCATATTCTAATAATTGTAAATAGTTTTTCTTTTGAACTTCTCTTTTTAATTCTATATAAAATCTATTTTGATAATAATAAAGATTAGACGCTTTTAAAATTTCTAGATCTAAATCTAAAATATCTTCTAATTGATACATAAAACTTGTATCCTTTGGAATATGAATATTCATTTCTACTTCATTATCTATATAATCTAAATATGGTAAATCTTCCTCTTCTATTTCTAAAATCGCGCCATAATAAGAATCTTTATAAACATAAATTTGATAAAATCCAGAGTGGTCTATTCCATAGCGGTCTTCTAATTTTAAAAAGAGAGTCTTAAAATAATCTTCTAATTCTTCTCTTTTCAATCTATCTAAAAATATATTGGAAGCAGGCAAAAAAATAACCACGTCTTTTCCATCATTTTTTAATACCTTCATCTTATCACCTAAAGTATTATATGAAAAGAATAGTTTCGTGGTAAACATTAAATTGTTCTACTTACTTTTTCGCTAATTTCTTCAGACCCTTCTTTTGTTACACTAGAAAATAGTACAAAGTCATCTCCTACTACAAGCTCTAATTCATCTAAGATCGCACTTCTCTGCCGTTGATGTAATGTAATTCCTACTTTATCAATTTTGGTTGCTACAATAGTCACAGGAAGTTTATAATATTTTAAAAAATTATACATCATGATATCATCACTGGTCGGTTTATGTCTAAAATCAACAAGCATAAATACTTGCTTCAAATTCGGTCTATTTTTTAAATAATCTTCCATCATGAGTCCAAATTTCTTCTGTTTCGCTTTATTTAAGGCTGCATATCCATATCCTGGAGCATCTACCAAATAGAATTCATCATTAACCAAATAAAAGTTAATGGTTTGTGTCTTTCCAGGAGTAGCTGATGTTCTTGCATAATTTTTTCTGTGAATAATCGTATTGATAAAACTACTTTTCCCTACATTTGATCTACCTACTAATAAAAATTCTGGCTTTTCATCCGTTGGATATTGACTGCGTCTTACTGCACTAATCACCAAATTAACAGAATTTACTTTCATAATATACATCCTCTCTAAAAGATTCTTAAGTTATTTTATTATAACATGGAGACTTATTAGTTGTCAAAGCTTTGATTGGCGATGGAGCGCTAAAACCAGAGCATTTGCATATCCTAGATTTTCTTTTTCATTAAATTCATTTATAACTCAAATGTTCCTTTTTTCTTCTATATTGTATATAAAAATTTAATTATAAACATCTTAATCTTTAAAATTTATTTTTTTTATTATATAATTTAATCAGGTGAGACAAATATGAAACTTTATATAAAAACAAGAAATAAATTTTTAAGGATATCAATTTTAATTCTAATAATAGCTTTAATAGTAATATTTAAATTTAATAATGAAACTCTAGGAAATTTTTTATTAGGAATTTTTGCAAGTACTTTTATAATAACTATCCAATACGACTTGTCTTCTAAAGTTGAAGAAAGTAAACT
>CANRVY010000043.1 GCA_947643405.1 uncultured Mycoplasmatota bacterium | reverse complement strand
GGTAGAATTAAATTATGATTAAATTGGTGCGGTTGAAATTACAATAAAGAAAAAAATATGAGAGAGAATCTCATATTTTTTATAAATGTTTGAAATAGTTTAAAATATCATTTTCATTATTTACGGGTACAAGTTTTACTTTTTCTTTTCCAGCAATCATAATCGCAGAAACAATTGGATACCAATTGGAAGATTTTAGTTCATAACTTGTTGTTTCTTCAATTTGATAAAAAATGATAATATCCTTTTTTTGAAAAGAAGCATAGGTAAGTTCTGTAATACTTCCAGGACTTGGCTCATGATCGAAATACACCATAAAAGTATCACATTTATCGATCAATTCATTTTCTGTTTTAACAACTTCTTCACAAACAGTAGAAGTTAATTTGCCATCACTAGCTTGCTCATTGTAAAAAGGTCCTAAATATTGATAATGGATTTTATGTTCATTTTCAATGAAACTGTGACTATTAAAATCCGTAAAATCTTTTTCATTTCCTATTAAAGTAGTTCTAAAATCATTTTTTAAAGTGAACTCAATTTTATTAATCATTTCTTTTTTGAAGCGAGAAGCAAAATAAAGCATGGGAACGAAAGAATCAAGCTTTATTTCCTCTAATTGATAATTTACAAACTTATTTCCGTAGTATACTAAATCAAATAGACCATATTCCACTTTTTTCCATGAAAAATAAATTTCTTTATTTTGTTTTGATTTCCAAGAAAAAGTATCATAGGCTTCTCCTAAATATTCAAAATTTTGATTTAAAATATCAGCTATCATTTGTCTATCACTTTTTGGAATCGCATTTTTTATAATCCATTCAGATAAAGGATTATCCACTTTATCTGTTTTTGTATTTACATTTAATAATTTTAAAGAAAACGTTTCAATATTAGGATATTTTTGACTAAAAAGATTGATTTCATCAACAAAAGAATTTAAATTATCTTTTAAAAGAACATAGTTTAATCTTATTCTAGCATTCTTAAAAGCTTCAGTTTCAAAATAGTTATTATCATAACCTAAGACCTTTCTATCCAAATCATTATCAATACTAGTTGTTGTTATTTCAAACATCCAATTATGATTTTTAAATAACTCATATTTATCCCTTTCTTCAGGACGAAAAATGTTTCCTGAGGTTAAAACTCGTTTGATGGGGATGTTATAATCATCAAACATTTCAACAATTGTTTTCAATTTCTGATAAGAATGCTTTGTCGGTTCTCCATTGCCACCAATTGTAACATAGTGAAACTTATATCCTAATTTTTTCATTTGGCCAACATAAAGACTTAATTTATGAATATCATCTTCTACTTTAGGCCAAATTGTGATTTTTGCTGTACAATAAGGACAATTTTTATCACATAGAAAGTCACTTAATATAATTTCTAATTCTTTGAATTTTCTTTCATTTTTAATAATCATAAAACCATCCTATCTAAATAGTGAAACAAACAACTCAATCTTAAATTTATTTTTTTGAGTTGTATTTTTCAATTGAATATAATTTTTTAAAGAGTTTGAAAAGTCGTATAAAAGCCAATTTTCAAATTCTTCTAAATTTTTCTTTAGAAAATTTTCATAAATAATATTGAGAAATATCCAATCTTTAATTTTGTATTGGAATAATAGTTCAGAAATCATATTAAGAATTTTAATAGAAGCAATTTTTTTTCCTTTTACGAATCTTCGAAATTGATAAATCATATCTTCATTCCATTTGTACTGTAACATTTTTTCTCCTAATTCATAATATTGTTGTTCTTCCTTAGTCTGAATTCCTTTTTCTTGAAGAGTGTCTTCTAAAAATCTTCTAACTTCATTCATTACAAAAACAGAATATTGAGCATGTAATAATAATTGATATGGAGTATTATGAGTAATACATTTTATAAGCTGTTCTATTTGTTTATAATTAAAATTGTGTTTGATTTGTGCTAGAAATTGTATATAAGTATTTAAGCAATTTGTTTTAATAGTATACCCATATAGAAACAGTAATTGTTCAATTTCAGTTTGTTGATATCCTGCTTGCATTAATTTTTCATATTCATTCATTAACAAATCCATTTTTTTTTGCTTCCTTATGCCATGTATACCAGGTTCCAATCGCTAGGAAAATCCAAATAATATTGAGACTCATTAGCCAAAAACCGCGCTCTGGTAACATGTAATAAATATATGCCATTAAAATGTCATCAATAAGCCAGTAAAACCATGCATCTACACGCTTGAAGGCCATCATTAATGTAGCGGTAAATCCCATTCCTGTTGTAACTGCATCTAATAATGGAGATGGGTCATCAGTATGATTTAACCATAAAAACATTCCAATACTAATCGTTAAAAACAAGAAAAAGTAAAAGCAGCGTTCTTTTAAATTGGTATAACGAATTTTATTTTCACTACCAAAAATCTTTTTAGAGATAAAAGTAGAATACCAAGTAAGAAGTCCTAACAATCCAAATATGACATAGATAAGATTCTCTACCACATCTCCATAAAGTTTTGCGAAAAAAGAAAATATGGTCAAAGTAATAATGTTTAACATATAAAATATCCAGTTTTCTTTTTTGTTAAACATAATTAAAATACTTTGCATTAAGCCACAAAAAGCACTAAAAATTTCTAGCATAATGAGTCACCTCTATAAATTTTCTGTTTTTCTCCCTTGGATGGATTTACTAATCCTTCAAATAAAGGATAATAGCTTTCTATAAAACTTTTAGCCACTAATTGAATAAAGACTTTCACTTGCTCTTCCGTAAAAACATGTAAGTTGCCTTTTGTCTGATCGGATTCCGCAATATAACTTTTTGTTTTACGAATAACAGAAGCAATATTTTCATAATCAACTTCAGTTATTCCAGGATTATGGAACTGCTTGGAACTTTCTAATAAGCCATCAGAGTCAAAAGAAACTTTGTAGTACTCTAATAATAAACGATTCATAACTGTATAATCTTGGTAAATACTAACATTGCTATCGTGAGACCAAACATCTTCTTGTTTCTCTATTTTCCCACTTTTTTTTAGGAACATAAAATGAAGTTGGTCTGCGTAGTCAGTATGATTGAAATTTTGATCTAGTGGATCAAATGCTGCACAAAATAAATCATTAAAAAATAATTTATCTGTAAATAAATGGTAGAAATAACCAAGTGCACTAAAATCTTGAGCTAATAAGTTTTGATATTTCGCCAAGAAAGCTTGTAAATTTGGAACTTGAATGCAGAGTCTATAATCTTCTTTGTCACGAAAATGTGTAGCTATTTTTTCTTCTTGTATCAATTTCTGGAATTCTCGTTTCCAAGTTTTTTGTTCTTCTGCTGATAAGCCTTCTGGAATCTCCTTTTTTAATTTTGTAGAATCAACGATTAAATTTCCAAGTAAGAAAAGATTTCTTTCTTCTTCTTTTAAAGTGATTCCACATTTTTGTTCTAATTCTGTTAGAAATTGTTCACCAGCAATGTGATGAATTACGAATGACGCCATAAAATACCTCCTTTGTCATTTTGCACTTGTATTATAAGAAAAAAAGATGTATAATACAAATACTTTTTTGATATGTCAAATATAACTAGAAGTTATTTTAAGGGGAATTTGTATGAATATTGATTTAGAATTGTATAGAGTTTTCTATAGTGTTGCTAAAAATAGAAACATAACAAAAGCTTCAATGGAACTTAGAATCAGTCAACCAGGTGTTAGTAAAAGCATTAAAAATTTAGAAGGGCAATTAGGATGCACTTTATTTATTAGAAATAAATATGGGGTTGTTCTCACTGAAGAAGGGAAAGTTTTTTATGAGCAAATAGAAAAAGCAATGGAATTTATTGAGCATGCAGAAGATGCGATTGCTGAAATGATTAATATGGAAATAGGAGTATTAACAATAGGAATTAGCAATACATTAACACAAAAATATTTGTTACCATTTATAGAACAGTTTCATAAACTATATCCAAAAATAAAAATAAAAATTATTACAAATCCAACATTTTCATTAATTGATAAAGCAAGAAATGGATTATTAGATTTTATTATTTTAAATTTGCCTTATCAAATCCCAAATGATTTTGTAGAGTATCATTTAAAAGAAATTCATGATTGTTTTGTGGCCAATCAAAATTTTAAGCATTTAAAAAATAAAAAAATATCTTTGCAAGAATTGAATGATTATCCATTAATTTTAATATCACAGGGATCTAATACAAGATATTTTTTAGATAAAGTTAGTCTGGAAAATGAAGTAGTATTAAAACCAGAAATGGAGCTAACAAGTCATTCATTGGTAATACAGTTTACCAAAATTGGATTGGGAATCGGATTTGTGACAAAAGAACACTTAGAAAATGAATTAGAAGATGGAACACTATTTGAAATTCAATTAAAGGAAAAAATTGAAAGCCGTTATATTGGTTTAATATATATGAAAACCAGGGCACTTTCTAAAACAGCAAAGAAATTTTTAGAACTTTTATAAAAATAATAAGGGGGGTAATAAAATGAGATTTCAAGAAGATATGCTTCCTTGGTATGGCAATCACTATCCCATAGAATTTGAAATCAGGAGATTTTTTGAAAGATATTCTTCTTTAACTTTATCAGAAATAAAAGCGCTTTTATCTTTATCTAAAGAAGACTACAATGAAGACATGATAAAAGAATGTTTGTATAATTTGCTAGTAAGGTATGGCGTAATTATAAAAGATGATTATTGGGATGGAGAACCAAGATATCATTATGTAGAATCATATCGGCAAGACTCTACTTATACAAAAAGTTATTACTCATTTGAAGCAAATCATTGTCAAAATAAAAAAATTCTATTAATCGCTGATACTCATATTGGAAACCCAGAGTTTGAAAATTTTAGAGTATTAAGAAAGGTATATGAAAAAGGAATAGAATTGGGAGCCAATAAGTGTTTTCATTTAGGAGATATATTTACAGGTAAATATGGAGATTATTCTGATGAGCAAATAGAAAAGCAAATAGAAGCATTTATAGAACATTATCCAAATCCTGACCAATCAGAAATGATGACATATGCATTGCTTGGAAATCATGATGAATGGATTCGAGGCTCTGTTAATCATATATTGAAATATGGGCAGGCATATTATTATGATTTCCGTTGCTTGTCTAGATATATTCCAAGTTTTTATACTTTTCAAAGAAAAAAGTGGCAAACCAATTTTGGAGATATTGGTACGTTATTTAGCCATAAATTATATATTAGTTGGATTTATCCAGAAAAACGGTTATACAAGCTAGAAGAAATAGGAGAAGAAAAAAAATGGATGAATTCAGATTATCGATTTTTGGTTTCTGGGCATTTACATTGTGGATTTATTTATAGTGCAGATCATTTAAAACATTCAAAAGATGATATCATATATCTTGGTGTTCCTTCAACAAGCAACATAAATTTAGGCGGAACAGTGGCATACATTGTTTCTATCAATTATGAAAGTGGTCTGCCAAAAAATATGGAGATTACTACTTTAGATAGTGATAAAAATTGCTCTATATATGAAGGAGAAACTTTTGAATGGAATTTTAGGGAAAAAAACAAAGTATATCAAAAAACTTTTAATGTGAAATAAAAAGTTCTATATTAAATAACATCTAATGAGAGGATGTTATTTTTATTAAAATTTTAAATCTATTAGAAATTAGTTCATATTTACAAAAATAATATCTAGTGTTATACTTTATTATAATAAGGGTGATAACAAATGGGCTTAGATGAATTGGAGAAATATCAAATTGGAATATTAATAGAACGTTTGAAAACATTATATCCATCAATTGTAAATGAAGCAACCTCATTAGAATTAATGCAGAAAATGTTAAATAGCAATCAAGATTTCGTAAGTCTTTCTAGAGAATTGAATATGGCTTTTCAAGATCAAACAAAATTAGAAGGGTTATTATTTAAGTATCAATTAAGAGCTCAAGAAGTAGTTGTAGAAAAAGCAGAGCCTGAAGTTCAACAAGCGTTAAACATGAGTGAAGTTACAAATTTTAGTAAAGATGGAAAAACATATATTAAAATTACTTATAGAGATGGAAGAGTCCAGATTATAGAAAATAGAAGTGGAAAAGATACTAGAAAAATTTTTGAAGATGTTCAGCGCCTTAAAGCATTAAATAATTTAAATGGTTCAATGAATGCAGAAGCCGCTTTTCACGAACTATTGAAAGATTATAGAGAAGTATCAATAGATAATACAATGTTTATGAATCAAGATAAACTAGAAAAAACTGAACAGGTTAAGTTAAATTTTGTTCAGATGAATTTTCCAAACAATCAAGTATTTGCTTCAGTGGTTGAAAACATTTTCGTGATTAAGGGAAATCCAGATATCACAGTAGAGGTAATAGAAAAAGATGGTCATTATTCGTTGCGGCAGATAGAAGAATCAAGCTATGGGGCAAAAGAAGAAAAACAGGAAAATATAGTTTCCAAAGTAGATATAGAAAGACCAAATGAAGTAAAACAAGAAAACTCAATTGAGGAGCTTGAAAAGATTACAGAAGGGATGACAGAAGAAGAAATTGTAGAGTATTTGAGAATACATGGGAAAAATCCTAGTCAAATTATGATGATTTTGTTGTCTCTAGAAGAAGCAAAAGCAAATAAAAAAGAGGCAGATAAGAACCAATTTCTAGAAAAATCAAAGCAAATGGTATTAAAATCTCCACAAAAGAGAGGAAAAATGGCTGCCTTTGTGGACACTCTTTATCTAGCATTTTTAGTAGGAATGATAAGTGGCGCAATATTTTTTGCAATGCTACGTTTTATGCTACATTCCTTATAAAATTTAAAAGAAAATCGTTAAAAAGTAATGAAATATATTGATTTTATAGATAAAAGATGATATTCTTAAAATGTAAGCAAAATAGCTTAACACAATAGGGAGGTAAAACGATGACAAAAACAGATTTAATCAATTTTATTGCAGAAGAAACAGGATTAACAAAAGCAGATTCAGCAAGAGCTTTAGAAGCTATGATGAATGGGGTTATTAAAGGACTAAAAGAAGATGGAAAAGTAACTTTAACTGGTTTCTGCACGTTCACTGCTAAGAAAAAAGAAGCGAAAGAAGGACGTAATCCAAGAACTGGGGAAACAGTTAAAATACCTGCAAGAATTGCTGCAACAATCAAAGCTGGAACTAAATTAAAAGATGCTTTAAACTAAAAGACGAAAGTCTTTTTTTCTATAAAAGAGGGATGAAAAAGCACTATGAACATAGAATTATTAGAATTGTTAAATAAAATAGAAGAAAATGGATATGAAGCATATTTAGTTGGAGGGTATCCAAGAGATTTATATCTAGGAATCAATACATGTGATTATGATATTACAACAAGTGCTACTCCAGAGGAATTGAGAAAAATATTTCCTGATCTTGATGACAAGGATTCTAGATATGGAAGAGTGACAGTTAAGATTAAAAACATTGTAGCAGAAATTACAACATATCGTATAGAAACAGCTTATGAGAAACATAGGCATCCAATAATTAGTTATGCAAAAGAATTATCTATAGATTTGAAAAGAAGAGATTTCATTATAAATACTTTGTGTATTGATAAAAATGGAAAATTTATTGATTTATTGGGTGCTAAAAAAGATATAGATAATAAAATAATTCGAGTAGTAGGAGATGCAAAAAAGAAAATAGCGGAGGATGCCTTACGAATCTTAAGAGCGATTCGTTTTGCCTCCGTTTTGAACTTTACTTTAGATGAACAATTGAAAGAAGCTATATCTCTATACAAAAAAAATTTGAAAGAATTATCTTATTTTAGAAAACAAGAAGAACTAAATCGGATTTTTGCAAGTCCTAATATAGAATATGGAGTTGAATTATTAAAAGAATTAGAAGAAGAATTAGAAATTTTTGGAATTTCAAATTTAACCCCCCATACTTCAGTATTAGGAATATGGGCACAATTAGATTTTTCTTCTAAATATGAATTTTCTAGAAGTGAGAGAAAAGAAATTGAAAAAATAAAACAATTATTGGGTCAAGATTTATTAGATTCTTTTACTTTATATCAGTATGGACCTTATTATTGCGGAATTGTTGCAGAAATAAAGAATATTCCAAAAAGTCAGGTTATTGAAGCTTATCAGAAACTTCCAATTCATCATCGAGATGAAGTTGCTTTTTCATTAAAAGAACTATCATTGTTAGTTGAAAAAGATATGATTGAGCAAATATATGCAGATATAGAAAAAAAGATTTTATCTGGAGAATTAGAGAACTTCAAAATATTTATTAAACGTTATATCTTAGAAAATTATGGTGGACGAAAAAAAGAAAATATTATATAATAGATAACACACATAAGGTGGTGTCATATGACAGAAGAATTGTGGAAAATTATAAAAGCGAGAGATATTGTAATTCCTAAGTTATTACTTTTAAAATATAAAGATTTAAAATTGACTGATAGAGAGCTTATTTTACTTATTTATTTATTAGATATTCAAGATACTTCTTTTAATCCAAAACAAATTGGGATTGATCTTCATTTGACATTGGAGGAGGTAATGGAAGAAATAACAACTTTAACATCTTTAGGATTAGTAAAATTAGAGGTAAAAAAAGTTGGAAATGTGAGAGATGAATTTGTTAATTTAGATGGCTTATATCAGAAATTCGTTTATATCATTGTGAATGGCACAGCAGAAGAACAAAAAAAGGAAGTATCAACAGATATTTTCACAACCTTTGAACATGAGTTCGGAAGGACATTATCTCCTATGGAATATGAAATCATCAATGCTTGGTTAGATGGGGATTATACAGAAGAACTTGTTTTATTAGCATTAAAAGAAGCCATTTATAATGGAACTACAAATCTGCGTTATATAGATCGGATTCTTCATAATTGGTATAAAAAAGGCATTAGAACAGTAGAAGATGTAGAAAAAGACAAAAAGAATTTTCAAACAAAAAAAGTAAAATCTTTAGAAATTTTTGATAATTATGATTGGTTGAATGATAGTAATGAATGAAATTATGGAATACTTAGATATCCTCTTTCCAGATCCAAAATGTGAATTAAATTATACCAAAGACTATGAGTTATTAATCGCGGTAATGTTGAGTGCACAGACAACTGATAAAAGAGTTAATATGGTAACTAATGTCTTATTTCAAAAATATCCAACATTAGAAGATTTGAAAGATGCATCTCTTGATGATTTGATTCAAATTATAAGACCAATTGGAACTTTTCAAAGGAAAGCAAAGAATATAAAACTTATTGCTGAAAGACTGTTAGAAGAGACTGATGGAGTTGTTCCAAATAATAGAGCTTTTTTAGAATCGTTAAGTGGTGTAGGTAGAAAAACAACAAATGTTGTACTTAGTAATCTGTATGGGGCAAATGTGATTGCAGTGGATACACATGTAAGTAGGGTCAGTAAGAGATTAGGCTTATCAAAGAAGAATGATGATGTCATAACAATTGAAAGAAAGTTAACGAAAAAATTCCCAAAAGAAAAACTAGGAAAGTTACACCATCAACTTGTGTTGTTTGGTAGATACCATTGTAAAGCTTTGAATCCAGAATGTGAAATATGCCAATTAAAAAATATTTGTAAAGAAAAAAAGAAGGATTTTTAATATTCCTTCTTT
>CANRVY010000042.1 GCA_947643405.1 uncultured Mycoplasmatota bacterium | reverse complement strand
GCTTAATTTTAAATTACTAAAGTTTTTCGTGTCTAAAAACTTGACATAAATCCAACAATATAATTTTTCTTAGGATTAAATAATGAAAGTAATGATGTAAACTTTATTTTACTTTAATTTATAAATCCTGTATAATAAAAAGCGGTGAGGAAGCATGAAGCAAGAAAATATCAGAAACTTTTCTATTATTGCGCATATTGACCATGGAAAGAGTACTTTAGCAGACAGAATTTTGGAAGTAACTGGTGCAATAACAGAAAGAGAAAAACAAGACCAACTGTTAGATAGTATGGATATTGAAAGAGAACGTGGGATTACAATTAAGTTAAATACTGTACAATTAAATTATCATTATCAAAATGAAGATTATATTTTGCATCTTATTGATACCCCAGGACATGTAGATTTTAGTTATGAAGTAAGTAGAAGCTTAGCTGCTTGTGAGGGTGCTATTTTGGTTGTGGATGCAGCCCAAGGAATAGAAGCACAGACATTAGCAAATCTTTATCTAGCTTTGGATAATAATTTGACAATTATTCCAGTTATCAATAAGATTGACTTGCCAAATGCAGACCCAGAAAAAGTAAAAAAGGAACTCATGGATACTTTGGGGTTCTCTGAAGATGAGTTCATTTTGACAAGTGCTAAAAATGGGATTGGTATCAAAGAATTGGTAGAAGCAATTATTGAAAGGGTTCCATCTCCAGTTGGAAAAAAAGGAGAGCCTTTACAAGCCTTAATTTTTGATAGTTATTATGATTCTTATCGAGGGATTGTTGCTTTGGCTCGTATTGTAAATGGGACTTTAAAAGTTGGAGAAAAAATTAGGATGATGGCAACAAATGCTAGTTATGATGTTGTAGAATTAGGAATTCATAATCCGAAAGAAGTAAAAAAGAAAGAATTAGCGACTGGAGAAGTTGGATATATCTGTGCAAGCATTAAGAATATTGAAGACGTAAAGGTAGGAGATACAATTACATTAGATGAAAATCCTGCAGATAATAGCTTACCAGGTTATAAGCCAATGAAACCAATGGTATTTTGTGGGTTATATCCAATTGAATCTAGCAAGTTTCCAGAACTTAGAGAGGCTTTAGAAAAATTAAAATTGAATGATGCTTCTTTAGAATTTGAGCCTGAAACTTCAAAAGCTTTGGGATTTGGATTTCGTTGTGGTTTTCTGGGATTATTACATATGGAAATTATAGAAGAACGAATTGAAAGAGAATTTCGCATTGATTTAATAGCAACCAGCCCTTCTGTTATTTATGATGTTTTGTTAACTGATAAGACAAATCTTATGATTGATAGTCCTGTTAAAATGCCAGAAAGAGCAAGAATTGCAGATATTAAAGAACCTTATATTCGAACAAATATTTTTGTGCCAAGCAATTATATTGGGGCAATTATGGAACTCTGTCAAGATAAACGTGGTACTTATATAGGAATGGAATATTTGGACCCAACAAGAGTGAATATTCATTATGAAATTCCACTATCTGAAATAGTCTATGATTTTTTTGATAAATTAAAATCATCAACCAAAGGATATGCTTCCTTTGACTATGAATTAATTGGTTATCAAAGTAGTGATTTGGTAAAAATGGATATTTTATTAAATGGAGAAGTTGTAGATGCTTTAAGTGTGATTGTTCACAAAGACTTTGCGTATAAACGTGGAAAAGCAGTTGTAGAAACGTTGCGTAAATTAATTCCAAGACAACAATTTGAAGTACCTATTCAGGCAAGTATTGGAAATAAAGTAATTGCAAGGGCAGATATTAAAGCAGTACGTAAAGATGTGCTTGCCAAATGTTATGGTGGAGATGTCAGTAGAAAAAGAAAACTTTTAGAAAAACAAAAAGAAGGAAAGAAGAGAATGAAGATGGTGGGAAGTGTAGAGATTCCACAAGAAGCGTTCTTGTCAGTACTTAGTATGGGGGAGGAATAACATGCCAAAAGAAGAGTTTGGGGAACAAAAAAGTGTGGCAGAGCAAAAACATGAAGAAATGGTAAGAAGAGTAAAAGAAGTAGCAGATTATACAATTGAGACTGGTGCATCAACAAGACAAGTTGCTAAGTTTTTTACCGAAAATAGATATAAAATTAGTAATGCAACTGTTTGTACTTATTTAACACAAAGATTACCCAAGATTGATTTTGCAAGATATACATTAGTAAAACCAATTATAGATAGAAATACTCCAAAGACAGTGGAAACAGTTGAAGTTAGAAAAAGGATTTACGCAGCTACAGCATTATTATTACGTGGATTGACGATTCCACAAATTGTAGAGGAAATCAACTTGGGAAAATTAGAAACTGAGAGGGTTACTTTTGATATTGTTTATGATGATTTGACAAAAAGGTTACAACGTATTGAAACAGATGCTGCAATATTAGAAGATGTAAAAAAACGGTTAGCAGAAAATAGATTAGATACGTTAAATAATCAAGGAACGAATGGACCAAATATGTCTGCTTTGACCCAGCCAAGATTAGACGGAAAATTTGCAACTGTGGAGCAGATAGAAGAAGCTAAGAAAAGAATTTAGTGTGATGTCTTATGGAAAAAACTTTAGAAGATAAAAGATGGCAATATTTGAGTGATGAGCAAATTAGTTTGCTTTGTGATATTAAAATGCAGTCTTCTTATAGAAGAAAAATTAATCAGACTGTGAAATTTATTATTAATCCTCTATATATGTATGCTTTAAGACAAGGGTTTGATGATACTGATTTTATAAAGAAAGCAACCATTCATGGGATGGTAGAGGAATTGAAAGGATTCTATGAAGCTAAGGGAATTGATAGAGATGGAAGAATTAAAATTTTAATAGCAGGTAGAAAAAAATGAAATCTGTTTATGTTCATATTCCCTTTTGTTCTTCTATTTGTTCCTATTGCGATTTTCCTAAATTTTTTTATCGTTCTGATTGGGTGGAACAATATTTAGCACAATTAAAAAAAGAAATTGAAACATATTATCAATTTGAAAAAGTGAAAACGCTTTATATTGGAGGCGGAACTCCAAGTGCTTTAAATATAAAAGAATTGAAATATTTATTTTCTATTTTGCAAATATTTGATTTGAGTGAATGTATTGAGTTTACATTTGAATGCAATATTGAAAATATCACAGAAGAAAAAGCGATTCTTTTAAAGCAATTTGGTGTGAATCGTATTAGTATTGGTGTGGAAACATTTCATTCAAAATATTTACAGTTTTTAAATCGTCATCATCAAATAAGTGAAATAAAAGAAAAAATAAAAATGTTAAAAAAGATTGGATTTTTAAATATTAATGTAGATTTAATTTATGCATTACCAAATGAAACTTTAAAAGAAGTAGAAGAAGATATTATTGCGTTTTTAAAGCTTGATATTCCTCATATTTCAACTTATTCTTTAATGATAGAACCACATACAATGTTGAATGTTCATAATGTTGAGCCAATAGAAGAAGAATTAGATTATGCTATGTACCAAAAGATAGAACAATTATTGCAAGAACATCAGTTTAAGCATTATGAAGTGAGCAATTTTGGTTTAAAAGGCTATGAATCAAATCATAATTTGGTTTATTGGAATAACTTGGAATATTATGGTTTTGGACTAGGAGCAGCAGGATATATAGGTGGAGAACGCTATGAAAATACTAGAAATTGGAATCATTATCTAAGTGGAAACTATAGAAAAGAAATTCATAAACTATCGATAAATGAGACCATTGAGAATGAACTCATCTTGGGATTGCGCAAATTAGATGGAATTTCATTATTAGAATTTGAAAAAAAATATCATAGAGATTTAAAAGAGTATTCTGTGATAAAGGATTTATTAAAGGAAGGCAAATTGATAGAAGAAAATGGAAATATTAAAATCGATGAAAGGTTTATTTATATTTCCAATCAAATTTTATATCAATTGATAGGTGAGCAGTATGAGTAAAAAAGAAGTTTTTGAGAAGGAATTATTATATTTTAAAAATCCTCATTTTAAAGAGAATGCAGAAAAGTTATTGGAAATGTTACCTGATTATTTTTTTGAGATTGCAGCGAGTTCGACAGGAAAATATCATCCATCGTTTTCATTAGGAGATGGAGGTTTGGTAAGACATACAAAAGTTGCAATTCGAATTGCCCATGATTTATTAGAAAATGAAGTGATTGGAAATGTATTTACAGCTGATGAAAAAGATATGATTTTACTGGCTTTATTAGTACATGATGGACTTAAAGATGGTCTTGTAAAAAGTAAGTATTGTATATTTGACCATCCATTAGTGATTGCTAATTTTATAAGAGATAAAAAAGCAGAACTCACTTTAACAGAAGATGAAATTACATTGATTACAACGATGATAGAAAGTCATATGGGACAGTGGACAACAAATCCTTATAGTAAAGCAATTTTGCCATATCCAAAGGGAAAGTATCAAAAATTTGTTCATATGTGTGATTTTTTATCGAGTAGAAAATATTTGGATGTAAAGTTTCTTAATAATGATATTATTGAGTAAGACTCTATGAAAAAGTAGGTCTTTTTTTCTTGACATGAAAGTATGTTCAGGATATAATGACATTAGAGAGTAGGTTGTGAGAATGTCAAAGTGGGATAAAGAATATTTAAATTTATGTAATAAAATTTTAACAGAAGGAACACAAGTTCATAATCGAACTGGTGTAGATACAATTAAATTACCATATTATTCTATGTCGTTTGATTTAAGCGAAGAGTTTCCAATATTAACTACAAAATTTGTTGCTTTTAAATCAGCAGTTATTGAAATGCTTTGGTTTTATCAATTACAAAGTAATGATGTAAGAGAGCTTCAAGAAAGAGGCGTTAAAGTTTGGAATGAGTGGAAAATAGATGAAGATGGTGTATATAGAACATATGATGAAGAAGGAAATTTGAAATCTGAAAAATTTTTTGGAAAGGAATGGGCTCATACAATAGGAACCGCGTATGGTTATATTGTAAAAAAATATCAATTGACACAAAAGTTAATTGAGAAAATAAAAAACAATCCAGAGGACCGCAGAATGGTGATGAGTTTATGGCAGGATGAATTTTTAGATACTGCAGTTTTACCATCATGTGTGTGGAATAGTATGTGGGATGTAACAGAAGGAA
This sequence comes from uncultured Mycoplasmatota bacterium, assembly GCA_947643405.1. GTDB lineage: Bacteria > Bacillota_I > Bacilli_A > RF39 > UBA660 > MGBC102946. The sequence continues at coordinate 4,559 of CANRVY010000042.1, read as the reverse complement.
AATTAAACTGTGTTGTAACACAACGTTCTACTGATGTAGGATTAGGACTTCCATTTAATGTTACTCAGTATGCTGTGTTGGTTCATTTAATAGCTCAGGTAACTGGACTGAAGCCGGGAATGCTATATTGGAGTGCAAAAGATGTTCATTTATATGTAAATGAAATAGAAGGTATTCAAGAGCAAATGAGACGCTATAAAGAAATGGGAGATTTTGAAGCACCAAAATTATGGATTAATCCAGAAATAAAAGATTTCTTTCAATTTGATAATTCAAAAGAATTAAAAGATATTAAACTAGAAAATTATCAGCATCATGGAAAGATAGCAATGAAGGTATCTGTATAAATGGACATTATTTTAATAGCAGCCATTGGAAAAAATAATGAATTGGGAAAAGAGAATCAATTAATTTGGCATATCCCAGAGGATTTGGCGTTTTTTAAAAAAATGACAATGGGAAAGAGCATTGTTATGGGGAGAAAAACATTTGAATCTCTCCCAAAAATGTTGCCAGGAAGAAGACATATTATTTTAAGTCAACGTGGCTCTAATTTTCCTAGTGAGGCAACATGTTATCATTCATTAGAAGAATTACTTGAGCGGGAAAAAGAAGCGTTTGTTGTGATAGGTGGAGCTCAAATTTACAAATTATTTTTGGAATATGCCACCAAAATATATTTGACAGAAATAGATGCTGAAGAGAAAAATGCAGATGCATATTTTCCAGAGTTTGATGAAAAAAAATGGAAAAGAAATGTCTTGTCTGAATTTCAGGAGCCAATTTCTTATAAACATGTGGAATATGTAAAAAAGAGGTAGATAAAATGAGAGGAAAATTAATAGTCATTGAAGGAACAGACTGTTCTGGTAAAGAAACACAAACAAAATTTTTATTAGAGGGATTGAAAAAAGAAGGATATAAAATAGAAGAATTTTCTTTTCCAAATTATAATTCTCCTACAGGAAAAATTGTAGGTGGATGTTATTTAGGAAAGCCTCATATTGGAGAAGGGTATTTTCCTGAAGGAGCTCCATCTGTAGACCCAGAAGTATCCTCTCTTTATTATGCAGCAGATAGGAAATATAATCTTCCAAAGATTTCATTTTTATTGGAGAATGGAATTCATGTTATATTGGACCGATATACATATTCTAATATGGCTCATCAAGGTGGAAAAATATTAGAAAAGGAAAAGAGAATAAAGATGTATCATTGGATAGAAGATTTGGAATTTGGTTTGTTAGAACTTCCAAGACCAGACATTCGAGTGTTTCTTCATATGCCTTTTGAACAAGCTACTGTACTTCGAAAGAATCGAACTGAAAAATTAGATCAAAATGAGTCGGATTCAGAGCATTTAAAACATGCAGAGTTAGCTTATCTTGAAATAGCGGATTTATATGAATTTAAAAAGATTGAATGTAATAAAGGGAATGATATAAAAAGTATTCCAGAAATTCATGAAGAAGTTTATGCTTATGTAAAAGAAGAATTAAAAAAATAGAGAATGTTTCTTTATTTTTTTTCATATATTGTAACATGAAATTGATTGCTCATAGAGGAAAATTATCTAAAACAGATATTGGAAATTCCAAACAATCACTATTAAATGCTTTATCAAAATCTTATATATCTGGAATTGAATGTGATGTTAGATTAACAAAAGATTTAGAAGTTGTGGTATTGCATGATCCCATCATTGATTTTGTTAGTGATGGAATTGGAATTGTTAAATATATGACATTAAAAGAATTAAAACAATATCAATTTGGAAAAGAATCCATATTAACATTAGAAGAATTATTAAAAGCGATTCATAGTGAAAAAATGATTTGTATAGAATTAAAAGAAGATAGTATTGAATTAGTAAAAAAAGTAATATCCATCGTAGAACGATATTCTGATTTAAATATTATAATCATAAGTTTTTGGTACTCTAATTTAAAATATTTAAAAAAAATAAAACCAACAATAAAGGTTGGTTTGTTAATTGGTTACTCTTTAAATAATAATAGGATTTACAATCATTTTAATTACAATTTTTTTACTTATCATTATATTGAACAAATTAGAATGAATAAAAAGATTGGCTTTTTTACCATTAATCAGAAAGAGCAGATATTAAAGTTATTAAAAAAGCGAAAGGATATTTATATTATTACTGATGTTGCAAATGAGTTTGCGAAATTGGAACAACTTTTTCCGCACTAATGAAAGCATTAGAATCATATTTTGTAATAATCTCTGTTACTTCAGTTCTTTCTTTTCTAGGAATTGCGATTAATAGAATTATTTTATTTTGTTTATTGCCTTCTAAAATTGTAACACCATAGTGTTCTTTTTTTAATTCTTTTATGATAGCAGGATAAAATTTAGGGTCTATAATTGCGGTAATCATATTATTTCCAAGAGCTAGTTTTTCCTCTATAATGGAACCTACATAAGAGCCTACAAAAGAACCAATAGCAAAAATAATAATTTTAAATGGGTCCTCTTTAATTCCTGTGACGACTGCTCCAGTTACAAATACCCAAACTAATGCGACAATAAATTGTAGAATGGCTCCTAACCATTTTTTCCCATTTGCTACTACAATTAAGCGCAATGTAGCAAGTGCGTTTTCTATTACTTTTGAAAAAAATATCATACAGTATAAAGGAATATTCATAAGTTCTCCTTTCTTATTTTATTGTGAAGCAATTTTGTGTTTTTATTCGTTTCCTTGATTCAAATAGGATTTTATAGTAAAATAACGTTAAGGTGATTACATGATAACGATAAAAACAGATTCTAGAAAAGTAAAAAAAGGGGATACTTTTGTAGCTCTAAAAGGAATTAACAGTAATGGAGATATTTATATCGAAAAAGCAATCGAAAACGGAGCAAGTAGAATTGTATGTGAAAAGGGTTCTTATTCTGTAGAAACTTTGAATGTAGATAATCCAAGAGAATATTTACTAAATGAATTAAAGTTACTATATCATTCTTATTTGGAAAGTATGACTATTATTGGAATAACTGGGACAAATGGGAAAACAACTAGTGCATATTTATTATCAGAATTATTAAATCGTTCAGGAAATAAATCTGCATATATTGGTACAATAGGATTTTATATTGGAATGGAAAGAAAAGCGATTTTAAATAATACAACTCCAGATATTTGTGATTTATATGAGTTATTATTAGACGCATATGATGAAAATTGCAAATATGTGGTTTTAGAAGTAAGTAGTCAAGGTCTCTCTTATGGGAGATTAGAAGGAGTACCTTTTGATTGTGCAATTTTTACTAATTTAACACAAGATCATTTGGATTATCATAAAACAATGGAAAATTATGCATTAGCAAAACAAAAATTATTTGAATATTTGCCAAGAAATGGTCTTGCTATTATAAATGATGATGATGCTTATAAAGAATATTATCTTTTGCCAAAAAATCATAATGTTACTTATGGTTTTGATGGAGGAGATTATCGAATTCTTGATTTTAATCTTAACTTATCTGGAACTGTTTTCCGATATGAATATAAAGAAACCATTTCAGAAATAAAAACTAATTTGATTGGAAAATATAATATTTATAATTTATTAACTGCTTTAATTGTACTAGAACAATTGAAAATTAAAATAGATCGATCTTTTTTATCACAATTAGAAAGTCCTGGTGGTAGAATGGAAATGGTTAATTATCATAATAATTTAATTATAATTGATTATGCACATACACCAGATGCCATGGAAAAGATTATTGGTACTGTGAAAGAGGCAACAAAAGGGAATATTTATGTGGTATTTGGTTGTACAGGATCAAGAGATCGTTTGAAACGTCCAATTATGGCAGAAATGGCTACAGATATGTGTAAATTTGCTATTTTCACAAGTGATGACTTGCATGAAGAACCATTTGAACAAATCATTGATGATATGACGAAAGAATTGAAAAATACAAATTATGAAGTTTGTAAGGATCGAAAAGATGCTATTTATAAAGGAATTTCAAAATTAACGAAAAATGATGTTTTACTTATTTTGGGGAAAGGGCATGAAGAAGTGATGATAATTGGAAATGAAAAAATTCCTTTTCATGATCGAACAATTGTTGATAATTATATAAGCAATTGTTGATTTATCTTATTCCTATATGATATAATAAATTTGGAGGAGAATTTATGATTAGTAACACAAAAATAAGCAACCCAATTTGCCTTCAATTAGGGGAAACTGGTAAATTTATTGTAACACCTGGGGGAAAGTTTCGCTTGAGAAGAACAACACCCACTATGGGAACACACTATGGATTTGAAGTAAGTGTGAATGGTGAAAAAACTGAGTATCCAACAGAAAATAAAATTTGTGCAGTTGGATGTGACCAACAAATGGTACAAGTTTATGAAGAAGATAAGGAATATCCATGGCAAGTTGATATTTCAGGTGCAATTGTAGAAACAGCTTATAATGAAAAACCAAAGCAAAAAATAAAGCGATATTAGTATCGCTTCAGACTGTTGACAAAGTGGTATATTCAAAAAGAATATGCTACTTTTTTTATCT
>CANRVY010000041.1 GCA_947643405.1 uncultured Mycoplasmatota bacterium | reverse complement strand
CCATCACGATTGGTACTGTGATCAACACTATTACTCCTATTATTATTAGGACAGCCAAAAGCTCGATTAAGGTAAATCCCTTCTTCGATTGCATAATATTCACTCCATTTCATTTCTATTCTAAATTTAGTATAACTTATTTTAAATTCTATATTCATTTTTGTAGTCATTTAGTTTCATTCTTTCTTTTTACAAACAAAAAAAGTTCAAAAAATGAACTTTTTTAAATTTGTCAAATTATAACATTTTCTTTTCAAAACTGGATTTTTTTTTCAAAAAAAGAAAGTCTATTCACTGACTTTCACATATCTTCTTTTTTCTCGCATCATATACTCAGTAATACATGTTTCTATCTCTGGCAAAGCTTCTCTTTGTAAATTAGAAAGATGCACGAATTCTTTTACAGTATCAATATAAATTTTCCCCCAAAAGAGTCCCATCTTAACTTCTAAATCATTAAACATATCAGGAGTGATTGCTGTAAAAAAATATCCAAATAACAATCTTTTCTGAGCTAATAAAATTCTTTTATTTGTAAGTACAACTATATAAGTTGTAATAATATCAAAAGGATTATCATTTTTTTGTGCTGCAAAAGCATACTTTACAACTTCTCCAGGATTTAAATGCAACTCCGCTATTTTAGCGTGCGCTTTTAATCTCCAAGCAATCGTAAATGGATAACGCTCTTTAAATTCTTTTGCTTTTCTATAAACTTCATTTTCCATTCATTTTCACTTCCTTATTCAGAAATTATATTACTATCCTTTAAGAATGTAATTAATGCCTCCTCTGATATTACTCCAATCGTTGTTTTTACTACCTGATTATCTTTTACAACTGCAATTGTAGGGGTCCCGAAATCATCCCAATCAAGTCCTAAATTATCTACGATTGTACGTACTTGACTTTCTTTTAATTGATCAGTATTAATATATATATAATTTATTTTATATTCTTTTGTTACCTTTTCTAATGTTGGCTGAAAAGTTGTACAAGCACCACAACCAGGACGCCCTATATAAATAAATTGTTCTTCACTAGAAGCATATGCATCTGTAAATTTTTTCATCATTTTACTTCTATTCATACTTGCTTGAATCATTCCAAAAGCAATCAAAGCGACAAAAGCTACTATTACACCAATTACTACTAAAATTTTCTTTTTCTCGTTCATAACAAAAACCTTCTTTCTTACTATCATTGTACCATAAACTATAAAGATTGGAAAGAAAACACCATTACTTTTTAAACTTATACCGTGTAGGTTCTGTTGGTTCTATCAAATCATAATCTAATAAAAGTCCTAAAATATCGGAAGCTCTTGACTTTTTTATTTGAAGTACTTCCTCTATATTTTCTCTTTTAAAATCAAACTGGTAAGAAAATAATTCAAACAACTTATAAATTTGAGTAAACGTCTGATTTCTAACTTTTCCAGTTAAATTTTTGTGCAATTTAATGATAAAATAATCTTCATCACTAACCATATTTTTATTACTCTTAATAGTACGGTAAATCGGTATGTAACTTCTATTTGGAAATGTTACTTTAAAAGAAGAAATATCTGAATAAAAAATTGGACTTTTATGAAAACTTCTATATGACTCAATAATTCGAATTAATCCACTACCTCTTCTTTCCATAAAATGTAAACGATTAAAAATATCTGAAATAACTCTATTTCTTCTCATAGAAGAAATCTTTGTAATATCTAAACTCTGAACAAAACTTCCATCTAACATTCCTCCTGGGGAAGTTATTTCTAACCTATCATCAAATATATCAATATGAATTTCAGATCCAGTCATTTGATAATCACGATGTATAATAGCATTCACAATCGCTTCACGAATTGCTCGTAATGGATAATCTTCTATTTCTATTCTTTTCATTCCTTCTATTTGCCAACTAACTTTAGAATTATTTTTTATAAATGCCTCTGCATTTTGAAGTAAAATTATAATACTTCCAGTATACTCTTTATCATCTAATGCATCTCCATTTATGGAACCTTTTACTAAACCATTCCATCATGTACAAAAAATTCTAGATTGAACAAGGCCTCCTTGATCAGATAATAGTAATCCTGCGTTTGTTACTTTTCCATCTTTTGTAATCAATTCTAAAGAATGATAATCTTTTTCTTCCATTAATTCTTTTCCTGTTTCTTTTTTCAAAGAAGCATTTAATAAAGTAAAACTAACATCCGATATTTTTTTATTTGTAATTAATTCTTTATATAAAGTAAGATCTTTAATCGTTACATCTTGTATAATTGGTAATTGTACTAGAACTAACAAAAATTACAAATTGACCATAATATTTTATAAATGGAATTATTTCTTCCATATCATTATAAGAAACATACTTTTTTGTAGAAATTTGAACTTGATTTCCTCTTTCTAGAAAATATTTTATTATTTTTATAGTTTCTTTCTTATTAATATCATCAAAACATTCAGAAAAACAACCTCTTGTAATTTATCTGATTACATTAATACTTTTTAAATCACTTATTCTTAGATATTGGGTTATATTTTTTCTTTTATTTTTATTATAGTAACTAAATATAAACCACGTATCATCATAATCTATTATTTTGCCCATAGTTTCTGTTACTGAGCTAAACAAATAATAATCAGTTACATTTTCATTATCTAAAACAATATAAACTTGCTTATTCAAATAATTACCTATATTTAAATGATTTTGTTTTTCTTTTACTTGTAACTTTTTTAACTTTTCCTCAATATCAATCAACATAATCACTATTACAATTCCTATAAATATTTCCATTATTTATCATTCTCACTTTCTACAATTCTGAATGATGTAATTAAATTAATATCCACTAATTTTTCTATTACTTTACTTTTATCCTTAAAAGAGAATTTTACAAATTCATCATTTGCTTCTAATATAGTACATACTTTACCAAACACCTCATTGTAATCATCAGATAGCATATCTAAGTTACAATTTTTATTTACTAAGTTACATAAAATATTTTTCTTTGAACAATTAATCTCCAACTTGTTATCTGTTAAATCATCTAAAGTGATTTTAAAGAATGATGCTATATTCTTAGCTTGTATAATGTCAGGATTCGTAATGTCTTTTTCCCAATTTGATAAAGTTTGTCTTGTTATACCTAATTTTTCTGACAATTGTTCTTGTGTTAAATTTCGTTTTTTTCTAAGTTCAACAATTTTATTTCCTAAAGTCATAATTTCACCTCAAAAACATTTTATTATGAATTTGAAATATTATAAATAAAAATGCTTTTACATTTTGTATAAATTCTTTTACAAATTTAATATCATATTCAACAAATTGACTATCTAAGTTTTGTCAATACTAAATTTATAAAAATATTATACCACGACTAAAATCACGAAAATAGGCATTTTTTTAAAATTTTCGTGTATTATAGTGATATATGTGATAAAATGAATTTGTTAATTTATTTTGAATGTTGTATTATTTTTGCACATTGTATATAACATTCTTAATATTTTTGTTGAACACGCAGTTAGGCTTTCATAGTAATGTTTGCCTTCTGCTTTTTTTGTTAAATAATAATTATATACTGGATGTTCTGGACATTGGTGACCTAACTTAACTACCATTTGGCTAATATTAAATAAGATCCATCTTACATATTTGTTTCCTCGTTTAGAAATCGTTCCATGAACATTAATACTTTTTCCAGATTGGATAATGGTTGGATCTAAACCACAAAAAGCAATTAATTGTTTATGATTATCAAATCTTGTAATATCTCCAAGTTCTCCAAGTAATTCTGTTGTTAATACTTCTCCAATACCATAAAACGAATTGATAATATCAAAGTAAGGTGATTCTTTTGCTGTTTCAATCATCTTGTCTTTTAACTCATTTATTGTTTTAATATTTTCCTGTAAAATACTTGCCATATCGGATAAATTTTTAACATCTGAATGATCTTTATCTACTCCTAGATAAGAATTAAGAGAAATTTCTTTAATCTTATTTGCTAATCTTTTGTAATAATAATCATGTCTTGAATTGGTTTTATACAAGTTATTATATAAAGCATCAATTCTTTTTTCTTTAACAATATAAGCATGAGGAAATGTTTTTATAAAATTTAAAGCTGTTTCTTCATAAATTCTACTGCCTTTGAATATTTCTTCAAGCTCTAGAAAACAAATATTGATTAGTCTTTTATATCTATTTTTACAACTAACATTTAATTGTGTTAGATAAAAATATTGCCTTGTCAATGCTTTTAAATTGGCATATAAATCTTTCTTTGATAAATCGTGATATTCCACTTCATTAACAAAAAATAACTTGGCTAATCTCATACAATCTTTTGTATCTGTTTTTGTTTTTCTTAAAGTATCATAATTATTTTTAGTAGTTAAACTATTGATTACTAAAGTATTAAAATCATTTTCTTTAAAATATCTTTCTACTGGCAAATGATAGATTCCTGTTGATTCCATAAATATTGTTAAATCTTCTAATTTAAAACTATTAATTTGATTTTTCAATTCATCAAAATCTTTTAAATTATGTTTTATTTCTTTTGGTTCAATTAAAATCTCTCCATACTCTGTAGATAACATTACCATACTTTTTCCTTTAGCAACATCTACACTTAATACTGCCTTCATTACTTACTCCTTTCTGAATTTAAGTCTTCTGTTTCCACTATTATTTCATCAAGCTTGTTATATAGATTCTTTGACCTCTGTAATTTGCTGTTCTCACTTAAACTCTTGGTAAATAATTTAACATAAAAAAATAAGATATAAATATTAAATTATTTACATCTTAAAGTATACTTGTAATTTACCACAATAAATTTATTGCACAAGCAACAACTATACCTATTAGGATTATTATCCACCCTATTGTTTTTTTATGCTCTTTAAACCATTTTGACATATTTACCACTCCTATCTGTTCGAAAAATTACTATTTTTCTTTCTCTCTAATTATATCAAAAAAAGAACAAATCATAAATACGATCTGCTCCATAAATTGTAATTTTGCATTTAGATTTTATTTTTCAATTTCAACAGTTTAGTCTTGTCAAAAGTGAATTTATTTGTATCCACTAAACTTGATAATTCCCTAATCTCTATTACATTTTTTGTTGCTTTAACGATTAAATTTTGCGTTTCCATTTCAACTACAAACCAAATAGCAGGGCTACTAATCTATTCTGTTATATACGATAAATTGCTAACCCAAATGTTAAAAAACCAATGATTTCAGTTAATTTAGAATTTTTTTTGCCAACTTCTGTTAAAGCATATATATTACCTTGATCTGCGTATTCTTCTTTTAAATAAGAAACAACATAATCATATCTATTACTATAATTATTTTTATCTAATATTATTTCTTCCCTTAATATTGGATAATCAACATTTTGTTCTTCATCTAAAAGATAATCTACTGAAACCCCACAAAGTTTTGCAACAGTCTGCAAGTTACTTATTTCTGGTAGCCCTCCTTCATTTTCCCATTTTGTAATAACTTATCTTGAAACATTAAGCTTTTCTGCTTCTGCTTTAGTTTTAAATCCAGACTTACTAATATATTTTCTTTTTCTTTCTTGAGAAGCAATTTCAAAACAATATTGAAAAACATCTCCTCTTTTACGAACACTTACTTTCAACACTTCTTTTTCCTCCTACTAAAATTCCTTTAGTAAGCAATGAAAAAGATAGCACGAATGCTATCTAAATTTGTTTCCATAAAATGTTCTCATTAGATTTTTCCTTTATTTTAAAGGATTTTTAGCTGTTTTTGTGATTAAAGATTTGTTTTACGGGATCAAAATGGGAACATTACTCATATTTTTCTATGAATTCTGTCATTTTTAACGTTCCTAAATTATTACGAACTCTTATAAAATAAGCTATTTTCCACAACAATTCTTATATTTAAGTCCACTTCCGCATGGACAAAGATCATTTCTACCTACTTTAGAAACTCTCTTTGGTTGCTGTTTTTTTACCTTGTTTGTATCTTCTACTGCTTTTCCTTCTACAACTTGTTTTCTTTCTATATTTTGTCTTATTTCAGCACGCAACAAATAAATTGTAGACTCTTTATCAATCGTATTTAACATTTCATCAAATAAATCGAAGCCTTCTTTAGTATAAGCTTGTAGTGGATTTTCTTGACCATATCCTCTTAAATAGATTCCTTCACGTAAATTAGACATTGTATTAATATGATCCATCCAATGAGTGTCTATAACTCTTAATGTAATCGCTTTCTCAAATTCATTTTGAATTTCTTCTGGAATTGATTTTAATTTTTCATCATATTCACCAATAACCCTGCCATAAATATTTTCAATGGTTTCTTCTACTGTTCGGTTCTGTAAATCAGCCAAGTCAATATCATTTTTAAGCAACTCATTGATTGCTTCTCTAATTTCATTTAAATCTTGATCTGTTAATTCTCCTTCTGGCATAATATGTGATTCTACTAATTCACTAACATAATCATGGAACGTATTTAAAATGGTTTCATGAATTGATTCTGAATCTAGTATTTCATTTCTTTTTTCGTAAATAATTTCTCGTTGCTGATTAATAACATCATCATATTCTAGTAATGTTTTACGCATATCAAAATTATTGCCTTCTACCCGTTTCTGTGCTTGTTCCATAGAATTGGAAAGCATTTTATTTCGAATAGAAGCTTCTCCATCAAAACCTACTTTAGCAAGTAAAGTTTTGGCACGATCAGTTCCAAAACGCACCATAAGTTCATCTTCGAAAGATACACAGAATTGAGAGAATCCTGGATCTCCTTGGCGTCCTGAACGTCCACGCAACTGATTATCGATACGACGAGATTCATGACGTTCTGTACCAATAACAGCTAGTCCACCAAGTGATTTTACTTCATCTGACAATTTAATGTCAGTTCCACGTCCAGCCATATTCGTTGCAATTGTTACAGCTCCTTTTTCACCCGCTTTTGCAATAATTTCAGCTTCCCTTGCATTATTCTTTGCATTTAAAACTTCATGTGGAATTTTTTTCTTTTTAAGCATAGAACTAATAAGTTCACTTGTTTCTACTGCTACAGTACCAACTAATACTGGTTGACCTATTTTATGACGTTCTTCTATTTCTGCAACAATCGCTTTATATTTTCCCTGTGCGGTTGCGAAAATCAAATCTCCATAATCTGTTCTAATAACAGGTTTATTTGTTGGAATACAAATAACATACATATTATAAATATCTCTAAATTCTTCTTCTTCTGTTTTGGCTGTTCCTGTCATTCCAGACAACTTTTTATACATTCTAAATAGATTTTGGAATGTAATCGTTGCTAGTGTCTTTGTTTCTTCTTGAATTTGAACCCCTTCTTTTGCTTCTATTGCTTGATGAAGTCCTTCTGAATAAGTTCTCCCTTGCATTAAACGACCTGTAAACTGATCTACAATCACAACTTCTCCATCTTTAACAACATAGTCAAAATCACGTTTCATTGAATAATTCGCTCTCAATGCTTGATTGATAAAATGTACTAAATTAGTATTTTTTATATCATACAAATTATCTAGATGAAACACTTTTTCTGCTACTTCAATTCCTTTTTCATCCAAGATAACAGCTTTTGTTTTTTCATCATAAATATATCCATCATTTTCTTTTAATTTTTTTACAAATTTATCTGTATCAATATATAAATTTGCTGACTTCATATATCCACCAGAAATAATTAATGGAGTTCTTGCTTCATCAATTAAAACAGAGTCCACTTCATCCACGATTGCAAAATTAAGAGGTCTTTGAACTCTATCACTAGCTCTTACAACCATGTTATCTCTTAAATAGTCAAAACCAATTTCATTATTTGTAGAATACGTAATATCACAATTATAAACTTCCTTTTTTTCACTAGGAGTTAATTCTCTATAGTTTACCCCTACAGTAAGTCCTAAAAAGCGATAAATATTGCCCATCCATTCAGCATCACGTCCAGCCAAATATTCATTTACAGTGATGACATGAACACCTTCACCTGTCAAAGCATTTAAATAAGCAGGAAGAGTACAAGTTAAAGTTTTTCCTTCTCCTGTTTTCATTTCAGCAATGTTTCCATAGTGAATTGCAAGCCCACCTAAAATTTGTACATAAAAAGGTTTTTCTCCAATTACACGAAATGCTGCTTCTCTTGCTACAGCAAAAGCTTCTACTTTAATATCTTCTAAAGTTTCCCCGTCTTTTAATCTTTTTCTAAACTCTTCTGTTTTTGCTTGTAATTGTTTATCTGTTAATTTCGTCATTTCTTCATCTAAAGCAATTACTTGGTCGGCAATCTTTTTAAATGATTCTAATTCTTTATATTCATGATCAAATATTTTTTTCAAAAATTTCATTTATTATCTATCCTTTCAAACCTATACCTATTATTTTATCAAAAAACAAAGAAAAATCATAGAGTTTTAATTGAAATTAAATGATTTATCGCCATAATAATTCTATGATTTTTATTACATACTTTATGTGTTATAAAATATTATATTTTTGATCAAGCTCATAGTCTGATATTTTAATTTGCTTTCATATAATCTTTTTTCCACATAAAAATAAGGTAAAATACCTTATTTAACTTTAATAATACCATAATCGTCATCTTGTCTTCTATAAACAACTGCAACCTCATTTGTATCTGAATCTTTGAATATATAGAAAGCATGATCCAATAAATTCATTTGAAGAATTGCCTCTTCTTCACTCATTGGTTTCATTTCTATCAATTTTCTTTTCACGATTTTTGTTTCATCTTGTTCTGTATTTTCTTCTTCAAAATCAAGTGTGAAATCAATAACAGGGGATTTTTTATTGTTTCTTTTCATTCTCGTTTTATTCTTACGAATTTGTCTTTCTAATTTGTCAGAGGCTAAATCAATAGCAGCATAAAGATCTTTGTCTTTTACTTCACCTCGTAAAATAAACTTTTTAGCAGGAATTGTTACTTCTACAATTTGGTTAATTCCTTGTACTTTGACTAATACATTAGCTGTAAGCGTGTCTGGAGTTTCAAAATAACGATCTAATCTTCCAATCTTTTCTTCAATGTGATTACGAATCGCATCAGTCACTTTGACTTTTTCTCCACGAATGTTAAATTTCATAACATCAATCCTCCTTATAGTTCTATTATACCATACTTTTTTTATTTAAATTATGTTATTTTATGTGAAAAAAAGACTACTTATACTAAAGCAGTCTTAATTTCTACTACATTTTTAGCTTGAAGTCCCTTATCTGTTCTAACTAGTTCAAACTCAACATATTGACCTTCTACTAAAGTTTTGTAGCCCTCTGATAAAATAGCCGAATAATGAACAAAGATATCTTCTCCATCTTTGTATTCGATGAAACCGAAGCCTTTGTCATTATTAAACCACTTCACTTTTCCTGTCACACTAACATCTCCCTTCCCTTAAATCTCCCCTACAATTTAACTATAATCCTTTTTGAAGACGATTTCAAGTGTTTTCAATTTGCAAATTTCGACAAAATTCGACACAATCGCCTATCAAGGACATAACTATTATAGCACTTATAAATGAGGTTCTAATTTTACTTTCCTGAGCGTGCTATATTTCTGCACGAACGCAAGATAATTTATATTTTCTTAGCATTATTTTTCTTTTTGTATTGCATTTACCGAAAAAAATAAAATTCATCTATATTTTAATTTTCTGTGTGCTAAAATGAGGCAGAAATAGGAGGAAGCTATTCAATGAAGGAGTATGTTGTAAAAAATTCATTATGTCTAATTAAGAAATATAATCCTACCATCGATCAAATTTCTTTAGCAGAGATAGAATATGGATTAGTTGGAATTTATTTAACTATTACAAAGATAATTGTAATACTCTTATTAGCATGTATTCTAAAAATTATCCCTGAAGTAATTATATTTATGATAGTCTTCAACATCATTCGGACATGTTCTTTTGGACTACACGCTACTAAAAGTTGGATTTGTTTAATATCATCTATTCTGATATTTATACTTGTCCCTATTGTGTGTCAATATATCAGTTTAACAAGCAATATGAAATTTTTAATTGGTATTATTACAATTTTCTTTATTTACAAAAATAGTCCTGCTGATACTCGCAAACGGCCTATCGTTGATAAAAAAAGAAGAAGAATTTATAAACTTCTTTCTACTATTATTACAATTACTTTTATAATGTTATCTTTATGTATTAATAGTAACTTTCTTTCCAACTGTTTCATCTTTGCACCTATTGTTCAATGTTTTTTAATTTCACCTATGGTATATAAACTTTTTCATTTACCATATAACAATTATAAAACATATCTTGCAAGTACAAATATTTCATAGGAAGGAGTATATATATGAGATTTTTTGCTTCAATTTTAAAAGCGTTAGGACTTAATGCTGCTAGTGTAGGTAGTCAAGCTTGTATTTTCTGGGTATTAGATGAGCCTGAATGTCCTAAAAGCTTAATTAAATAATGAATTTTAAACTATAAATTTATAGTTATGAACAAATAGATACAAAATTCTATTTGTCTTTATTGTAATTTCAACCGCACCAATTTAATCATAATTTAATTCTACCTCATA
>CANRVY010000040.1 GCA_947643405.1 uncultured Mycoplasmatota bacterium | reverse complement strand
ATCAAGGAGAAACTTATCATCACTATGGTGAATATATGGAAGAACATCGTCAAGAAGTTGAGAATATTGAAGGTATAGGAGAAGTAGTAGTAATAGATGAAGGTAAGTTAACTATCACCAATCCTAATGTATATTTAGATGGAAAAGGAAATATTATTGATAAAACAACTGGTGATAAAATTATTACTGGTACAGAGGAAGAAATTGATAAGATTTTAAACCGTCATCCTGAGTTGTCAGAAGGGATCATAGTAGAAGAAGGAAGAACTCATTATTCTGATGTAGATGATGATTTATATCAAGATGATAGAACGAATGGAGTTTTAAATGGTGGAACTTCTAGTCGACCATCTGGAAATGCAGATTCTGTATTAGACAGCGTAGATCAAGATATTTTGGACATTTTATCTCCAGAAGAGCAAGCAGCATTAGAAGAAATGCTAAATGCCGGAAATAAGCCAGTGGCAGGAGAAGTAGTAACAGAAACTTATAGTGATGTTGTATATGGAAATTATACAGTGCCACAGTTATTGAATAATCCAGCATTATGTAAAAATATTCCAGAAAACATTTTGAAAAATCAATTTCCTGATATTTGGGCTGTTTATCAGAATTGGTTAGAAGAACAAAAACAAGCAGAAGAAGCACAAATGGCAGCTCAATCAAGTGATATACAAACTACTGTATCTTCTAATACAACTTTAGATGAAATAGCAGCTCAGAAAGCAGCATTAGAAGAAGTAAAAGGGGAATTAATGGGAGAAGAACAGTCATTAGGAGAAGTAGGAAAGACATTGTAAAACTCTTGATGTAAAATAATATAAACCTTGTTTCTTAACTTAGAAACGAGGTTTTTATATGAATAAAATTATGTAATAAGAATACAACAATGGATAGATCCCATTTTGTGGTGTCAGCTTATATTTTACGACTTTTTTTACATTTGAAAAACTTTAAACAGAGTAATTCATTGACAAAAGCTTTTGTTTTTTGATATAATAAAGTAGATTTAGAGAGCCTATAATTATCAAGAAGAGGAGGGGGAAATATGAAAGGTACATTTCTTTTTGAATATGTAAATGAAAATGAATTTAAAAAGTTAGAACGATCTTTAAAAAAATATAATATGTTAGCATATAAGAAATTGTATTTTGAATATTACCCAGCCCTAAAAGAAGGTAACTTTCTTGGCGAGTTAATATCTACAAATAAAGCAAAAGGTACAAAAACTTATGAATTAAAATTGCCAACAGATGCAATGTTTTCTAAAGTGCATGGTGACATTAAATTACACTATATTGTATATGAAAAAGAGTCTATTGTAATGTTAAATACATTAACCCCAGAAGATATCTTATCAGAGGGGCATCAATCAGAATTGGTTACATTTAAGGGTGTTATGGTTTCAAAACAACATTCAGAAAAAGATATGTTTAAAATTAATTTATTAAATATGTTGCAAAAGTAAGAAAGAAACTTACTTTTTTTATTCTGAATATTTGTGTAGTAAATTAAAAAATAGTTCAAATTTTATAAACATCATATTAAAAATTTTTAGCATA
This sequence comes from uncultured Mycoplasmatota bacterium, assembly GCA_947643405.1. Taxonomy (GTDB): domain Bacteria; phylum Bacillota_I; class Bacilli_A; order RF39; family UBA660; genus MGBC102946. The sequence continues at coordinate 9,229 of CANRVY010000040.1, read as the reverse complement.
TAAAAAGTAGAACTCTTATAATTTTTTAAAATTCAAATATTAATCAAATTTGGTATTAGAGAAAGGGGAGTATAATAACTTTCGACAATCCTAATTTATTGCCTTTGTAATTCTTATGTGTTATATTAGCAATAGTTTTGGGGAACTTTATGTGCATAAATAATAATGTGTATCAAACCTTAACTGAAGGAACAACTCGATTTTTAAAAGAGTATATTAAAGATAGTGCTTTTTGTTAACCGTTTTATGGTTGATTATACTAAAGACAAATTAAGAACCACGCTTGCTAGATTTGAGCAATCACAGAAAAAAATAGATGATTTTGTAAGAAGCATTAAATCTTATCATCCAATTACGCCTCAATACATTTACGATTTATATTTATTTTCTGAAGCAATGAATAATCAGATTTCTACAGAAAAAGATCTGATTGTATATCGTGGATGTGATACATTAGAAGATCATGCTATGGATGGAATAAATGCTACTTCATTGAGCAAAACTATTACGCAAAATTTTAATAATGAAACATTGCTAAAAATTCATATCCCAGATGGCAGTAAATTTATTCAATGTGGGGAGTTTGTTCATGATGAAGAAGAGCAGATTATACTACTACCTTGTGATTATGGCATTATACAGGGAAAAAGATAAATTTTAAAAGGCGTTTCTACTAGAATAGTAGAATTTGATATTTTCTCTAGAAATATACTACAAGTTTTTTCTCTTGCTATGGAAAATTCTACTCAAGACTATATTAGTGAAAACGGTTTAAAAGAAGAATATAAAAATGCTTTTTTCTATTTATATCAGACCATGATAAGAAAACACTTAATAATTATCCAGAAAAATTATTAAGGCAGGCAAGAGTTAACAACCAAGATTCAGAATTTCCTAAAAGTAGAAGAGGAATGGATGCCTATTCTGACATTAAATTAATGGAATTTATTATAGTGATGAAAGATTTGAAACTAGATATAGTTACTGCTCAAGTAATGGAACGATTCCTTTTTATAACAAAAGAAGAACAAGATTGTCTTTTGAATTGAATAACTAGATTTTATGAAAAAGGATATCCTCAAATATAATTCTTATTTTGATATTTAAGCATAATTATCATGTTGTCATGCAAGTGTATTTTCTAAATTGATAAAATAAAAAACTACTTTCAATTTAATTTTGAGAGTAGTTTTAGTATTATCCCGAGAAGTTCGAGTATTAATCAAATTTGGTGCAGGTGAAGGGACTTGAACCCCCATGCCTTACGGCGCTAGATCCTAAGTCTAGTGCGTCTGCCAATTTCGCCACACCTGCAAATAAAAGTGGTGGACCTTGTAGGACTCGAACCTACGACCGCCCGGTTATGAGCCGGATGCTCTAACCAACTGAGCTAAAGGTCCGATTGCAATTTACTTATATATAATATCATACTAATTTATAATATGCAATAATTTTTTAGAAATTTCCACTTAAACTGTGTCAAATATAGCATAATTACTTATAGTAAGGTAGGTGAAGAAAATGAAACAATTAATAGGGAATACTCCCATGATTAAAATTAATTATAAACTAGCTGGAAAATTAAAATCAGTTTATGTAAAATTAGAATCTTATAATTTATCTGGTAGTATTAAAGATCGAGTTGCTTTTTACATTTTAAAAAAAGCTAAACAGAGAAATGAACTGAAAGATGGTATGCCAATCATTGAAGTAACTAGTGGCAATACAGGAATTGCGTTTGCAGCCTTGGGAGCTTATTACAGGCATCCAGTTACTATTTTTATGCCCGATTGGGTAAGTAAAGAACGTATAAAATTGTTAGAATTATATGGTGCAAATATCATTTTGGTTTCTAAAGAAGAGGGCGGCTTTGAAGAATGCATTAAAAGAGCAAATATACTAGCTTATCAAATAAATGGATATCGTCCAAACCAATTTGATAATGAAGATAATGTAAATGCTCATTATAAAACAACAGCTGTTGAAATATTAAATCAGCTTCCAGTTTCAATAGACGGTTTTATATCTGGAATAGGAACAGGTGGTACTTTAATGGGGGTAGGGAAGCGTTTAAAAAAAGAAAACCCTAATATTCAAATTATTGCAATAGAACCCTTAGGAGCCGCGATTTTAAAAAATGGATACATAGAGAAGAAAGATCATCTAATTGAGGGGATTGGAGATGGTTTAATACCTAAAATTGTAGATCGAGGCTTGATTGATGATATTTATTTAATTAATGACCAAGATGCGGTTAATATGAGTCGCTTATTGTCCCGAAAACTGGGATTAGCAGTTGGCATTTCTTCAGGGGCTAACTTATTGGGGGCGATAAAATTTCAAGAACAAAATGATGGAAATGTTGTTACTGTATTTCCAGATGATAATAAAAAATATCTTTCAACTAAGTTGAGTGATTCATTGGATTTAAATCCGGATTTTCTTTCTAATCAAATTGAACTACTAAGCTATGAAATCATTGCTTCAAAAGAAAAGAATGTGCTATAATAAAGCCAGAAGGTGAGAAAATGAAACTATATAATACATTATCAAAAAAAGTAGAAAAATTTTCTACATATGAAGAGGGAATTGTGAAAATGTATACATGTGGGCCAACTGTTTATCATTTTGCCCATATTGGAAATCTTAGAACTTATATTTTTGAAGATATATTGCAAAAATCTTTAGAATATTTAGGATATGATGTAAAACGAGTTATGAATATTACTGATGTAGGTCATATGACAAGTGATGGAGATACAGGCGAAGATAAAATGCAGAAAGGTGCTTTAAGAGAACATAAAACGGTTTATGAAATAGCTGCCTTTTATACTGAGGCATTTATGAGTGATATTGATAAACTAAATATAAAACGCCCTACTATTATAGAAAAAGCGTCTGATCATATTGATACATATATTGAAATGATCAAGGTTCTATTAGAAAAAGGATATGCATATCAAGCAGGAGGAAATATTTACTTTGATGTTTCGAAATTTCCAAATTATTATGAGCTTTCAGGAAAAAATCAGGAAGATCTATTGGTTGGAGTTAGAGAAGATGTAGAAGAAGATAAATCCAAGAGAAACCCTGCAGACTTTGGACTTTGGTTTACTCTCTCTAAATTTGAAAATCAAGTAATGCAATGGGACAGTCCTTGGGGAAGAGGATATCCTGGATGGCATATTGAATGTTCTGGTATCTCTTATAAATATTTAGGAGAATATTTAGATATTCATTGTGGTGGAGTAGATAATATTTTTCCACATCATACAAATGAAATTGCTCAGTCAGAAAGTTTTCTTGGACATAAATGGTGTAATTATTGGTGTCATGGAGAACATTTAAATGATAGTACTGGGAAAATGAGTAAATCAAAAGGAGAATTTCTAACACTTTCTCTGTTGGAGAGCAAAGGATATAATTCACTTGTGTATCGATTATTTTGTTTAAATAGTCACTATAGAAGTCAACTTGTATTTAGTTATGAAGCAATGGAAGCAACAAAGAATGCTTATCAGAAATTGCTAGGAAAAGTCGCTTCAATTCGAAATGATCGTTCTGGTCAAAAAGAGCTTGATAAGATTGAAAAGTATGAACAGAAATTTAAAGAAGCTTTAGAGAATGATTTGAATACCGCAAATGCAGTTACGATACTTTATGATGTGTTAAAATCAGATTGTAGTAATGAAACGAAACTATATTTAATTGAGTCTTTTGATTCAGTACTATCTTTGGATCTTTTGAAGGAAACAAAAATAGAGAAAGAACTAGAAGATTATATTGAAGAGCAGATACGAAAAAGAAATGAAGCCAAAAAAGAGAAAAATTATGAACTTGCAGATAAAATAAGAAATGATCTTTTAGAAAAAGGAGTAGAATTAAAGGATAGTAGAGAAGGGACTACTTACACATTTAGAAAGTAGAACTTTCTTTTTTATTAACTGAAAAGTGCTTTTAACAATTAGCATTGACGGATTAATTTGAGACGTGATATACTATCTATTAGAAGAGAGTGTGTTCATTGTATAAAACGGTTTTTATACTTCTAATTGTTTGTATAAAAAAATAGTGTTATAATGTGGATAGGAAAAGGAGATGACTAACATGATAAAAAAAATTACAGTAGATGGGAATGAAGCTTGTGCACGAACATCTTATTATTTTACAGAAGTAGCAGGAATTTATCCAATTACTCCATCTAGCCCAATGGCTGAACACATCGATGAATGGAGTAATAAAGGTATTACCAATTTATTTGATGATCAAGTAAAAGTAGTAGAAATGCAAAGCGAAGCGGGGGCAGCAGGAATGGTGCACGGCTCTTTGCAGGTTGGGTGTTTGACAAGCACTTATACTGCTAGTCAGGGATTATTACTTATGATACCAAATATGTATAAAATGGCTGGAGAAATGCTACCTTGTGTTATGCATGTAGCAGCAAGAACTCTATCTACTCATGCACTTAGTATTTTTGGAGATCATCAAGATATTTATGCTGCCAGAAGTACTGGATTTTGTATGTTGGCATCTTCTTCTGTACAAGATACAGCTTATCTTTCTGCGATTGCTCATTTATCAGCAATCAAAGCTAGTCTTCCTTTTATGCATTTTTTTGATGGTTTTAGAACAAGTCATGAGCTTTCAAAAATCGAAGTGTTAGAAAAATCTGATTTTAAAGAAATGGTAGATGAAGAAGCATTAAATCAATTTCGAGGAAAGGCATTAAACCCTTTAAATCCAGTGATTCGTGGTACAGCAGAAAATGATGATATTTATTTTCAAATGGCAGAAGTACGAAATAGGGATTATGATATTGTTCCAGATATTGTGAATAATTATATGAATATATTAAATAAAAAAGCAGGAACTCATTATGAGCCATTCATGTATTATGGAGATCCAAAAGCAGATAAAATGATTGTCGCAATGGGATCTGTTTGTGAAACCATTAAAGAAACGATTGATGTTTTAAATCAGAGTGGTTATCGTTGCGGCCTATTAGAAGTACATTTATATCGACCATTTAGTCCAGATTATTTTTTAAAAAATATTCCATCTACAGTAAAGAAAGTTGCAGTTTTGGATCGAACAAAAGAAGCAGGAAGTAATGGAGAACCATTATACTTGGATGTAGTAAATATTTTGAAAGAAAAAGATATGAATGTTGTTGGTGGACGTTATGGATTATCTAGTAAAAATACGACTCCAGCAATGATAAAAGCGGTTTATGATATGTTAGAGGAAAAACCAAAAAATAATTTTACAATAGGGATTGTAGATGATTTAACTCATTTAAGTTTATCTGAAGATTCAAATTTTAAAATAAAAAAGAGCCGAGAATTTTTAATTTATGGTTATGGCAGTGATGGCATGGTGAGTGCCTCAAAAAGTATTATGAAATTGATTGGAGAAAATACAGAAGATTATGTACAAGGCTATTTTGAATATGATTCCAAAAAATCAGGTGGAGTAACTGCCAGTCATTTAAGATTTTCTAATGAGCCAATTCGTTCTACTTATTATGTTGAAAATCCTAGTGTAGTTGTAGTAACAAAAGAAAACTATTTGCATAGTTTCTCTGTTTTAGAACAAATAGAAGAAAATGGAATCTTTCTTTTAAATACAAGTAAGACTAAAGAAGAAGTTTTAGATTCTCTTCCAGCTCATATAAAAAAGATTTTGATAGAACGACATATTAAATTCTATATCATTAATGCTTATGAGTTAGCTAGAAAAGTTGGACTTCAAAATAAAATCAGTACAATTTTGGAAGCAGCAATTATAAAAACCTCTAATTTGTTAGATTATAAGATTGCAAAAGAAAAAATGAAAGAGTATGTGAAAAATAAGTTTTTTAAAAAAGGAGAAAGTATATTAAATGCAAATTATTCTGCAATAGAAGAAGCCGAAAACTATATTGCTGAGTTAATGGTTGATGATGTTTCTATTAAACCAATTATTAAAGATGATATTCATGATGTTTATATGATGATGACTAAAAGGCTTGGAAATGAACTTACAACAAGTGATATGCTTCCATATAAAGATGGTAGTTTTATTCCTGGAACAGCCAATTTAGAAAAAAGAGCGATTAGTGATATTGTACCAAGTTGGATTTCTGATAATTGTATAGAATGTAATCAATGTTCTTTTGTTTGTCCGCATGGTGTTATTCGACCATTCTTGCTTAATGAAGAAGAATATGAAAAAGCTCCAGAATATATCAAGAGAAATTGTAAAAAAGCAATTGGAAGTTCTTATTATTTTATTCTTGCAATATCTCCAAAAGATTGTACTGGATGTGGAGTGTGTTTAAAAACTTGTCCTGGAAAAAAAGGAATGAAGGCATTAGAAACAGTAAAATTAGATCTGTCTTTAAAAGAAAAAACACAAGATATGTTTGACTACCTGATAAAAAATGTAACAACAAAGCAAGAAGAAGCAAAGGATACTATGAAAGGGACTCAATTTAAAGAACCAAAATTCTTTTTTTCAGGGGCTTGTGCAGGATGCGGAGAAACTGCTTACATTAAACTTCTAACACAACTTTTTGGTGAGTCTTTGGTAATTGCCAATGCCACAGGATGTTCTTCTATTTATGGGGGAAGCATGCCTAGTATGCCCTATACAGTAGCATGGGCAAGTTCCTTGTTTGAAGATAATGCAGAATATGGCTATGGAATGTTAACAGCTTTTGAAACCATTCAAAATCGTTTAATGAAACAAATGAAAAAATTAATAGAGGAAAATAATCCAAATACAGAACTGTTACAAGAATATTTAAATCATCCAAACAATTATGAGGTAACAAAGAAGGTATATCAATCATTAGATTACGAATCTTTGCCTTCAGAATTTAAAATTTTAAAAGACTATTTGCCAGCTAGAACTCATTTTGCAATAGGTGGAGATGGCTGGGCTTATGACATTGGTTTTAGTGGAATCGATCATGTTCTAGCTAGCAATGATAATATTAATATCTTAGTATTAGATAGCCAAGTGTATTCTAATACTGGAGGACAGTCTTCAAAAGCAAGTCCGAAAGGCGCCATTGCTTCGTTTGCCTCTAGTGGTAAAAAAACATCTAAGAAAGATTTGGCTCGAATTGCGCTTTCTTATCCAAACGCTTATGTAGCACAGGTTTCTTTAGGCGCAAATGGAATGCAACTAATCAAAGCCTTAAAAGAAGCAGTAGCACATAAGGGCCCATCTATTGTAATTGCTTATACACCTTGTATATCACATGGCATAAAAGGTGGAATGGAAAATAGTGTTGAGATGGAAAAAATGGCGACTACGAGTGGGTATTTTCCAATATTTCGTTATCTACCAGAAACGGATACTTTTCACTTAGATAGTAAAAATATCGATTTTAATTTATATGAAGAATTTTTGATGAGGCAAACCAGATATGCTATGTTAGAAGCTATTAATCCAAAGCATGCAAAAGAATTATTAGAAAATCAAAAAGAAGAAGCTATGAAACGATATGAGTTTTATTTATCATTAGAAAATAGTACAAAAATTAAATAAGAAATGACAAAATATATCAAAATCAGATATATTTTTTTTGACAAGAAGCTGTTTATAATTTATAATAAAAAGAAAACTTTTAAAGGAAGAAATGAAGTAATATGAATAAAAATTATGATGGATTAGCAATTTTTTTTGAATCCTTTGCTTGTGACAAAAACTGTCCATATTGTATTGCTAAAGATAATATACAGTTTTTGAACAAAAACGAGAATTTTGATCAATTAGAAAATCTTTTAAAACAATTTTCTGAAAGTGGATTACATTTTGATAAATTTATTTTATCAGGGAATGGTGAAACAAGTTTACAAGATTATGAAACATTGAAAGGGATAGCACAAATAGTTTCAAATTATTCCAATTTATTTCGTAATAAACGTTTTTATACTTCTGGGAATTTATTTTTTGAAGATAAAAAATTTGAGCTTATAAATCGTTATTTTGATCAAATTAATATAATGATAAATTCATTAAATCCAGAATTGGACATGCAGGTAACTAGATATAATAAAGCTATATGGTCAAACGAAAATGTAAAAAGAGCGAAAAATATCAAATTGGATATTTCATTGACTAATTATTTAGACACAGAACATTTTATTCGAGATATAGAAGAACGTCTAAAAGAGTTTCCTAATATTAAAAAGGTAAAATTGAAAAGATTAAAATATCATGGAGAAGAAACAAAGCAAAGCAAATGGATTAGGGAGAATATGATGTCAGAACAAGCAATTGATAAGTTGAGTGAAATATTAACACAAAAGTATCCTAAATTTACAAATTCGAAAGATACTTATTTTAAAATAAAAGAAGATTGCAATTTGATATTAAATGCAGCAGGTAGAAAAAATCCAACCAAGTGGTTATTTATAAAGAATGACAAAATATTTAATTATTATGATGAAGAATTAGATATGAAAAAGGTATTGGAAGGAGAAGCATTATGAGTCAATCTTTTGTTATGTTAAAGCCTGAATCGGCGCTTTATATTAATGAAATATTAGAAGAATTACAAAAAGAAAAATTTTCTATTGGAAAACCATATTTAATTGAAAATTACAAATCTTTTGCACAAGCTATTTATTATATAGCTAATTATGTGAAAGATCCTAGATATTATGAAATTATAAAAGCTTGCATAGAGGCTGAAACTATTTTATTTGGGAATATGGCAATGCTATTAAGCGTTAGCAATGAAGAAGATTTGATACAACATTTAATTCATTTAGACCAAATAAAAAGTAGAATTAGAAAAGTAATCTCATTAAGCAAATCAAAGTGTTTACAAGCTTTTATCGATGTAGATAAATTAGATGTAGACTGTTCTTCTGCAACATATGGCGATATTCAAATCTTATTGGATGGATGTCCTCAAGAAACATATAAAGCAAATACGGCAACGGGAAATTTTGTTTGTTTTTATTTAAGTTATATGCATACAATTGATCCAGAGTATGGAATATATCAGAAAACCATAGAGCTCATTCAAAATTCCCACCGACTTAGGCCTTTATCAAAATCGGAATTTCAAATCACTCAAAAGTATAAAACTTATCATTTATAAATACTCAACGAGGATATAAAATGAAATAAATAATATTTGATGATCATCAAAAAAAATATATCATGGGTTTGATATATTTCAGACTGTTGACAAAGTGGTATATTCAAAAAGAATATGCTACTTTTTTTA
>CANRVY010000039.1 GCA_947643405.1 uncultured Mycoplasmatota bacterium | reverse complement strand
AGATTTCAAGATGGAAGAGAAGTAAAAATATTTGTTGCAAAAGCCAAACATGAAAAAAATATTTTAAATCAGTATCAAACATTATTTACAGCAAAAAATATAGAAAAATTAGAAAGTGTTAAAAATAAGAATTTGGATATCTTTGTTCAGTTAGCAAAATCTTATAATGAAGAACCAACAAAATATATAAAAACGAAAGTGGGTGAGATTATGTTTTGGAAATATGAAGATGAAATGAAATTTCAAAGAATGGATGCTTATACAGAAGGAGAAAAAAAGGGGGTAAAAAAAGGAGAAAGAAAAGCAAAATTAGAGACTGCTAAAAATCTGCTTGCAGATGGAATTCCGTTAGAAGTAATTATGAAAGCAACAAAACTATCAAAAAAACAAATAATGGAATACAAAGCTTAAGGGGGAAACAATGTTTGAAAGAATAAAAGAAAATCTGGAACGTGCTATGCAAGAAGAATATGATAAAGGTTTTCGCCACGGAGAAAAATTTGGAATTATGTGTGGAAAACTGGAAACTGCTAAAAATTTAGTAATTAGAAAATTTCCAATAGAAAAGATTATGGAAATAACCAATTTGCCAAAATACCAAATCAGAGAATATACAAAGGATGTTATGGCAAATGATAGAGAATAACATATTCATAAATTTGAAGAGAATTATTCTCTTTTTTTATTAAAAAAAATTTGTTATAATAAAAATAGAAAGACTTGTGATGATATGAAAAGAAAAGGATTTACATTAATAGAATTGTTAGCAGTTATTGTAATACTAGCGATTATTGCGCTTATAGCAACACCTATTATCTTAAATATTTTAGGGCGTGTTAGAAAAAGTGCATTCTTAGATAGTTCTTACGGAATATTAGAAAGTGGAAATTTATATTACACTAGTATGATATTAAATGATACTATTGAAGAAAAAACATTTTTATTTGATGGAGAAACAAGATCACAGTTAGAATATTCTGGAGAAATTCCAAAGGGTGGAATGTTACAAATTAGTGTAACAGGAGAAATAACATTAGCAATTCATAATGATGAATGGTGTGCTATAAAAGGAAAAAATGATCAAAATATTAGAATGATTCAATATGAAGAAGGAAAATGTATGATTCCAGATAATGCGGAAGACCCCATTATAACATTAAATGGGAAAAGTGTTATCAAATTGAAACAAGGTAATACATATCAAGAACTTGGAGCAACTGCTAAAACGATAGATGGGGGAAATTTAAGTTATGAAACAAGTATTGAATTAGGGGGAGTAAAAGTAGATGCTGTTGATACTTCTGTAGCTGGAAAAACCTATTTGATTACTTATCAAGCTAGTAATAATGGAAAAACAGTTCAAGTAACTAGAACTGTTCATATTGTAGATAGTGCTGGCCCAAAAATTACTTTTGATCCTGAGACTGTAACATTAAAATTAAATCAAGTTGCTACTTATAACTTTTATGAAGGAGTAACGATAACTGATGAAAATGATGGTGAGATAGAAGTAAATGAGAATACAGTAAAAATAATAGGAGAATTAAAATTAGAAGTTGGAACATATGAAATTACATATGAAGCAAGTGATTCAGAAGGAAATACGACAGTTGCCAAAAGAACTTTTATTTTAGAGGGTGCCGAAGGTCCAATATTAAATTATAGTAGTATGAGTACTGATAATATTTGGCTTGCTGAGACAACCTTGACAGTTGTAGCAACTGATACTTTTCATATAACAGGTTTCTCTTATGAACTTGTTCGAGATGGAGTAAGTTTAGGAGAAACAACTGTGGAAGCAAGTGGAAAAAGTGTTTCTGCTGAAATTAAGTTAACAGAAACAGGGATTTATCAAATTAAGCTAAAAGGAACAAATGAATATGGTGGAGAATCAACAGCGATAAGTGGGGAATTTAAAATTGATAGTTCAACTCCTACCTTAACAACTTCAATTGGATATAATATATATCCAGCTGAAACTTATACAATGAAAAATATGACACAATCTGGGAATCTCTTTACTACAACATCTCATGATCCAATAATGGATTTTACTGATATTGGAAAATATGAACAGATAAATGGAGTAACCATCCATTTTGCAGAGCCAATTACTCAAAATATGGGAGTACAAGTATTTTATGGATATCCTCATTCTGAACAAGCTTCTATTTCAAAACCAGCTAAAGAGGGTGCAACATCAATTTCGTTTGATATTCCACAAAATAATTATAGTCGTCTTAGATTAGATATTGGAGCAGAAACTGGATTAACCTATAAAATAGATAGAATAGAAGTACATAGTAGTTCTACAACAACTACTAGAAATAATGTTTCTTTATTTGTAAAAGGGAATGCTAGAAGTGGAATCGATAGTTATAGTTTTGATGGAGGAGTTACTTGGCAAAAAGAAAACTTCAAGTATTTTAGTGCTAATGGAGATGCAAAAGTGATGGTAAAAAGCAATACTGGATTTATCAGTGAAATGGTACCAACTTCTGTATCTGTGATTGACAAATCAATATATGCAGCAAGTATTTTAAATCTTAGTTCCACATTACATGGAGTAACTCGTTCGGGAAATACATTTACGACTACAAATGGAGATCCACAAATGGTATATTCCAGTACAAGTAGTTATAAAAGATTAAAAAAAGCAAGAATTTATTTTGCTGAACCAGTTACTAAAAACATATATATACAAATCTTTTATGCACCTTTTTCAGAAGCAAATTCAACTAGGGGAACCATACAAGCAGGAAATAGTTACATTGAATTAAGCTTTCCTGGTGGAACATATAGTCAACTTCGCTTTGACATTGGTACAGAAGCAGGACTAACTTATAAGTTGTCAAAAATAGAACTACTTTATGGAGGATAAAAAAGGTAATAGAAATTCTACTACCTTTTTTTCATATATTATATTGGAATTGTAAATGGTAATGAACCTGTTTGTTTTACATGTTGATTAATTCCTCTTGATACTTTTTCTACAATTAATCCTTCTTCTGCATAAACTCTAATATCTTGTTTTGAACTAGAACTATTTTCTCTCATTGCAGAAGAAACCGCATTATAAATTGCACCAGAAATTTGTGAACCATTTAAAACTTCTGTTCTTGAACCAATATGTCCAACAATTTCAGGCCCATTTTCACCAGCAATGAACAGAGAACCATGAGAAGGGAATCCACCATTTTCAAGTCTTGGAATTTCAACTGATTTGGACATTTCTAATTTAAAACCAAAAGAACCGCCACCTAACCAATCTGGAATGTCGATTTTAAATTTGTTCAGTATTTTTTTAAAACCATTCCACCCATCAATAATTTTATTGATAAATTTTTCTAAAATATCAATAATGCCATTTATTGGTGTCTTGATTACTGATTTTAAACCTTCCCAAATGCCACTAAATACTTTTTTAATTCCTTCCCAAGCTTTTTCCCAATCTTGTGAAAATATTCCTGTTACAAAGCTAATAATACCTTCAAAAATAGTTTTCACAGCATCTACTTTTTCTCCAATTGATTTAAAAACATTTTCAAAGACTGTTTTAAAGATTTGTTGCATAAAATCACATATAGGTTTTAAAACATTATCCCATAGCCAAGTAAAAGTATTGATGATTCCTTGAATAATTGGAAGTAATACATTTTCAAAAATATTTGAAATGCTTTGCCATGCATTTAAAAATATTCCAATTAAAAAGTCAGACACAGGTTTTAAAACATTGTCCCATAACCAAGAAATTGTTTCAATTAAATTTGTAATGATTGGAATAATTACATTTTCTAAAATGATTGAGATATTTTCCCAAGCTACTTTAAAAACTCCAATTAGAAACTCTGCAACTGGCATAATGACATTTTCAAATAGGTTTTGTAATACTTCCATAACAACTCCAATAATGTTTCCAATCGCTTCAAAGAATGTTTCAATTGTCGGTCTAATAGAAGCAATGATGTTATCAACTCCAGCTCTAAATTCTTCATTAGTATCATATAGGTTTTTTAGTACTGCAATAATTCCAACGATTAAAAGAGCAATTCCACCAATAATTAAGACAGTAGGACTAATACTTGAAAATAAACCTCCAATAGAACTAGTGACTCCTCCAATAGACTCTTTTAAACCAGAAAACATTCCACTGATATCATTTCCTTCTTTGAAAGTAGAAAAGAAAGTTTTAATATTTGTTGTAGCACCTTTTATATCTGTATTAACTATAGTATCTATTATTGTCGATATTCCAGCTAAATTGGCAATACTGCCAGATAAATCTGGAAAAAATTCATTGCCATCTACTTTAGAATTGTTGATTTCTGTTAAAAGATTTACAATTGATTCACTATTGTTTTTTAGTGTATTTAAACTAGAAGAAACATCTTGTATATTTTTAGAAGTACCAGATAAAGAAAGTTCATTTTTTAACTGTTTAACACTATTCGTTACAGTATCAACTGGACTTTTTAAAGTTCTAAATTTACAAGTTAAATTTTCAATATCTTTTTCAATACCATCTATATTAGAATTAATTTTTAAATTTAATATTTGTTCACTCATTTTTCTCACCTCCTTTCTGTAAATGAAATTAAAATAATTTATTATTAGAGAAAATTTATTAAATTTTTGATATACTAAATATAGATAGGAGAAGATAATATGGAAGAAAAAAACATAATAATTACAACATTGGATTTGAAAGAAGATTATGGAATTTTAGGTAGCTTATATGTAATAGAACATTTAACACTAAGTCCAAAAGAAGAAGAAGTGGATAAAGTTCTTAATATTCTGGTGGAGCGTATAAAAAGAAAATGTAGAGATTTGGATGGAGATGCAGTAATTGGCTGTCAATTTTTACGATCTGGGGCAGTTGAAAGATCTCTCTCAATCAGTGGAACAGCAGTAAAGATTAAATCAAAAAGTTAAGACTTCTAATAAAGAAGTTTTTTTTGTGAATGCCATTTTTAATTCTATATTGGTTTTGAGTTTTTTAAAAGTTTGTTAAAATATCACAAATATTTATTCAAGTGCTACTAAATTTTTGTTATACTAAATATAGATAGGAGAAATAATATGGAAGAAAAGAATATAATAATTACTACTACTGATTTAAAAGTGGATTATGAAATTTTGGATAGCTTATATGTAATTGAAGATATGAGAAGGCCTTATCCAAAAGAAGAATTTTTAAATCAGATGCTTGATATAATGAAGGAACGCTTAAGAAAACAATGTAAAAAATTAGGAGGGGATGCAGTAATTTGCTGTCACATTGCTAGTGTTAGATTTGCTCTTTCAATTAGTGGAACAGCAGTAAAGATTAAACCAAAGAGTTAAGGCTTCTATTATGGAAGTTTTTTTATTAATGATATTTTTTATTCCATATTGATTTCAAATCCCTTAAAATGTTTGCCAAAATATTACAAATATTTGTTTAAGTGCTGTTAAATTTATGATATACTAAGTATAGATAGGAGAAAATAATATGGAAGAGAAAAACATAATAATTACAACATTGGATTTAAAAGAAGATTATGAAATTTTGGATAGTTTATATGTTACAGAGGAATTAACAAAACGATACCCAAAAGAAGAATACTTAAACCAAATGCTCACTATGGTAAAAGATCGTTTAAAGAAGCAATGTAAGGAGCTAGGTGGAAATGCAATTATAGGATGTCATATTTCTCATATGATAACATCATCTGCATGGACCCTCTCAATTAGTGGAACAGCAGTAAAGATTAAATCAAAGAGTTAAAACTTCTATTATGGAAGTTTTTTTGTTAATTATATTTTTAATTCCATATTGATTTAAGACCCTTAAATGTTTGCCAAAATATTACAAATATTTGTTTAAGTGCTGTTAAATTTCTGATATACTAAATATAGATAGGAGAAATAATATGGAAGAAAAGAATATAATAATTACTACTACTGATTTAAAAGAGGATTATGAAATTTTGGATAGTTTATATGTAACAGAAAGATTAAAGTCCCCATATCCAAAAGAGGAATATTTAAATCAGATACTTACAATAGTAAAGGATCGTTTACGAAAACAATGTAGAGAACTTGGAGGAGATGCAGTAATTTGCTGTCGATTTTCTACAAGGACTGCATATTCTATTTCAATTAGTGGAACAGCAGTAAAGATTAAACCAAAGAGTTAAATTAGAAATTATTGACAATTCTTAATTTTATTAACTTGCTTAATTCTTGCTTTAATATCAGCAACTTGTATTTCTAGTTGCTTTTTCTTTTCTTCTTCTGTTATTTCTCCATTTAAAAATGTATAAGGCTTTTTTGAATATTCTGCTTTTTGTTTTGTAAAAGCATTACACAATGAAACAGATAAAGCTTCATTAAAATAAGCCCCCTGTAGCCAAGCATTGTGATTAAAAATAGTTTGTTCGATTTCTAACCTTGTAAAATAGACATAACGATAAAGCCAAAATAGATTTGGGTCTTTTTCCCAAAAATCTTCATAAGACATTCCATATAAAATGGCCATAGGTAATAATTCATAAAACCATTCAGTAAGCGTTTTATATGTTTTATTAGTTTCATCTAAATTTCTGTTATCGTTAACTGTTCCGTATCTGTATTGGCTAGGGCAGACATAAAAGCTTGATATTCTTCAATTGCAAATTTAATAACTGAAGTTATATTTTTTCCACTTGCTTGATAAGTCTCAAGTAATTTAATTGCTAAATTTGGATTAACATCTTTATGATTTGCTAAAAATAAGCTTGTCCAAATTAAATCATAAAAAGTAATTGGCTTTTTATCAAAATCAGCAGCATTAAAGCCATTTGCTTCTAACCACTTAATACTTTCTCTAGTTAGCATTAAAGAATAATTTTTGTTATTAATATTGAGTTCTAACTTTCTCATACGAAACCTCCTTTCTAACAAAATAATTATCATTGCAAAGAAACGAGGAGATGAAAGAAAAAGACATTTCTTTGCAATAACAATGAATTTATATCTGAGCAATTTCAAAATGAATAAAATAAATCGCTCACCAATATAAAAGCACAAATAAATTAGAATCGCAAATGAAATGTCCATATATTCAATAAATATCTAACCAATATTTAATCTTTGTCCAATTTTTTTCCAACTGGTCTTTTTAAAACTTCAATTGATCTCCATTTGTTATTAGAAGTTCTAATACAGCCTTTTTTTTCTAGTTCCGTAATTAAATGATAAATACTATTAACATGTTTAATATTTAATGCATCAGTAAGTTCTTGATAAGTTGGAGAATATCCATGTTCCTTTCTAAATTTAATAATAGCGTCTAATAATGATTTTTGTTTTGGTGTTAATGTTAACATTTTCCTGTCCCTCCTGAAATAAAAATTTTTCTTGTATACTCTTATACATCAAAACTATTTTTTTTGCAATACTAATTTTAATATTTCTGCACTTTTTTATGCATTTTTGCACACTTCTCTAATTTCATAAAAAAACAAACATTTCGTTTGCTTATATTGTTTCAGAAATTAATATTTCCAAATAATCTAAAATTTCTTGTTTACTGTAATGATTACTATTTTTTAACCATTCAGTACCAACATTAAAAACTGCACCTAAATAGAATTTTGCAATAATATCACTAGGAATATTCTTGTGATTTTTTTCATGTTCAATTCTTTTTTTAATATCTTCATTTAAAGTATCATAAATCATATCCATAATAACACTATTTTTATTGTGAATCATGATTGCACTATAAATATCTCTCTTATTATCTACATGGTCTAAGAATATTCTTAACATTTCTAAATAATATTCTTTAGAATTGGAGATTTCAGCATTTGTACTAAGTTCATTAGCAAGGGAACATTTTAAAGCTTCAACTAAATCAGCAAATAACTCATATTTGTCATTATAATGCGCATAGAAAGTAGAACGATTAATTAATGCTTTTTCACAAATATCAGATACCTTTATTTCTTCAAATGTTTTTTCTTTTAATAAATAAAGTAAAGATTCATATAAATTCTTTCTTGTTTTTATAATTCTTAAATCTTGCTTTTCTTTCATTTTCATCACCTATTCATTATTATAAAGTTTTTTCTACAAAAGTAAAGTTAACTTATTATATGTTGGATATTTAACAAACAAAAAGTAGAAATTTGTCGAATAAAAAACACTTTGATTTTTATGTTGCTCATTTTTTCTTTGGAATGTAATAAAATACATAGCGATGGAGGGATAACATGAAAAAATTAAAAGAGTTTATTACAAACCATAGTTTACTTGTTGTTATGATTTCTTTGATATTATTAATTCCATCTATCATAGGATATTATAATACCAAAGTAAATTATGATATTTTAGTATATTTGCCAGAAGATATCGAAACAATCAAGGGACAAAATATTTTGACCGATGAATTTGGAATCGGAGCATTCTCCTTTGTAACCGTAGATAACATGTCAAATTATGATATTTTAACTCTTGAAAAAGAAATTAAAAAAATAGATGGAGTAGAAACCGTTGCCAGTATTGCAGATGTTATGGATACTGTTATACCAAGCTTTATGATACCAGAAGAAATTACAGATAAAGTTTATAAAGAAAATGAAACAGTTATTTTAGTAACATTTAATAGTGGAACATCAGAAGAAAAAACGATGAATGCTGTAAAAGAATTACGTTCTGTTGTAGGAGATAGCACCAAAGTAAGCGGTATGACTGCAATGGTATTAGATACAAGAGATTTATCAGAACAAGAAATATTTGCTTATATTGTAATTGCAGTTTTATTATGTTTATTTGTACTCGTTATTGCAACAGATTCTTATTTAGTCCCAATTTTCTTACTTGGAAATATTGGATTCGCAATTCTTTATAATATGGGAACCAACATCTTTTTAGGACAAATATCCTATATTACAAAAGCAATTACAGCAGTATTACAATTAGGAGTAACCATGGACTTTTCAATCTTTTTATATCACAAATATGAACAAGCAAAAGGAAAAGAAAAAGATAAAAAGAAAGCCATGCAAGAAGCAATTGCAGATACGTTTAAATCTGTTATTGGATCTTCTCTTACAACAATTGCAGGATTTTTAGCTCTTTGTTCTATGGACTTAACTCTTGGAACAGATATTGGAATTGTCATGGCAAAAGGAGTTTTATGTGGATTAATTTCCGTTTTAACGCTTTTTCCAGCACTTCTGTTAGTATTTGATAAAGCATTAGAAAAAACAAGACATAAAGTTCTTGTACCAGAGTTTAAAAACTTACAAAACTTTATTATCAAACATAATAAAGCAGTTATGGTAATATTTTTAGTTTTATTAATTCCAGCATTTATTGGAAATAACAGAGTAGAAGTATATTATAAATTAGATAAATCATTACCTGAAGATTTATCTAGTAGCATTGCCAATTCTAATTTGGCACAAAACTTCAACATTGTTTCACCTGAATTAATTTTAATTGATAAAGACTTAAATGTAAGTGAATTAGATGAATTAGTAGAGAAATTAAAAGAAATAGAAGGAATTGATTTGGTACTTGCGCCAAAGAGTTTACTAGAGATCGTACCAAGCTTTATGTTACCAGAAGATATTACAAAAATGATAGAAAATGATAGCTATCAATTAATGATTGTGAATTCCCTTTATGAAATTGCCTCCCCTGAATTAGAAGCACAAATAAAAGAAGTGGATAAATTAGTAAAAGGGTACGATGAAAAAGCCATTGTTGCAGGAGAAGGTCCTCTTATGAATGATTTAACCCGTATTGCAGACCATGATTTTAAAATGGTGAATTATTCTTCAATTGCTGTCATCTTGATATTGATGCTCTTAGTATTAAAATCATTTAGCTTGCCATTTATCTTGATATGTGCAATTGAATTTGCGATTTTCTTAAATATGGCAATTGCTTACTATACAGGAACAACCTTACCATTTATTGCCTCTATTGTAGTAGGAACCATTCAGCTTGGAGCTACGATTGACTATGCAATTTTAATGTCAACAAAATATTTGGAAGAAAGAAAAGAAAATAAGAAAAAAGAAGCCATGAAAAAAACTTTAGAAACAACAGTACCATCCATTTTAGTTTCTGCACTTTGTTTTTTTGCAGCAACATTTGGAGTAGCGTTTTATTCAAAAATAGATATGATAGGATCGATATGTACTTTATTATCTAGAGGAGCCATTATCAGTATGATAGTTGTTATATTTTTATTACCAACATTATTATCATTGTTTGATAAACTTATTATGAAAACAACAAAAGGAATGAAGGAGAGTGTGTAATATGAAAAAATTGAAATTATTATTAAATATTACGTTAGCTGGATATTTGATTTTAAATCCACTTAGTGTATATGCACTGACAAAAAATGAAACGATTTATAGTAGTTTAGATGAAAATGGGAAGCTTGTTTTATCTACTGTAACAAATCAAATCCAAAATGATGGTATAAATGAAATAGAAGATGAAACAGAATTAAAAAATATTTTAAATATAAATGGAAAGGAAACTTTTACATTAGAAAAAAACAGATTAAAATGGAAAGCAAATGGAAGGGATATTTTTTATAAGGGAGATATTACAAAAGAACAACCAATAGATGTAGAAATACAATATTATTTAGATGATAAAAAAATGTCAGCCAAAGAAATGATTGGAAAAAAAGGAAAAGTAAAACTAGTAATACAGTATCAAAATAAATTAAGTGAACAAGTAAATATCAATGGGAAAGTAGAAACGATTTATACTCCTTTTGTAGTTACAACAGGAATGGTTTTAAATAATGATCATAATAAAAATATTATCATAGAAAATGGAAAAGCAATAAATAGTGGCTCTAGGACTATGGTTATAGGAGTTTCAGCTCCAGGTTTATATCAATCTTTGGGAGTGAAAGAATTAGAAAACTTGGATAAAGTAACAATTACTTATGATACAACAGCATTTTCTCTTGGAAATGTTTATATGGTAGCAACCCCAAAATTGTTAGAAGAAAAAGACTTAGAAATTTTTGATAAATTGAATTCACTATCTTCAAACTTAGAAACATTAAAATCAAGTATGGATAAACTAGAAGAAGGAGCTAAAAAGTTAGAAGAAGGAAGTTCTGCTCTTTCTTTAGGAGCAAGTGAGATTCATACAAATTTAAAAATAGTAACAGAATCTATCTCAAAATTAAAAAATGGTTCTACAAGTTTAAAGGAAGGATTAGAAAATGCTGTTACAACATTAGATCAGACAATTACAATGATTGAACAGGAATTACAAGTTTCTAATTTATCTGAAGCAAAAGGACAACTAGAGGGATTAAAGCAGGGAAATGAAGCAATTATTACGAGTACATTAACAAAATTAGGTATGGATTATAATACTTTGATGACATATTCTGGTACAGACACAGGGATACTAGAAGCCAAACAGCTAGTATATGTTCTTTCTATGGATAATAAAGTTGTAGACCAAAGTATTTCTTCATTAGACTTATTGCCTTTATTAAAAGGTGGATTAGAACAATTAAAAGAAGGAAGTAAAGAGCTTGAATATAATTTAGGACTTTTAGAAACAGGAACAAATCAGTTAGAAAAGGGAGCAGAGACATTAGCGCTTGGTGCAAATGAATTGAAAGAAGGAATCATAACCTTAAGTAATGGTACAAAAGAGATGAACCAAGAAGGAATTACTCCATTACATAGATATTCTAGCCTTATTAGAAATTATAGTTCTAAATTAGAAGCTATGGCAAATTTGAGTAAAGAATATCATGGCTATGCAAGTAATAATGCTGATACAACAACAT
>CANRVY010000038.1 GCA_947643405.1 uncultured Mycoplasmatota bacterium | reverse complement strand
TTATATCAAAAAGCCGCACCTTTCTGGTGCGGTTCAAATTTCAATTTAGGAAAAAATGTAGAAATTCTACATTTTTTGTTCTAAGATCCAGCTTTCATATCCTCCATTAATATTAACAACATGATAACCTAAATTATTTAGTATTTTACAAACTGATATACTTTTTTTTCCATATGTACAATATATATAATATGTTTCACCTCTTTGTAAATAATTACTTGGACGGCTAATCAGTTTTTCAAATGAAATATTTTTTGCATTTGGAATATGATTATTATTATAATTTTCTATTGTACGTAAATCTATTACATTTGGATTTGACAAATTCATAAAATCAGTAACAGATATATTTGGTATCATTTTCCTTCACCCATTATAGTTTATGAAAAAACTAAAAATGCGCTTATGATAAAAGTCTAAAAAAGAAAGGTTTCCCTTTCATTATTCATCTTCATCATTGAAGAAGTCATCAAAAAATTGATCATCAGTAACAAATCCAGAAGGCATTTTTACATTATCGTTGGTAGATTCTACTTTTTCTTTCTTATCCACAACAACTGTTGGCTCTGACATTACTGGTTGATTTATTTCTTGTGGAATACTTGGTATTCCCATTTCCTCTTTTTTATTTTCCACAGGAATTGTTGGTTCTGGCATTACTGGTTGATTTATTTCTTGTGGAATACTTGGTATTCCCATTTCCTCTTTTTTATTCTCCACAGAAATTGTTGGTTCTGGCATTACTGGTTGATTTATTTCTTGTGGAATACTTGGCATTGCCGTTTCTTCTTTTTTATTCTCCACAGGAATTGTTAGTTCTGGCATTACTGGTTGATTTATTCCCTGTGGAATACTTGGCATTGCCATTTCTTCTTTTTTATTCTCTACAGGAATTGTTGGTTCTGACATTACTGGTCGATTTATTTCTTGTGGAATATTTGGTATTGGCATTTTAACATCTAGTGGGATCTCTGGAATTGCAGGCTTTACAGATGGAATCTCCCCAGCTGCTTTTTTAGCTTGTGCTTCCTTTTCACGACGTTCTTCCTCTTCTAATTCTGCTATTTTTGCGTCAATACGTTTTACCAAATCGTCTACATCTAGTCCACCTTTAGTTGGAGTTGTTCCATTTCCGCCAGCTGGTGGCATCACGCCTGGGAATGCTGGAGATGTTTTAGGCGGAATTCCAAAAGGATTTACAGCCGGTTTTGATGGTACTCCCCCTAGCATTTGATTTATTTTTTCTTCTTTCTTCTTTTCGACATATCCTTTTATATCAAATACTTTTACAGGAATTTTTTCGCGTTGAGGATAAGCTGCTTTTGGATAATGATCTCCCCAGTCCATTTGAAAATTTGGAGTCAATCTTGTCTTAAAAGGCATCATACGAATGCGAAGTACAATCGTTTCCCATTTTTTTAAACGCTGTAAATCACTAACTGTAACAAGTGGTGTAGAGCTTGTTTTTTCTTTTTCCTTTGATTTTACCTCTCCACACATTTTACTAATCTCTTCAAGAGCACTAAGCTCTGTGCTAATTAAATAAACAATATTTCCACAGTTACCTTTAATTGTTTCTCCATTTTCTTTTCCATAAACTTCATATAACTGAGCAAAGTTCTGAATGATAAAATTAAATCTCATATTTCTACTTCGAGCCGCTGTTACCATGGTTGTTACATCTTTAAGTGGTGGCATATTAGCAAACTCATCTAATATGAAATTGGTTCTATATGGTAATTTTCCACCACTTTCTTGTGCTACAGAAATAAGAGTTTCATAACATTGTTTCAAAAAAATAGTAACAAGTGAATGATATGTTTTCTTTTCATCTTGAATAACAATAAACACCGCTGTCTTATTTTTTCCTATTTCTCTCATATCAAAATCACTATGAGAAAGCATCTCAGATAAGTTTTCTCTAGAAGAGAACAATTTTATTTTCTGCTTAAATACCGCTAAAATACTTCCTTTAGTTTCATTTGGAGCCATCAAGGTACTAGAAGCATTAATATAAGCTGCTCCTGCTGGATCCTTATAACTAAAATACTCTTTTACATATGTAGTTGCACCAAATTTTTCCTCTCCTAATGTAGTCATTAAATTAATACTATTTAAATTAATCTGATCATCTGTTGCGTCATCAAATAGTGCAAGTGCCAATCCAGAAAAATAGTCGGCTGATGTTTTTTCCCAGAATGGATCTTGAGATTTTGAATTTTCATCATACAAGATATTAAGAGCTAAGTCTTCTAATAATTCTGTTGCTTTATCCGAATTGCCATTCTTATACAAACTATATGGTAATGAAAGAGGATTCCAAGCATTACCTTGTTGCGGATCACGGAAATTTAAAAGTACAATGTTATAACCTTTTGCTCTAAGCATCTCAGCTGTCTCCTCATAAATTTCACCTTTTGGATCAGTAACAATCATTGATTCACCTTTTTTAGAAAGTAAATGTACCATAGGAAGAACTGTTGTCTGCGTTTTTCCTGCACCAGTAGAACCAATAATCAAATTATGGTATTCACTATCATCTACCCAAACTCCTTTTGGACTCATAATAATAGGAAGTCCTGCAGCTGATGTTGACTTAGAAGAAGGCTCTACAAGTTTTAATTCCTTCTTCATTTCTTTTTCAGTAGCCCATCTAGAGTAACCTTTTTCTTTTTTGGCTTCTGCTTTAATCCCTAATCCTTTTTCTCGGTCAAAAAAGTAAGAAGATACACTAGTAAATATTGCAGCTAAAGCACCAACAAAGAAAAGTAGTGTTGCTCCAATGTATTCGGATTCAAAGGCCGGAAAAGGATTTAATCCATACAATAAACCTGTATTTGCAAAAGAAGAGATATTTAAAACTGCTATTGCAACAAAGTAAAGTAATACTACACAAAATATTACAAATATTAATATATCTTTTGGTTCTGCTCTAAATTTTAATTTCATTATTCTTCATCTCCTCTTTTAATAAGCTCACATGACTTAACTGATTTGTAAGATTCTTTTTTTAATTCAAATATTTCATGACAAGTACCTTTTTGATCAAAATAAATTTTTTCAAAAATGAGTTCATATATTTCATCTTGATTTATATCAACAATTTCTTTCAAATTTAATGATGGAACTTGATACATATCATTAGAAACATCATCTATCAGCACTTCTATATTACCACTATTTTTGATATATGCAATAGAAAAATAAACACTTTGCTCTTCCATGCCTAACGTATTTGAAATGATATAGATTGTTTCTCTTTCTCCATCATGATCTAAATCAACATCTATTTTTAATGTTTTGGTAAACTCTGGTTCAAATGCAATATTATGCTGATTTAAAATGTTAAAAGCTTCTTCTATTTCTGTTTGTGACATATTTACCGAATTATAATTTATTACATTTATTTTCAAGTTTCCCCTATAAGCAAAGAAATTTTCTGGAAGGGATAAAGGCTTATTATGTTCATCAAAAGCATACCAATTCTGATCAGTATATTGCATAACTCCATTATATAAGAATTTATGATTTTCATAAATTTTATAAGTTTGCCCCAGTAGTTTGGCTTCATCTTCTTTTACATCTTTCCAAACTCCTCTTTCATATTTTAAATATGTACTCGGAGCAATTAAAACTTCAAGATGATAAACTTTCTTTTTTAAACTATCAATTCCAAAAAAGATCATCATGATAAGAAAGTAAACAAGAAGTATTGAAGCTACAATTACAATTTTCTTTTTATTTTCCATTTTATCCCTCTAATCTGTTTTCTTATAATAATGAAACTGTACTGTTCCTCCAGACTTATATTTACTCCAAACAGTAGTTTTATCACTAGCAGGATCAGACATTACAATATCTGTATTCGTAACTCCTAATACTGCTACCCAGTGCTGTCCTGGTTCTTCAGTCCCATCGCATTTAACTTGAAGAACTAAATAATAACCTTGATCTAAATAATTTTTTACAGTAACTATTTTTTCACTCTCTGATTTTCCTTTTAAACTAACAGAGCCTCCATGAACAAAATTAGGTGTCAATCCTGACGTTTGAGGAGCATTCCATATCCAATTGCTTCCTGAAAATCCCCCATGAGTATTTAAATATTTCACCATTGTTCCTGGATTAAAGCTACTAATTGTAACTTGTGTTCCTGACATAGCAATAAGTTTTGCCATAGAGGTTGCCAAACATCCTGCACTTCCTACTGTCTCACTACCAGTTCCTAATGGAACATCTTTCCAGGTTTTATCGCCTTGTCTCCAAGCTATGTAATCTCCTGTTGCTCCTGTATAGCATCCATCTGAACTTGAATAAATTTCTCCTCTAGATCCCGACATCTCCCACATTCCAGAATTTACTTTATTTAATACTTCTGTTTGAATCACAGATGTTGTATGATCTTTTGTTGATGATCTCCGGCCTGGATCAAGAACCTTTATTTTTCCATCTGGTGTTACAGAAGATAAAACAATATAATGCCCATTTTCTGTAGCAAATGTTCCAGTACCTTTTACTGAAACAATAATATTCTTTCCACTTTTTAGAATTTGAATAATATTATCAATACTTCGCTCATTTACAGGAATACTTCTTGCTGATATTTTAAAATTAGATTGTGTTGATTGATCCGTTAAAAAACCATTTGAGGTTCCTGAACCTTCAACCCAATATTTCTTTGAACCATTCACATCATTACAAATATATTCGGCAATCGTTTGTGGAGTTGTTACTTTTCCTGTTAAATTTTCTACTACCATTGCATAAGCAGTTGGAAGGCATCCTGCTGAAGAAACAGTTGAATCTCCACTACAATATGGGACATGAGCATAATCCCCCTGATTATAATATTTTTCACTTCCTGAATTAGTAGTTGTTCCAACATTACCAGAGCAAGAAGCCTTTATAACTTTTTCTGTACCATAGGTTTCAGCTAGTATCTGATAAGCATCACTTCCATTTCTTGCTGCTGCATTCCATGCATTCTGTGTTGTATTTGTATATGGTGTAGAAACAATGTTTCCTGATGCATCAGATAGAACTTTTCCAGTTGTTTCTGCTACTGCCTTACGAATATTTGAATCCGCTGCTAAAGGTTTCTTATATGTTCCTCCTGTTTGTTGCCCAGAATGAACTGATTTACCACTTCCATAAAGTGTACATCCTTTATCTGGATCACAATAAACTTGATCTTCATCACAATTTCGAATTGGTAAAATCCATTGCCCATTTTCTTTATAAATTCGTAAATAACTTGTTCCCATTGTTTGTCCACGCATTAGTGAATAACTTCTAGCTGCTATCGCCTGGGCCTTTAACGCCTCCATTGGACCCCCACCATTTTCAGCATACGTTACTCCAATAATATATTTTTCAAAATCAACAAGTTCCTCACCAGGAATTGGTTGTCCTCGTTCTCCATCTGCGCATTGTAGCAATCGAACTTTTAAATTACTAACATCAACTGTTTTATTGTCTGCTGTTTTTACTGTATAACTACAATTTCCATTTATTTCACCACAAATAGCACCATAATCATAGCGATTTCCAACCAAATATTCATAACCAGCTTTATAAGAATAAATAACGTTTTTCATAACTTTTCTTTTTTCCAAATATAATTTATGTTGTTCACTTAAATCTTTTACTGCCGTTGGTAAAAGAGTCTCATATTCATTTGGTAAATAAGTCGAAATCAAATATGTTATAAAAGCAGGTGGAAGAGACGCAACTTCACTTTTAGTACGATATGTCTTATACGGCTGTTGATCAAATTCCATTGTATATAAACTATCATCCCTACTAATATCTAATATATATTCTGACCATTCATTGATGTTCCAACCAATAAAATTTCCTTTATCATCATGCCTTGCTGTACAAGTTCCATTTCGAATTTTTTTCACCATATGCTTCGCTATTTTACGAAGTCTACTTTTTTTTCCAAAAGTAAACTGTTCATGATCGTAATAATAATATCCTAAAATATAGCAGCCTTCTTCTTCTGTAGCACCTTGAAACCAGTGGATAGCTCTTTGATCACTTTGATCATAATACCAAGATAAGTCTCCTAACAAGTCTCCTGAAGAAGCATCTCCCATACTTTCTGTATCACCCGACTGATCAGTCGTATCTGCATCATCAAATATCGTTTCATCTATGTTTTCGGTATAAAAAACAGTAGATAATAACAATGGAATATCTAATTGAATGGCAGTTCCTTCCATATTTTTACCACTTAAATAAGTTTCATTAATTTTATCAACTTTTTTATAAAATTTTTCTTCTTTTTTAATTGCTAAATCATCATCTGAGCAAAAGAGACATTTTAACGTTATTGTATTTGTCAATCGATCCCAAAAACCAGCTACTCCTGCTACTAATTGTCCACCTTTTATAACAGGATAAATAATAGTCGCAGTTACTGCTGCAACCATTAAAAATAAAAAGATGCCAGGTAATGCAGGAGCAATAAACATCAATATTCTCTTTTTGATACCTTTACCAATTGCATCCTTTAAAGGATTCTTATTTTCCTGCATAACCTCACCACCTTAACTACTTATTATAGACCTCCTCCATTACCAAAAGAGTCTAATTCTTGCTCTGTAGCAATTACATTAATTCTCATTCTACGACTACCGCAAATAAATAATGCTTCTCCCTGATTGTAACGTTTGATACTTTCTTTTTCATTATCATTTAAATCAACTAAGAGCGCCAAATCCTCAACTGCTTGTTTCTTAAGTCCCATTACTAAGTAATAAGCAGCATTATCAAAAATGGCTTTTCCTTGAACAATTACACTTGGATCACAGAAATCTGTCGGTTGTTGTGTAATAATAATCGTTCCAGTATTATATTTTCTAGCACGTCTTTGAACCTGTGCTAAGAAATCTGCTCCTAAAGTATTATTACCACTTAATAATACATGGGCTTCATCAACCATTAAAACTGTATTCACACTAGTATCCAATGTTAACCCCCACGCATATTTCAAAATATTGAAGAACAGTGCATTTTTAATATTCGTATCTGCATTCATTAATTCTTTAATATTAAATACAATAAAGTTACTTTGTGGAGTAATCGTTGTATGTCCATCAAAATAATATTTTAATTCTTTAATGATTGGCCTAATTTTAAGTTCTAACTCTTCCATAATATCTCTTTCGTGAGTCTTTTCTGGCATAGCGTTTAATCGACCACGAATCGTTGCATAAACATCTTTAAAAGTTGGATAATCTTTAGAAGTAAATTTTGTAAAGTCTGTATTGAAATCAATTCCAAAACGACGATAGGTTTCTTGTATTACTTCACTATAAAGAGTTAAAACATCTTCTTTAATGTTTGGATCATAATATTTAATAAAAGCTTTTAAAGTCTGCAAAGTCCTAGTTAACACTGTATATCCTAAACCATTTTTCATTTCATCTTCATCTGCGTCTAATACTACTTCAAGTGGATTTATCATTCCAAATTCTCCACCTTTACCAAGGTCGATAAAATCCCCTTGATATAGCTTTGTCATTCCCTCAAGTTCTCCTTCAGGGTCAATAACAACTATTTTATGATTATTTCGAATATGTGTTCTAAGCATTAATTTTGCAGCTGTTGATTTACCACTTCCTGAAGTACCTAAAATAATTAAATTTGCATTATTTCTATTATGTTCTTTTTTAATTTGGTACAAAAATTGATTGAATAAAATAACTCCTCCAGAAAAATCTACGCCAAGTAAAGTAGACAATCCTGGGTCCTTAATACTATCAAAGATAAACGGATACATTGCTGCAATAGTAGGAGCTGGTATTGGGGTACCAATACGATCTTCAATATTTTGTTTTGGAAAGATTGGAAGAATTGATTTTAATACCTTTTCTTGTTCAAATCTTAAAGGAATTGCTCTTAATTCCATTGCTTCTAAATAGTTCTTTACTTGCAATTTTTTCATTACTAAACTATCTGCCGAATCCGCTGTAATCATAATATGCATTTGAAAATCATAGATTTTAGCTTGTGATGCTGCCAATTGAGAAATAAATTGTTCAAGAGATTCATAATCTTGACGAATTCTCTCTTGAATGGTTCTGTCATTTTCTTCTTGATAACGCATTTTCAAATCAGCTATTTCCTTATTTAACATTTTTGTAATAACACTAAACGGAAGAGGAATATGTTTAATGACAACTTTAATTCCAGACATACTCGTTAAACTAGATAAATATCCAGGTTGAATATATTTTGGATAAGAAATAACAGTTAATATTGTTGCATATTTATCACTAATAATGAATTCTGATGGTTTAAACTCCAAACCTTTTGGAGCAATTTGACTCTTTATATCCATTATCCAATCACCGTCCCAAATGTCGTAGTTTGTCCACCATTCAAGAAATTATCTAAAATAACCCTCAAATCATCGTTTGTTGTTTGTCTAGAAGAAAGTCCAGCATTAGCAAAGTTGGTTACTAAATTACGAATTCTTTTTTGAATTAATTCTTCATCTTTACTTTTGAATAACAAATAATATTCAGTATCAACAATGTTATTATTCATAAACATATTTGCTTTATTAATATCTTCATTAATTAATTTTCTAATGATTGGACTATTTACTGAATTATATAGCAATTGAAGTTGTGATAAATATACATTAATATCAACTGGTCTATCTGCGCATATGATCCAAAACTCATAGTCAATTGTATTATAAACTGTTCTTAAATTCGTAATTACTGCATTTTGTGAACTATAATCCATAATGAAAATATTTCTTGGCATTATTTTAATTCCAGTTACTTTTTCATTATTTTCTAAAATAATCATACCATTTGTAATACTTTTAATTGGTACAAAATTGTCATTTGTATATCTACTCTTATTTTTCTTTGCCATCTGTAAAACACCATCCCTTCCATTTATATCTTTGATTGTTTGTAAAAAATATCCATGCATTTTGTATCACAGTGAATATATTATGATAATTTGGAACTGGCATTACTAAAAATCCAGTCACACAAGCAGGCGCTAAAACCATTGCTGTTATCCAAATATTATCCAAATCAAATATTACTAGCATTAATAATGTTGTTCCTAAACCTATAGAAAACATAGTAAGGTCAAATGGTGTAAATAAATTAAATATAAGCGTAGACTTTTTTGAATTGGCTGGTATTAAATATCCATTCATTTTGTATCACACTTTCCTTTCTATTTTCCTCCCCCTGGACGTATATTTTTACCAAGATCTCTTGTTTCTTCAAGCTCTGTAATGTCTTTCTGAAGCTTAGCTTCTTGAATATCTTGAGCACCTTTTGCTTTATAAATATCATTAATTTGATTAAATGTATCTTCTGAAGCAATGCGTCCTGTTGTTGCGACTTGATATTGTAGTGCAGATTGTCTATCAGCAGTTGACATTGATGTCCAATCACCACCACTTGCTTCTACAATACTTCTAAGCTCATTCATCGCATAGTCAGCATAATTTTTCTGTTCATAAGACACAACTCTTCCCTTAGCATCATATTCTGCTACTTTATAATCAAAAGTCTTTAATAATCCTCCTACTGCTGCCCCCTGACGATTTACAAGATTTAATCTTGCTTCTTCTAAAGCCTTCTCCTGTAGTTGAACATTGGATAATTCACGTTGTTTTATTTGAATCTCACTTTTAATTTGATTGGTAGAACCACTACTATATTTAATTCCTGCCATAGTTGTTAATTGATCTGTCATTCTATTTCTAGTACCTTTTATTGCTCCACCATATTTATCATTAAAATTACGAATTCTACTATTTTGTTGGATTGCAGAACCTACATTTTTAATAGCACTTGTTTTTCCAGAAGTTCCTGCTATTCCAGCTCTTCCTGCTCCCATCAATGCTCCTCCTGCTCCACTTAAAAGCATTTGTTTAAACGTATTTCCTTTATTTTTAATATGACCATCATCATCTCGTTCTGCATTCATAAATTTAGCAGCTGCGTTAGCAACTCCTCCACCAACAAGTCCAGCTGCTCCTCCTACCACTGCATTAGCAATTGGTGATGAATTAATTTTTCTCATTGGATTTAAGCTGAAATTTCCATCAATTTTAACTCCAAGTAAATCACCAATTAATTTTGGAATTTGATTTGCAAATATTAAGATTCCTAAAATAATGAATACTCTCGCTAAAAAATTAGTTGTTCCCAAGTCACTATTTTGCATCAATGCGGCAATTAATGTAATCGCAAAATAAACAGCTCCCAAACGAATGAACAAATCTGCATAAGTTTTTCCTACTTCTTTTAACCACTTACTAAACATGCCGTTTTTAGAAGAAGATGGGTCAATATAAGAAATAATTGGAATTGGTGAAATAAGTTGTAAAAATCCTAATTTCACAGTTCGAATTGCAATATCAATACAGAAGGTTAAAAATATCCAAGCAGTAAATATTCCAGCAACAGTGGATACAATGAACATATAGTTAATTGCATATCCATCTCCTGTTATTTTCTTCTGCATAAAAATAGGTTCTCCATTTACTTCTTTATGAATCATATTTTCTACACTACCTGCATTATACGCTTCTGAATAAGCGCGTGCTACATTAGCATCCATAAAAGAACTACAGTCAGCTACAAATTGCGTTGTATTTGCTGGATCAGAAGCACCACAGACCGCATCATCAGGTCGATAAAAAGAACTAAAAACTGCTACTTTTACTTGAGCACCCATTTTATTTTGATCTACTGGTTGTCCATTGACTCCTGTCCCTAAAATGATCTTTTCCATAACACGTTCATCTAACAAGGTCTGTTGAATTTTCATCATCCAATCAAACGCAATTGGAGTTGTTACAATTAAAACCAAGACAATTAAAATATTCATGACCATCTTTTTTCCGCCTTTAACTTTATCATTAAATTCATCTGGATTCACAATATATTTAATTAAAGAAAATGAGACTTTAAATAGCATAAATAAGCCAAGCAAAGCATAGATTCTTTCAGCAAATGTAGAAAAAATCTCATTATCAAATGGCGTTGCTCGAGCAATATCCATCAACAATCCATAAATAAGTTCTATCAAATAGTAAACTACTCCATCTATCATCCCTAATAAACCTACTAAAAGTCTTCTTATTAACTCCATTTGCTTCACCTCTAAATTATTCTTATTTTTCTATAAAAAACATTTACATTTTTACACATTTATACAAATACTATTATAGCATAAAAAGATACAATAATGAACTCTAATATTGTACCTTTTTTAATAATATTAAATTATAAAATACAAATACTTCCGTCTCCAATACCAAAAGTATTGAGAACAAATTTTAATATGGCTGGCACAATTAATAATACTGCTGCCATCGATATTCTAATAATAAATTTTTTAAATGCTTTTTTATTGGAGTCCTGTTCGCCAGATAATAATGCTCCTATAAAATCTCCCATACCAAGCAAAATTGCCAATACAACCCCTACTATTTGAATCATTGTTAAAGCTGTATTTAAATATTTTAAAGTTTCTGGTCCTAATAAACTATTACAGCTGGCTTCTGTCACATCTTGACCAGGCAATGTTGGTGTATAAGTTGGACTAGATGGATTATTTCCTGTAGTAATATTCTCTTCTAACTGATCTAAGCGGTCTTGAATGTTTTGTTCTGCATTTGAACCATTTTCTATAGCTTGATCAAATTGTTCTTGATCAATTTTTCCAGAATTTAAATCTTGTTCTGCTTTTTCTTTCAATTGTATATTACAAGCAGCTACTTTTAAATTAAGTTTTCTCTTATAAGTTTCCATATGTTCTTTATAACTTCCATTTTTCATCCAAGTTGGAATCTCATTATCATAAAGAAAATTATGTCCAAAATCAGTAGCAATTTTATCTAACAATGGTTGTGTTTTTTTATCATCTACGGCATAACCAGTAGAATCTGCTAAATCATCACAAGTCACTGCACTTAATTCAGGAATAGCATGTTCTTCAAAGTAAATTCGAATATGATCATTTATATCATAAATCAAGGAGGAGCTACCTTGAAATGTAGTTCCAAAATTACTAGCTTTTTTTACACAATGTGTTTTTGCATTCCCTTTTTTATCTGTTTCCACAACTTTTCCTGTATCCAAACAAAATTCTGCAGTTGTACCAAATCCATCCTGATCAACATAAGCCCCCGCTGGACAAACTCCTTTTGATGACAGATTCGTTTTAATTGTATCATTTTCATAAAAAATATTTTTTGTTGGTAACTTTAAAGATTCTCCTTTTCTTTCTGCTTTAAATGGATGATATTGATAATACCAAACATATTTCCAACTTCGATCTGCGAAGAAATAATAAGCATATGCATGATATCCATTATTATTCCATTCACAAACTTGTAAACATGTACTATCATTTACACAAGCATCTGTTCCGCTTTTTATTGGATCTGCTTTACCAATAACAGGAAACAAGAAAAAAACAATTAGTGATATATATATTATTGTAAACATTTTAATTTTTCTCATACTTTCACCTATTTATAGTATACATGAAAATAAAAAAAAAGAAAAGATTTTCCTTTCTTCATAAAATACAAAAACTACCATCAGATATTCCAAATGTAGTCAATACTAATTTAATTATAGAAGGAACAATCAATAAAATTGCCATTGATACAAGACGAATAACAAATTTTTTAATTGCTTTTTTATTTGCGTCATTATCTCCCGCTAATATTGCTCCCATAAAATCAGTAAAACCCAAAATTACAGTTAGTATTACACCTACTATTTGAATAAGGATAAAGACAGTATTTAAATATGATAAAGTTTGAGTTCCTAATAAAGTTTCACACGATGCTCCTGTTACTTCTGTAGATTCAGTCGCAGAAACATTCATTATAAAGCAAAAAAATATAAGAAAATAATAAATTCCATATTCCATAATTTTTCTCATCTAAATCACTTCCAAATAAATATTAAAGTATTGTAACATAAAAAAAACTGAAAGTAAACTTCAGTTCAGACTGTTGACAAAGTGGTATATTCAAAAAGAATATGCTACTTTTTTTATC
>CANRVY010000037.1 GCA_947643405.1 uncultured Mycoplasmatota bacterium | reverse complement strand
AGGTAGAATTAAATTATGATTAAATTGGTGCGGTTGAAATTACAATAAAGAAAAGCTTCTTAGGAAGCTTTTTATAATACTATTTTCACTAAAATTACATCTTCTCCTATCTTTTCTATTTGGGACCATTTAATTCCAATTTCTCCATTATTGGAAAACATTGAAACAAAAAACTTTGACTTTTCTACAATTAGCTCTGCCATTTTTCCTTCTGAATCAATCGAA
This sequence comes from uncultured Mycoplasmatota bacterium, assembly GCA_947643405.1. Classification (GTDB taxonomy): domain Bacteria; phylum Bacillota_I; class Bacilli_A; order RF39; family UBA660; genus MGBC102946. The sequence continues at coordinate 13,690 of CANRVY010000037.1, read as the reverse complement.
ACATCAATAATATTCCCGACTTTTTTCCCATCTACTAAATTAATAACATCTTTATTTTGTAAATCAGATAAACGCATAAATACCACCCACTTAGTTCTATTTTATGTTTAAAAAGAATCTATATTCTGTTTAAAAAAAGAAAAGTTTCTTCATAATACCTTTGAAAGGAGAAGATTATGGCACGTCATAAAGTAGACATTTGTGGCGTGAATACTGCGAATATTAATGTATTAAGTAATAATGAACAAATAGAGCTTTTAAAAAAATTTAAAGAGGGAGACATTTTCGCAAAAGATGAATTAGTAAGCGGAAATCTAAAACTAGTATTATCTATTTTAAGGAAGTTCAGCAATCGAGTAGATAATATGGATGACTTATTTCAAGTAGGTTGTATCGGATTAATTAAAGCCATTGAAAATTTTGATTTATCTCATGAAGTTCGATTTTCCACGTATGCAGTACCTATGATTTTAGGAGAAATTAAACGCTATTTAAGAGACAATAACAGTGTTCGAATTGCTAGAAGTATTAAGGATACTGCTTATAAAGCAAACAAAATTAAAGAAGAACTCACCAATGAACTAGGAAAAGAACCTAGTATTCATATGATTGCCGCAAAATTAAATATGAGCGATTTTGAAGTTGGGAATGCTCTAGATTCTATGAAAGATACAATCAGCATGTCAGAACCCATTTATAGCGATGGTGGAGACACAATCTATCTAGAAGATCAATTGAAAGATAAAAAAAATGAAGACTTCGATTTGCATGTTGAATTAAAAGATGCGATCGCAAAATTAAAAGAAAAAGAACAATTTATTATAAGAGAACGTTATTTGATTGGAAAAACCCAAATGGAATTGGCCAATGAAATTGGTATTTCACAAGCTCAGATTTCACGTTTAGAGAAAAGCGGATTAGAAAATATCAAAAAAATGATGCAATAAAAACAATACTAAAAAAAGTATTGTTTTCTATTTAAAAAAACCTTGTTATGATTTTTTATAAACATATTCCTTTGATTTTTCTTCTATAACATCTTTACCGATTCCCCAATAAGAATGAACGCTTTTCCAGCCTGAATAATTTGCATCTCCAAATTCTTCTGCCATCTTTCTTAACGCATCTTCCCTATCCAATCTAGCATCAGCTTCTTCTCTGCTTATTTGTCCTCTTGCTCTACGAATCTGCCCTGCTACAAATAATTTTTCTTGTTCATTTCCGAAATATATTTCTTCTACAAAAGAATCTTCTACTACACTTCCAACGCATACATCGTAACGACAACGTAAACTCATACGTGCGCTTCTATCATAAGGTAAACTATTATAATACATTGACCCTCTAATTCTTCCATTTTCATCTTTAATATCTGTCCATAAGCAATGATCTGTTTCCTCTAAAGTCCATCCCTTAGGCAAGGTTGCGCTACATAAAATATCATCATCTGGAATATCGTAAATGTAAAACCTAACTGTTCTCATTCTTCTTTACTTGGCTTCATTCTTTTTGCCATCATGACACTATTTAATGCATTTCTTCGCCTTTCAATGTTCATATGATCCAAAACATCAGGTTCTCCACCGAATATACGCACTAGTATTAATAGTGCCTCTAATTCTGCTTTACTTTTCATATAAATCCCCCTAACAATAAAATCTATTATAACAAAATTTTTAAAAAAAACAAATCTATATCAATTACCCATAAAAAAAGCAATACAAAACTTGTATTACTAAACTCCTACCGACATTGTTTCAGGAAGTGTTGAACCTCCATCAATCACAATTCCTTGACCTGTAATATAAGAAGATTCTGAACTTGCTAGAAAAGCTGCCAATTCTCCTAATTCTTCTATTGTTCCCAAACGTTTCATTGGAATCCCTGCTGCAATTCCATCAATTACAGATTCTGGATTTTCGCTATCAGACTCTTCTGCAATCCCATCTACCATTGGAGTTTTTATATATCCTGGCATAATTGCGTTTACTCTAATATGATCAGTTACTAGTTCTGCTGCCAATGATTTTGTAAAGCCAATTAGAGCTGCTTTGGTTGTTGCATAAGCTACTTCTCCTGGATCTGCTACCATGGGCCCTGTGACACTAGATAAATTGATAATAGATCCACCGGCTTCTTTCATATATGGAAGTGCTGATTTGGTAACATTCCATGTCCCTTTGATATTGATATCGAAATGAAAGTCCCTTGTTTTATCATCCATATCTTCAAATCTAGTTAGCTTAGCTACTCCAGCATTGTTGACTAAAATATCAATACTTCCAAATTTCTTTCCAATTGCTGACATACAAGCATCTACCATTTTTGCATCCCTAATATCAACTTGAAATCCCGCTACCACATTTTCTGAATTCTTTAATTTTTGTAATGATTCTTTTAATTTATCCGCATAATCTAAGACAATTACTTTGGCACCATATTTTAAAAATACTTCAGCAATTCCATATCCATTTCCCATAGCGCCTCCTGTAATTACTGCTACTTTTCCATCTAACTTCTTCATCATACCCCGTCCTATCCTAGTACTATCTTTATCCATTATAGCACAATTCTAATAAAAAGAATAGTAAAGTTTATTTTTCAAAGAAAAAAGAAGCCGAGCTTCTCTTTGATAACTGATACTTTTTCTATTTTACCTCAGTATCTAATCCAAAAATATCCTCGATGGAAAACAGAGAAATTCTTTGATCCTGTTGAACCAAAAATTGCTACTTTCTGTATAATAGTTCCCCTAACAGTTTTATTATATAAAAGAAAAATTATTTTTCCTATATTTTATTTAAATTTTGCAGTTTTCGAATGACTTTTTTTTCAATTCTAGAAATATATGATTGACTAATACCTAATACATCTGCCACATCTTTTTGAGTCATCTCAGTAGAATTGTAAAGACCATACCTTAAAATCATGATTTTTTGATCTCGTTCATTTAATTTGCGAATTTCATTATAAAGTAATGATTTTTCCGTTTCATTTTCCAAGCCTTTGGTCACAATATCTGACTCTGTTCCCAAAATATCTTCTAGCCTGAGCTCATTTCCCTCTGCATCATAACTAAGACTATCTTCGAAACTAACTTCACCCCTTCTTTTTTTATTCTTTCTCAAAAACATTAAAATTTCATTATCAATGCATCTAGAAGAATAAGTTGCTAATTTTATATTCTTATCTGGTTTATAGGTACTAACCCCTTTAATAAGACCAATTGTTCCAATACTGACCAAATCTTCTAAATCAACTCCCGTGTTTTCATATTTCTTAGCTAAAAATACAACCAAACGCAAATTATGTTCAATCAGTTTACTTTTGGCTAACTCATCTCCAGCTATACTTTTTTCTATATAAAAAGCTTCCTCTTCTTTTGAGAGAGGTTCTGGCAGTTTATCAGTACTTCCTACAAAAAATAGATTATGATTTATTACAAAAATCTTTTTTAATAATTCCCATATTTTTCTAAACATATGATTCCTCCATTACTTTTGTATGTAATAAAACATCAATTCCATCAATGGTAATATCTTGTTTCATAATGCCAAGTAATACATTTCTTCTTTTTCCAACCCCTTTAATCTCAATCTCTGGAATTCGAATACACTCTAATAAAGTCGTTCCGCTCGCTGTACTAATTGGAACCAAAATCATTTTAAATTCATTAATATCATAAATAAATTTTCGATGATCAATTAAAATAATTGGATTATGATAATATGGTTCAACTAAATGATTTCCACTATCTAAAAAACCATTACAATGTAAAATACGATTATCACCAAAGTGTAAATCCACCTGATAATAATTAGAATAGTTATTTTTTAAATAAATTCCTTGTCTGACATAAATGAATAAAATAATTGGAGAAAAAATTAATAATACAATATAATTAATACTTAACCCACTATGATAAAAAACTAGGCCTTCTTGCTTATAGGAAAACTCTACATTTAAATAATATAGAAATCCTCCTAATATCATACTTGAACTATATAAATAAAATAAGTTTTTAAGCGTATATCTGATATCACGAAAGCCAAAAGATAAAATTACCATAACAATACTAATTATAATTTTTAATAAAAAGAGTTCTAAACTATTTATTTTCACAAACAGAAATAAAATACTAAGCCCACCAAAGAATGCACCTTTTAATAACTGATTAATAGAAACGTTTCTTCTTAAAATAATAGATACTCCCATTAATAGAAAAAAATCAAACAGAAAATTTAAAATCATAATTAAATCAAGATAGATTTTCATGATATCACCAAACATACTTTATCATAAGATTTCTATAAATTATGTCGTTTTATTTTTTAATTCATCAATTTCTTGTTGCATTGCTTTAATCGTTTCTTCAAATAGACAAATCAAATCTTGATTCGATAAACTATTTGATGTTTTATTTGTCTTCAAAATTGCAATTCTAGCCGCATTTGTACACAATACTTGTCCTACTAACATCAGCCAATTTCCTAAATCATTTTGTTGCTTTGCATCTAAATTTGGTATCATTAAAAATCCTACAACAACTGCAGTAATTGTAAAAGCACTTGCTTGTTCATTTAATTTTTCATTCATATTTCTTCTCCATTATAGTAAATGACAAGGACAACATATTTATTCAAAAAAAGATGTCTTTTTGACATCTTAGAAACCTCTTTTTCTTAAGAAAGCTGGGATAATTGTATCATCTTCATTCCCTGTATCTGGTTCTTCTTCTACCTTTTTGGCTTCTTCTCTTCTACTTGGAGCGTTGTAAGATTGATACAATGGTTCTTTATTATCTTCAAATCCAGTTGCAATTACAGTTACAATAATTTCATCATTCAAATTTTCATTGATAACAGCACCAAAGATTGTATTAATATCTGTATTCGCTGAAGAACGAATAACTTCTGCTGCCTCCTCTACTTCAAAAAGAGTCAAATTAGAACCACCTGTTACATTGATAATAGCATCTGTAGCTCCACTAATACTAGTTTCTAACAATGGGCTTGATACTGCTTGTCTAGCAGCCTCTGTTGCTCTATCTTCTCCAACACCCATTCCAATTCCAATAAGTGCATTTCCTCTTTTTTCCATAACAGCTTTTACGTCTGCAAAGTCAAGGTTAATTAGTCCTGCTACTGCAATCAAGTCAGAAATTGATTGAACACCTCTTCTTAATACATTATCAACTTCTTTAAAGGAGTCTAAAAGTGGTGTTGTTTTATCAATGATTTCTCTTAACCTATCATTTGGAATCACAATTAAGGTATCAACATTTTTCTTTAGTTCTTCTAGCCCTGCTAAAGCTTGTGTCATTCTTTTCTTTCCTTCAAAAGAGAATGGCTTTGTTACAATACCAACTGTTAAAGCTCCCATTCCTTGAGCAATGTTAGCAATGACTGGAGCTGCTCCAGTTCCTGTTCCTCCACCCATTCCACAAGTAACAAATACCATATCTGCTCCTTTTAAAGCTTCTTCGATATCCGTTTTTGATTCTAGAGCTGCTTCTTTTCCTATTTGAGGATTTGCTCCTGCTCCTAATCCATTAGTAAGCTCTGTACCAATTTGTATTTTAACAGGTGCCTGTGAAGTATTTAATACTTGTAAATCTGTATTGGCTACAATAAAGTCTACTCCTTTGACACCAGATTCTATCATTCTATTAACGGCATTACATCCACCGCCACCTACACCAATTACTTTTATTTTCGCTAATTGATCCATTTCTAATCCAAACATATATATCCTCCCTTATTCGCCAAAAAAGTATCCGAATACTTTGCCTAACATTGTATCGTTTGAAATATTAATTACATTTCTTTTTGATGATGATAACATTTCCATATCATTATTACTAATCATAGTATAGTCTTGTCCTTTTAATTTTTGTTTATGAATGAAATAAACAATATTTCCAACTGCTGAAGAATATTTATTATTTCGAATTCCAACTACTTTTACATTTCCTACTATTGCGTTCTTTCCCAATATTTCAGAAGCAATGTAATCAAAGCTAGAACTACTACTTACTCCTCCTGTAACAATAATATATTCAATTGGTTTTTCTGCTAGGATACTAATTTCTTTTCTTGCTAGAGTTAGGATTTCTTCTATTCTAGACATTACAATTTCAGACGCTTCTAGCTGTTTGATCATTATTTTTTCGCCATTTGTATTTGTTACTTCATATCCTTCATTTGGGCTAGCATACTTTTTATGAGCAAGCGCAAACTTTTCTTTCATTTTCATTGCATCTTTCGGATTTATCTTATACATATAAGCCAAATCATTGTCAATACTCTTACCACCTAATCCAATCACAGAATTCTTCACAATGATCCCTTTATTATAAAGAGAAACCGAAGTAGTTTCAGCACCAATATTAATAATTGCACCTACCAATTCATCATTTTCTTTATTTTTAAACGCATAAGAATCCCCAATACTGTTTAAAGAAATATCTACAACTTCTACTCCTATTCCTTCTAGTAAGCTAACTACTGAATATATATTTTTTTTTGGAGTCGTAACCATAATTGCTCTAGTTCCTAATAAGGTTCCTGTTAAGCCTTTTGGCTCTTTTATCCCACCTTGATTATCAATTGTAAAATCAATTGGGAGTACTGTTACCATCTCTTTATCCGAATTTAATTTTGATTGAATTGCATTTTCTAATACATTGATAACATCCTTCCCAGTAACAATGGAATTTTCATTTGAGACTTGTGTTTCTCCTTTTATCATTGTAAATTCTGCAAAATAACTTGGAATCGTTGCGATCACTTGCTTAATATGAATTCCAAGCATGTCTTCAATCTCATTAAACGCTTGTTTGATAGATGTTGAAGCTTCCCCCACATCTGTAATTAACCCTTTTTTTATTCCTTTTGATTTAACAGAAGATGCTGCTAATAAATTCAATTTATTTTTATACAACTCACAAACAATGAGTTTGATTGTATCTGAACCAATATCAATACTTGTATAAATATGCTTCACATGATCATCTCCTACAATCTAATAACAATTATACTATATATTTTAAAAAAGTAAAAGAGATATCACAAAAAAAGTGATAAAAAGAAAGCTTTTTCAATCACTTTTTAAAGTTTGTCTATTTAGAAACTAAGAAATTTGCGCGATATACTTTTTTCTTGATAAGACTAATATTTGCTTTAGAATCACAAGTCATAATAACGCTTCCTGATCGTTCACTAAAATCACTTAGTGTAGAAATCATATTTAGACGGCGATTGTCATCTAAAGATTTCCAACCCATTCCTTCTAACAATAATGGCTGACCTTTATCTTGATTACTTAAAATAGAAGCCAAATAAAGACACCTCTCTTCAGAAGAAGAAAGCTCATACGGATTGTTTGGCAATCCTAATTCTTGAAACATAGACCATAATTTTTGATAATAATAAGCAAGTACTTTTTGATCTGCATTTTTTATATTTTGAATATATGATTCTTCTGTTGGGCAACCAACATAAACAATTGGAGATTTAAGAGCTTCTGATAATTCTCTTAAAAAAATCAAACTACTTTTTGTTTCTGAATCTGAAACAACATTAAAATTACGAAGTTTATATTTTTCTGGTCCTATTTTAATAATAGAATTAAATTCCTTTTTTCGTCCTTCTAGCAAAATCTTAGTGAATTCAGAAGCCCTAATAAATAATTTTCTCATATATTGAAAATCTTCTTTCACTTTCCACATTTCATCTGTGAGTGACATCTCATCAGGTAATAGAAAAACTAAATTCAAATTGTACTGAAGAGTTTCTTGTTCCTTCATATAAATAGGAAGTAAAACTTCTCTTGAAAACACTTCATAACCTTCTTCAGTCAACATTCCAGATTGTAGCACTTTTTCTCTTATTTGATCATTTGTTAAATCAATTGTATAAAAATGAGCTTTTTCATGTCCAGCAAAAGTTTGAGTGTATTTAGCGTATGGAATTTTTTGACCACCTACATGAAAAACAGCGCTTTGTTTAATCATAATAAACCTCTTTTCATTAAAACAGGTATTATAATATCAAAAAAAAGGAATAAATTCAAGTTTATCCCTCTAAAATTTCAAAGGAGTTTCCAGCATCTAATTTGAGAATGCCTTTTTTCCCAATCAATTCTTCTTTACTAATAATTTCTACATAACGATTAATTAAAGAAAAACGCGTTAGTGTTAAATATACATAATTTCCGTCACTCATAGAAAGCAAAAACCGACTATCATCTACATCATTTGGATCATATTTGATTTCTGAAATTCTCCCTAATACATCTCTAGATACTTCGTTCATCCCTTTAAAAAATTGTTCATACTTGGTATTTGGAATATAATTAATTACAAATGGAACATTAAATTTTGCTGTTACTTCTTTTCCATCTAATAAGATTGTCTTGTTATTTGATTGATAGTAAAAGAGAGGATAATTTTCTTCTACAGTAATGGTAACTTTCCCTGCTAATGTTTTTTTTACTTCTACACTTTTAATATAAGTATTTTGTTCTAATCTTTTTTTTATTTTTGAACTAGGATTTTGAAAATTTGATGGATAATTATCCAAACGGGCCAATTCAATGATTTCTTGATCTTTTAGAAAAAAATTATTTTGTATTATAATGTTTTTAATTGGCATTTGATAACAAAAAGATAAAAAAAGGAAAAGCAAAACTAAAATCAAAAGAGCAAGAAAAATTCTTTTATATCGAATTTTCACTTTCTTTTTTGGTTCCATATCTTTTAAAGATGGAATATTTGCCTTATATGGAACTGGCCTTTTTATTGTTTTTCCTTTTTTGCTTTTCATTAAATCACCTTTTTATTCTACAAATTCTTGTTCTACCTTTAATTCGATTCCTGTTTGTTCTTTTACTTTTTTTCTAATTTCCTCAATCAAAATTTTAATATCTTTCCCAGTCGCACTCCCTTTATTAATGATGAAATTGGCATGTTTTTTGCTTACTTCTGCTCCACCAATCTTTTTTCCTTTGTACCCAATCAATTCTACCAAACGGCCTGCAAAGTCTCCCTCTGGGTTTCGAAATACGCTACCTGCACTTGGATATTCTAAAGGTTGCGTTTCTAATCTTCTTTTTTTACGTTCTTTGATAAGATCCATAATTTCTTCTCTATCTCCATGTATGAGTTCTATTTTAGCTTCTAAGCAAATATAGTCTGGATGTGTTTGTAAAAAGGATGTACGATAATGAAATTCCATTTCTTTATTTGAAAGTTCCTTAATTTCTAATTCAGGAGTTAAAACGGTAACTGACTTTACAATATAGCCCATATCACTTTTATAAGCACCTGCATTCATAAAAACTGCGCCACCAACAGTTCCTGGAATTCCAGTTGCAAATTCTAATCCAGAAAGTCCCATTCTAGAAACTTTTAAAGCAAGTTTCATGATAGAATATCCTGCCTCTACTACAACTTTTTCGTTTTCTATATTTAAATGATTTAATTTTTCTAATTTAATCAAGATTCCTTCGTAATAAGCATCAAATATTAAATTGGAACCATTTCCAATAACTTTATATTTTTGTTTTTTCTCTTTCAAAAAACGCAATATTGTTTTTAAATCTTGAATAGAAGACGGAAAAATAATAGCGGCAGCATTTCCATCCATTTGATATGTTGTATATTCTTTTAAATTGCAGTTTTTTATTACTTTCCCACAATTTAAATTTTCTAACTCTTTTATAATATTCATATTTACTTCCTATCTATCAATTCTTGAATGCAAGTAACAATTTTAGTTGCACTATCAGGAATATCCAATTTTCGTAATTGATCTTTCATTTTGTTCTGCTTTTTGGTATCCATTAAAACAGAATCAATTGTCTTTACTAAAATATCATTTTTCAAATCTTTTTCTTCTAATAAAATAGCAGCACCTTTTTCAGTAAGTGCTATTGCGTTCTTATATTGGTGATTATTTGGTACATAGGGACTTGGAATTAAGATGGGAGGAATATGAAGCGCAATGAGCTCGCTTAATGTAGAAGCACCTGCTCTAGTTACCATTAAATCAGTATTTTTCATAATTCTAGTCATATTTTCAATATAAGGAACTACTTTTACATTTCTTGGAAATTTATTTTTTGAAATTTCTTCATAATCTTTTTTTCCTGTCACAAATAGAACTTCATAATTTCTATTCTGAAATTGATTCATAGTTTCCATTAAAAATTGATTAATTTTACTTGCTCCTAAAGATCCCATTACAATTAGAACTAATTTTTTTTCTTTTTCTAATCCAAATTTTTTCTTATCCATAGGTGATTTTTTTATAGCATCTTCACTACATGGATTACCAGTAAAAACCGTTTTTCTTTTTGGAAATGCACTAACAGAATCTGGGAATGAGACTGCTATTTTATCTACATATTTACTTAAAAATAGATTTGAAGCACCAGGAATGCTGTTTTGTTCATGAATAAGTGTTTTTATTTTTAGTTTATGAGCTGCATAGATAACTGGTGCTGTCACATATCCTCCTACTCCAATTACAATATCAGGCTTAAAATCTTTTAATATTTTTTTTGATTGCTTTATTGCCTTTATAAAAAAATAAATCGTTTTCCCATTTTTGAAAAGTTTTTTTCGATAAAAACCATAAATTTCCAGTTGCTTAAAAGGAATATGATGAGCTGGAACAATAGAATTTTCCATTCTGTCATGGGTTCCTATATATAAAAATTCACTGTTTGGTTCTTTTTCTTTGATTTTATTGATAATTGCTAACGCTGGATAAATATGACCACCTGTACCACCTGCACTTATGACAACTCTCATATTATCACACCCTTCAGAATTCATTATATCATATTATATTCATTTTCTAAATAGTTTATGAAAAGAAAAAAAATAGGAAATTCCTACTTTTAATTTTCTATTGCTGTATAATTGAAACTACATTTTCCAGCGGGAAGTGGTACCCTTTCATCCGTTCCACTATCTTCTACCACTTCATAAATATATTGATTAGAGCCTGACTTGATTCTCACTATCATATCATTTGGAAATTGTGCACCTGTAATGGGATTTTCGATATAAGTTTCCAATATTCCTTCTACTTTTAAACAACCTAACGTAATGCTTGTATTGATAGAACCCTCTGGTATTTCCAAAATGTGTTTGGTCATCCAATCTCCTGCTGCTTTCTTTATATTTTCAATTTGAACTTTATATAAGTTTTGTTTTCCTCTAGCAACATTTCTAGAAATCATTGGAATTGCTAATAACGCAACAATAGCTAATATTGTAATAACCCCTAATAGTTCTGCTAATGTAAACCCTTTTTGTTTCATTTATACACCTTCTACTCTATATATAATCATATAGTTTTTTTACTATTTAGTCAAGGTTATTTCATCAAAATTTTTATGAACGAAAAAGAAAAAAGAACTATATGTTCTCTTCTCTAATTGCATCTAATATATTTTCTTTTTTCATTTTTTTAGTCGCATACATCATTGTTAAAAAGACAATTACAAAGACTGCAAGTACAGCAATTCCAATACTCTTCCATGGGATTAATAATCTGCCAAAACTACTAACACCTGACATTACACTATGAATCCATAAAATAACTAAGAAAGAGAATGGAATTCCGTATAATAAAGATTTAATTCCAAAGAAGAAACTTTCAAAATATAAAATTTTGTTAAAGCCATGTGGAGTTAATCCCATACTACGTAACATTGCGAATTCTTTTCTTCTTAACTGAATACTTGTATTAATCGTATTAAAGACACTAGTAACTCCAATTAATGTAACAAGAGTAATAAAGCCATATAACAATAGTCCAACTACAATATATAAATTCTTCATTTCTTTCATATCTTTTGGATAATTAAAATAGCTGATTTCCCATTTGTTACTTAAAGTTTCTTTATAATCCATAATATATTGATCTACTTTTTTATATTTTGGAGCTTTTAAATATAAATATATACTATCGGTATAATAACTATCATAATATCCTTCGTTATCAATAAACAGTTGATCAAATGTTGTTTTAGAAACTACAATGACAAGGTTTCCTTCTGTTAAAAGATTATCTACTGCATATGGGCTCTTTTCAGTAATATAAATATTTTCTAAAGAACCATTACATTCTAATGAGGATACTTCATCATCTGTTCGTTCACACATATTAAATTGATAATCTCTTTTTGGATCTTTCAAAATAGTAGTGTTATATACTTTTCGGTTGTTATTTTTATAAGATATGTATTTTGTCTTATCAATCAAAATTGGTCGTTCTTCTGTTAATCCTAATTCGTTTAAATAGCTTTTATAATTTGTATCATCTAATGAAATTATTGTAATTGGTATTTTGTCTTCTTCCTGAATATAATCCATTAAATCAGAATTGTATAGTTCTTCTTTCTTATAAGAATTGGTATATTTTAGTCCATCTCTTATTACAATACTTTTTTCTACTCCTTCATAATTTTTTACTGTATCCACAAAGATTTGGTAAGTAGATGGTTCTCTTACCATCAATTGAATATCATAATCAGGGATATTTAAAGTGTCAGAAGAAGTTTTCATTCCATATTCTACAAAAGTTGAAAATGAAAGAAATAAAACAATACTGATAAAAAGTGATACAATCGTAATTCGATATTTCTTTTTATTTCGCTTGATATTTTTAAGAGCAATTTCTCCTTCTACTCCAAATAAGTGTTGAATCCATTTTCCTGTTTTTAATTTTCGATTTTTTATTTTAATATCATCATTTAGTCGAATTGCTTCTATTGGAGTAATTTTACTTGCTTTTAGTGCTGGTATGTAAGCAGATACTAAAATGGTTACAATCATAAAAGCAATTGGTACACCTAAGAAAATTGGATAAGCTGTTAATACAAGATTTGTTCCAAACAAATTAGGAACCAAATAATTAATGATTTCTATTACAATTCCAATTCCAATAAAGCTTCCTAAAACTCCTAATGGGATTCCAATTAATCCTACAATAATAGCTTCAAAGAAAACCGTTTGTCTTAATTGTTTTTTGGTAGCCCCAATGCTAGAAAACAATCCAAATTGTTTTTTTCTTTCCATAACTGATATTGCAAAAGAATTATAAATAACAATAATACAACCAACTGATACTAACGTTAACATAATAATCATAACGTTAATTAATGCTTGCATAATGTTGCCATATCTACTAGCTCCATAGAGCGCTAATAAAGAATTATTATATTCAATCGCTGCTTCTTCGCTCATTCCTAAATTTTTTATCAAGGAATTCATGTCTTGATAGGCACGTGATGGCTTTTTGAATGTTAAATAGACATTGATATCTTGATCTTTTAAATCAATTTTGGTTAAAAATGTATAACCAGCTGCATTATAATCTTCAAATACAGGTTTTTCTATAATTCCTACAACTTTATAAGTTCTTTCTTCTTTTATTACCAAAACATCTGGTTCATCTTCATAATAGGCATCATTTTCATAATATTCCATATCTGCAAATTTTCTTGGTCCTATTTTTAAAGTTATTTCATCCCCAATCTGATAAACGGTTCCATTTTCTAATTCTAAATGATTTGGAATTACGATTTCATTGCTATTTTCTGGAAATCTTCCTTTTATTAATTTCATTTCTTTAAAATACTTATCAGATACAGCATTAATGAAAAAGTATTTTTT
>CANRVY010000036.1 GCA_947643405.1 uncultured Mycoplasmatota bacterium | reverse complement strand
TCTTATATATAGTAAAAAGAAAATAACATAGAATTTTTATATTCTATGTTATTTTGTAAATCTGTATTTTATAATTTAAAATCATTTGTAATATCATCTTCCATATTTTTTCCATCATAATATGTTTTTACTTTGTATTTGCATAATTTTGCTACTATGACAGAAGGAAAGACTTTTGCTAACTTGTTATAATTTGTAATAATGTCATTATAATATTTTCGAAATGCTGTAATTTCTGCTTCAGATTCATTTAAACCAATTTCTATTTTTGTAAAAGCATCATTTCTTTTTAACTCATTATATTTTTCAGAGTAAGTATGGAATTCATTTAAAGCATCATATAGAACTCTATCTAGTTCAAAGTTAGAAAGCATTTTAGAACGTAGTTCATCAATAACCATTAAAATTTCGCCTTTTTCTTTTGTATTTGTTTTAATAATACCAATTGATTTATTTAAAAGATCAAAGCGTTTTCTTAAAACAGAATCGATATTTGCTTCAGCTTCATTAATTCTTATGATGTATTCTTGGAATTTATTATATACATTAATATACCAAATGAAAAAGAAACATAATAAGATACAAGCGATCAAAATAATCATGACTACATCCATACTATCACCGTACTTATTATAGCAAATTATTTTCTAAAATTCAATTGCCTGGTATAAATTCTGGACTATAATTGATTGGTTCATCGAATGAAATAAAGTCAACATAAATCATTAATAACAATTGCCATTTTCCAGTAGATGGTTCACTTAGTATAATGTGATCTCTTCCTGATTGTTCGATGATCCCAACAAATTCTCTATCTCTAAATTCATTAGAATCTGGGAAAGTCATATGTACTCTTACTTTTTTCCCCTTGTTTAGTCGCAAGATATTTTCAATGTATGATTGTTCTAAAGGTAAAGTAGTAGCATAATTAGGTGCTGTTTGTTGATTGGGAGTTGGAATATTGCCAGTGTATAAAGGAGCACCTGGAAAATTATTGTTTCCTAAATAATTTTGATTCATAATATCAATCCTTTCTATAAAATTGTATTCAAAACAAAAAAAACTATGTTTGTGAAAACGTTTATTTCTATGAGAAAATGAAAATAAGTGAGAGGAACATTTTTAATGCTTAGAGAAAGTAAAAGTTTAAAAAAAGAAGTAAAAATAAAATTTGCGTGTTATAATGATAATGAGGAGGAATTTTTAAATGAAAGTAACAGTAGGAATATCAAATAGACATGTTCATGTAACAAAAGAACATTTAGAAATTTTATTTGGGGAAAATTATGAACTTCAAGTATTACGCCCTGTAAATCAACCAGGACAATTTGCGAGTGTGGAGAAAGTATCAATAGAAACTTCCAAATCTAAAATAGATGGAGTAAGAATTTTAGGACCAGTTCGTCCTTATACACAAGTGGAAGTATCAAAAACAGATGCTATTAAATTGGGATTAAATCCTCCTGTGAGAGATTCAGGAGATTTAAAAGGAAGTGAACCAATTACAATTATTGGTCCATGCGGAAAGGTAAAAATAGAAGAGGGATGTATTTTAGCTACTCGTCATATTCATATGACGCCTGAAGAAAGAAAAAAACTTGGATTAGAGGGTGTTTCTAAAGTAAACGTGAAAATAGAAGGCGAAAAAGGAGGCATTATGAAAGAAGTTCATATTAAATCGGCAGATGCCTCTTACTATGAGATGCATATCGATACAGATGATGCAAATGCATTTTTGTTAACGAATAAT
This sequence comes from uncultured Mycoplasmatota bacterium, assembly GCA_947643405.1. GTDB lineage: Bacteria > Bacillota_I > Bacilli_A > RF39 > UBA660 > MGBC102946. The sequence goes on along the minus strand of CANRVY010000036.1, from coordinate 12,165 downwards.
GATCAAGTAGAAATTTTAATAGGAAAAGAATATGAATAATGAGTTTCGTATTTGTGATAAGTGTAAAGCTACAAATATCAAATCACTAGTTCAAAAACTAAAATTGATTGATCCAGATGCAAATATTATTATTGGGTGTCAAAATTTATGTGGAATTGGAAGAAATAAAAGTTTTGTGATCTTCAATCACATTCCGATTATCACAGAAAACGAAGATGAATTAATAAAAGAAATTACCAAAAAAGTACAACAAAAAAAGATTTCTTAAATTGAAATCTTTTTCTTTACTTTTCCTTTGATTTAATATATATTAATTAGAAAAAAGGGTGATAGTATGAAAAATTTAAATGAATTTAATGAATATCGAATCAGAAATAAATTTGGATTTTTGGGGGATGATCAAGTAGGTCAATTCTTTATACCTTTAAGAGGTGTTACTTTTCAAGTTGTTGCATCAGTAGGACAAGGCTGGGATCATGTTAGTGTAAGTATTCTTTATGAGAAAGATGGAAAAACATTAATGCGAATTCCCAATTATGAAGAAATGGATATTGTAAAAAATATGTTTTTTGAAGGTTCGGAGTCTGTTATAGAAATACATCCTAAAAAGGAAGATTATGTAAATCAAAATGAATTTGTTTTACACTTATGGAGACCATTAAATCAGGATTTACAGCTTCCTCCAGAAGTAGAACATTTTGTACCTTATACAGTGGTTTCAACAGCAAAGCCAGATATTTCCTTAAAAGTAGAATGTGCAAACGTAGAAGGATGGGAAAGCTATGAAGTTACCGTTATGAAAAAAGGAAAACGAATGAAACGTTTTCCAAGTTGGAATGAAATGTGTGCAGTTAAAAAACAAGTATGTGGAGAAGAAATTGTTGCATTTCAATATCGTACTCCAAAGAAAGGATCTAACTTTTCTTTGAGATTATGGATACCTCCTGAAGAGCTTGTTATGCCACTTCCAGATTCTTTATTAGTTGGAATTCGTAATGAAGCAGATGAAAAAAGATTGATGAAAAAACTATTGGGAAGCCTTTTTCAATAAATAGAAGGATTTTTATTCTTCTATTTTTATTGTTGGGATAGCCGCATCTAAAGAGCCTTCTTCGTAGCTAGGTTCTGTTCCTTTTATATAATATAACATTTTCTTTTTAGTAGTTTCATTTGTTGCAAGAGTACCATTAATTGGATCAATAAAAGCGCCTACTACATTTTTAGGAATTTCATACCAATAATCCTGTTCATCTCCTAAGTATTCTTCTACAGTATCAACCCAAATATTTTTATTAATTGTTCCATCATTGATGTCACTAGGACGATTATCATCATAACCATTCCAGATTCCCATTAATATTTTTTTATTATATCCAAAAATCCAATGATCAGTATCTGTAGTTCCTGTTTTAATCGCATATTTTTTACTAATTTTAGGGGCGATACTAATACAAGTGGGATAATTATAATCAATGAATTCTCTTGCATAAGTATTGGTAAGCATTTCATTTAATACGTAAACAATACTTTTATTTAATACTTGTTCTTTCTCCTCTTTTTTCTCATATAAAACATTTCCGTTAGCATCTTCTACTTTTCTAATAAAATAAGGCTTAATTTTATATCCTTCATTTGCAAAAGTCATATATCCCTCCATCATTTCTAAAATTCCAATTTCTTCACTTCCTAAAGCTAAAGAAGGAATTGCCCCTAAAGATGAGGAAATGCCAACTCTTTTTGCAGTTTCTACTAGTGTATCCTCACCTAGGAAAAGATGTGTTTTAACTGCATAAATATTGTCAGAATAAGAAAGAGCAGCAGCCATGCTGATTGGTTTATTTGGATAATTGTCGGCATAATTTTTGGGACTATATGTTTTATTTTCAGCAAATGTAAAAGTTGTTTTTTCACTTGTAAAAGTAGTAGAAGGGGTAAAACCATTTTCTAAAGCAGAATAATATAAAAATGGTTTCATTGTAGAACCAACTTGTCTTTTTGAAGAAATTGCTCGGTTAAATTGACTTTTTGAATAATCGGTTCCACCTGCTAATGCAATTACTTTTCCATTTTCTGGATCTATCATAACAGAGGAAATTTGTAGTTCTGTATCTGTCATATGTTTTTTTATATTATTTTCCATAATTGTTTGCGCATTTAAATCTAAATTAGTATAAATTCTAAGTCCACCCGTTTCTAAGAAAGAACTTGGGATGGTATGAATGGACTTTAACTCTTCTATTACTGCATCTTGATAATAGGTAAGTGTTGAAAGGTTATGTTGAGACTTTGTTCCGTTATATGTTAAAGCAACTTTGAAAGCTTCATCTGCTTCTTTTTCTGTAATATATTTATTTTTTACCATGGAATCTAAAATTAACTTTTGTCTTTTTTTAGAAGCTTCTTCATTTGCTAAAGGAGAATATACAGAAGGCCATTTAGGAATACCAGCTAAAATAGTTGCTTCAGCAAGTGTTAAATCTTTAGCACTCTTATTAAAATAATATTTAGAAGCGTTTTCAATTCCAAAAATACCACCATAGTTAATGGTATTTAAATATCCTTCTAAAATTTGATCTTTGCTATAATGCGATTCTAATCTAATTGTAAGCCAAGCTTCATCAATTTTTCGATTCCAAGTTTTTCCAAAATCTAAAAATAAGTTTTTCGCATATTGTTGTGTAATGGTGGAAGCCCCTTGTAGAGTTTTCCCACTTTTTAGATTAACATACATTGCTTTTATAATTCTAAGAAAATCAAAACCTTGATGCTTATAGAAGTTCTTATCTTCGATTGAAATCGTCGCATTGATTAAATATGGAGAGATTTCATTTAAGCTGATCCATTCTTTACTATTTCCATTAGATACCAAGTTATTTTCTTTATCATATAAATAATATGAGTTTGCAGAATCAATTGGTAATTTTGGAGTGAAGCGGGCATAAGCATAAATTCCAACATAGCACAAAAAAAGTAGTAAGCTACATATCAAGAAAAATCGTATCCATTTTTTCAAGAATATCACTCCATTCTGTTTTTAGTATTGAACGAATTAGGAAAAATATAACAGTATACTTTAAAATTTTGTGAAAACTAAAAAAATTTATACTTTTTAATGCAATTTTATAGAATGTATGTTATAATTACTTTCAGTTAAAAAAGGATGGGTTTTTATGCCAAAAATCAAGGTATTTGTGACATTAAAAAATAAATTGAATAATGAGCAAATGGAAAAGACTTATGATGGTTTTTTAACGAATGAAAAAATTACTTATAAAGAAGAAGACAACATTGTCACCATATACAGAAATTCTAATACAATAAAAATGATTCGACGAAGTAATGAAAATTTAATTACATTAAATTTTGAGAAAGGAGTAACAAAAAAATCACGATTAGAACCAGTTGATTTAGGACTGATAGAAATAGAAACCGAAACATCATTATTAGAAAGTAATGAATATCAGATTTATGTTTGTTATAAAACGAAAATAAAAGAAGAAATCATGGGGGATTATGAATTTAAATTACAGTATGAGGTGAAAAAATGAAAGAACTATTGCAGAAGCTTATTAGTGAGGCTTTAAAAAAGCAAGAAATAGTAAAAGATTCAAAAGAGATTATAATAGAAATTCCAAAAGAAAATTCTAATGGAGATTATTCTAGTAATATTGCAATGCAATTAACAAAAGAATATCATAAAAATCCTAGAGAAATAGCGGAGCTTATCAAAGAGAATATTTCTAATGAGCAAATTGAGAAAATGGAGATTGCTGGTCCAGGGTTTTTAAACTTTTTTGTGAAGAAAGAGTATTTATTAGAAAATATTAATACAATATTAAAAGAAAAAGAAAATTATGGAAGAAGCAATATTGGAGAAAATAAAAAAATTAACGTTGAATTTGTTAGTGCAAATCCGACTGGAATTTTACACTTAGGTCATGCCAGAGGAGCAAGTTATGGAGATTCTTTGTCTCGTATTTTATCATTTGCAGGATATGATGTTACAAGAGAATATTATATCAATGATGCAGGAAATCAAATCCATAATTTAGAACTTTCTATTTTAGGACGTTATGAAGAAGTTTGTGGTAGACCATCTACACTTCCAGAAGATGGATATCATGGAAAAGAAATTATAGAAATTGCTAAAAACTTAAAAGAAGAGTATGGAGAAAATGGAATTGATAATGAGGTTGTAAAACAGAAAGGTCTTGACTACTTACTTGGAAATATCAAAAAAGATTTGGATAATTTTCGCGTTTCTTTTGATGTTTGGAGTAGTGAAAAAAGTATTTATGAACGTGGTTTGGTAGAACAAGTTAAGAATGATTTGATCAAAAATGGATATACTTATGAGAGTGAAGATGCCTTATGGATAAAAACAACCCTTTTTGGTGATGAAAAAGATCGAGTTATTGTAAAGGCAGATGGAACAAATACATATTTGTTACCAGATATTGCTTATCATAAAGACAAATATAGCAGAGGTTATGATAAATTAATTGATGTATTTGGAGCAGATCACCATGGTTATATGGCCAGATTAAAAGGTGCGATTGCAATGTTTGGAGAAGATCCTAAGAAGCTTGATATTGAAATTTTACAAATGGTACGTCTTGTGAGAGGCAAAGAAGAAATTAAAATGAGCAAAAGAACAGGAAATGCAGTGACAATTAATGAACTAGTGGAAGAAGTTGGACTAAATGCAACAAGATACTTTTTTGCGGCTCGTTCAATTGATACACAAATGGATTTTGATTTAGAATTGGCAACAAAACAAAGTAATGATAACCCTGTTTACTATGTAGAATATGCTCATGCAAGAATTTGTTCTATTTTGAGTGATTATAAAGCAGATAAAGAAAATGTAGAAAAATATGAAACAATTACTTCATCTTATGCAATGGAACTACTTTCTCATATGTATGAATTTGGAGATATTGTAGAAATAGCTGCTAAAAAAAGAGCACCTCATATGATTGTAAACTATGTTTATGAATTAGCGACTTTGTTTCACGCTTTTTATGCACATGAAAAAATTCTTTCAGATGACATAAAATATACCAATGAAAGAATTCATTTGATAGAGGCAACTTTAATTGTGATTAGAAATGCTTTAGCTTTAATTGGAGTTGAAGCCAGAAATAAAATGTAGGAGGAATTGTTATGAAATTAAAAGATATGCCAAGAGCAGAATTAGAAATATTATCATATACTGATTTAACTTATATGTTATTAAAGGAAAACAAAAAACCAATGAATACGCCAAGTATTTTTAGAGAAATTTGTAATTTGCTAGGATATACAGATGATGAATACGCAAGTCGTATTGGGGATTATTATACATCTTTAACCATTGATAAACGTTTTGTGTTATTGGATAATGCAGAATGGGATGTTAGGGATCATCATTCTGTAGAATTAGTTCTAGACGAAGAAGATGATGAAGATTCTATAGAGGAAGAAACAGAAGAGGAAGAAGACTCTATAGAAGAAGAAACAGAAGAGGAAGACATTGATGCTATCATAGAAGATGATGATTTAGATGATGGTGATGATGATTTAGAAGATTTATCTTTAGTAGATGAAGATGATATGGAAGAAGAAAGCGAATAATGCTTTCTTTTTTTTAACTTTAAAATATGATATAATTGTATAAAAAAGTAGGTTGAATTTATATGAGAATAGGAATAGATATTGATAATACATTAACAGAAATTGAAGAAGAATTAATGGAAAAAGCAGAAGGTTATGCACGCCAGTTAGGGAAAAATATTAATGTCGATAGAGAATTTATGATTGATACAACAAATGATGGAAATATATATCAAAAAATGTTTGGTTTTAATGAGGAAGAATTAAAGCATTTTTTAGGTCCCATTCAAGAAAGCATTACATCCACAGCGATTCCAAGAGAAAATGCAGTAGAGATTTTGAATCAGTTGCACCTTGATGGTCATTCTATTTATATTATTACAGCAAGGGATTCTCAATTTCATAAAAACCCATATGAGCAAAGTAAAGAATGGTTAAAGGGACATTATATTTATTTTGATCAATTAATTGTAAATGCTAGAAATAAGGGAAAAGTATGTGCAGAATATGAAATAGATTTATTAATTGATGACAATGCTAGAAACTGTATAGAAGCAGATCAATATGGAATTGATACAATTTTATTTGGAAATAAAAAATATGGTCATTTAAAACATTATGAAACATGGATAGAAATCTATGAATATATAAAAAAGTTAGAAATTTAAGACTTTAAACAAGAAAAGGAAATATAGAGGTGTAAAAGTATGAAATACTTTGGTGAAAAGTTAGAAAATATCAATTATAAAAAAAGACCAGGTGCATATGCTATTTTAAAAAGAAAAGAAGATCATAAAATTGGGATTGTAACAGATGGAAAAGATAACTTTTATTTGGGTGGAGGAATAGAAGAAGGAGAAACAGTTTTAGCTGCCTTAAAAAGAGAAGCGTTAGAAGAGGCAGGATATCAATTAAAGAACTTAATTCCATTTGAAATAGTTGGTTCTTATCTATATTCTAAGACACATGGCTATCTAGAGGTGATTGCAAATGTATATATTGCTGAGCTTGATAGAAAAATGTCTGAGCCAATAGAGCAAGATCATGTTTTATTATGGATAGAACCAACTGCTTATGTTGGCAAAATGTGTAGAGAATGGCAAGAATATATATTAAAAATATATATGGATAAATTAGAACAAGAAAAAGTTGGTGACAATTATGACTAAAATAGCTTTGATTGCTTTATTAGAAACAAAAGAGTTAACTAAAAAAATATAAATAGGAAAATGTGTAAAGTGCCATATAGATTAGATTAAGAAAGTCGTTTAAAAATAGATAATTTGCTATTTTATCCTGTTTGAACAGATAAAAAAATGAGAAATAATTGTTATAAATGATTCAAAAAATAAAATTAAATTTTTTTTCGTTAAAACAGTAATTTCTATCTTTTTTCATAAATTCCAGTTGTGATTTCTGTTATCGCGTTTTCTTTATTTGGCATATCACTATTTTGTAAAATAATAGTCTGTTCTTTTATCGAATATGGTACTTTTATGAAAGAAATAGAAAGTGAACCTAAAGTTTTATCATTTATATTTCCCTCAATGATGCAATAATTTGCCATTGTGGTTAATTTATTTTTAATATCTGTCTTATCGTGATTTAATAATTCTACAGTACATCCAACAGCCCCAACATTAACAAGTTGTTTATTTCCATAATGGGCAGTTCCAGATGTATGTGTATGACCATATACAACAATATCAGGTTCTTCATTATTATGGCTTTTATTTATAAACTCTGTATTTTGAAACATTTCTGAATACGGAATTGTAGAAAGTTTATTATTTGAAATATTCATAATATTATTTAGTTTTGTAGGTGAGGAATGAAAAAAACGGATGAGATGTCCACTAATATACATTTCATAGGAGATTGGCAAATTATTTAGAAAGTCAATTTCTTCTTCTGTAAGCTGTTGATTTGTCCAAATATGCTCTGGTTTAGCTTCATTTAAAGTAGCAACACAATTATCAGTATTCCCTTTTAAAATGATTGAACAGCATTGTCTTATTAATTCTAAACATTGATGTGGATTTGGGTTTTTTAAAACAATATCACCTAAACAAATTATATTTTTTATATTTTTGCATTTTATATCATTTAAAACAGCTCTTAAAGCGATTTCATTTCCATGAATGTCAGAAATAATAGCAATTTTTTCCATAAGTATCACCCCCATTGTAATAATTATACCATATTTTATTTGCGTAATAGAATAAAATATAGTATAATTCTTATGTTATAGAAAGAGGCGAATATTATGATAGAAAGACTTATGGCGATAGAGGAACGTTATAATTCATTGACAGAAAAATTAATGGAACCAGAAGTTATTTCCAATATAAAACAAACATTAGCCTTAACACGTGAACAATCTTCCTTAAAAGATGCATATGAAGCATATCAGCAATATAAGAAATTAACAAGTGATTTAGAAGCAGCAAAAGAAATGAGCAAGGATCCAGAGCTTGGCGAATTTGCCAAAGAAGAGCAATTGTCATTAGAAGAAAATTTAAACAAATTAAATGCAGAAATAGAGATTTTGTTGTTACCAAAAGATGAAAATGATGGAAAAAATGTAATTGTTGAAATTCGTGGAGCTGCAGGTGGAGATGAAGCCAATATTTTTGCTGGTGACTTATATAGAATGTATACAAAATATGCAGAAAAGTTAGGTTTTAAAATTGAAGTATTAAATTCTGAAGATTCAGAAGCAGGAGGATTTTCTCAAATCGAATTTATGGTTAAAGGAGAAAATGTTTATTCAAAATTGAAGTATGAAAGTGGAGCACATCGAGTTCAAAGAGTTCCAGAAACAGAAACGCAAGGTAGAGTTCATACTTCTACAGCAACAGTTTTGGTGATGCCAGAAGCAGAAGAAGTAGATTTTGAACTTGATATGAATGAGGTTAGAATTGATATCACAAGAAGTAGTGGATGTGGAGGACAAGGTGTAAATACAACAGATAGTGCAGTAAGACTTACTCATATTCCAACAGGATTGGTTGTTTATTCCCAAACCGAAAGAAGTCAAATTAAAAATAAAGAAAAAGCCATTAAAATTTTACAAACACGACTTTATGATTTAAAACTAAGAGAACAAGAACAAGAAATCGGAGCAGAAAGAAGAAGTAAAATAGGAACAGGAGATCGTTCTGAAAAAATTAGAACTTATAATTATCCACAAAATCGTGTAACAGATCATCGCATTGGATATACAACAAATTCATTAGATAGAGTAATGAATGGAGACTTAGATAAAATTATAGAAGCCTTAATTACTGAAGACCAAGCTCGTAAATTAAAGGAGGGAAACTAGTCTTAAGCTTTTAAGCTAGTTTTTTTAGAATGACAGATTTAGAATATTTAAAAAAATATTATCAGGGAGATTTCAAAGAGGCAACGAAACGTTTACAAGAAGGAGAACCTGTTCAATATATTGTTGGCAATGTCGATTTTTATGGATATCCTTTTGTAGTAAATAGCAGTGTTTTAATTCCAAGATTTGAAACAGAAGAATTGGTAGAAAAAGTAATCAAAAGATGTAAGAAGAAATTTGCAGATCAAATTGACATTGTAGATATAGGAACAGGTAGTGGTTGTATTGCAATTACTTTAAAAAAAGAACTTTGTTCTAATATCACTGCTGTAGATATTTCTAAAGAAGCTTTAGAAGTTGCCTTAAAGAATGCCAAAAATAATCATGTAGAAATTGAATTTTTAGAAGGAAATTTATTGGAGCCGCTGATAAAAAAATATGATGTATTAATTAGTAATCCTCCTTATATAGATAGGGAAGAAGAAATCATGGAAGTTGTAAAGAAAAATGAGCCTGAAATAGCGCTTTATGCAGAGCATAATGGGTTATATTGTTATGAAGAAATTTTAAAAAATGCTTCTAAAACTATGAGAGATAAGTGTTTATTAGCATTTGAAATAGGAGCAACACAAGGAGAATATTTAAAAGAATATGCGAAAAGGTATTTTCCAGAGGCTACAATTGTAGTAGAGAAAGATTTACAAGGGAGAAATCGTTTTTTATTCATTGATAGAGAGTGAATGGATAGATTAAAATTATAGATTTGAAAGGATTAGAAAAATGAAAAAATTAGAAGAAGCACCATTGGGATATTGGGAAGAAAAATCTTATATGATGGTTATACCAAGAGATCAAGATTGTGATCTTTTAAAAAATAGTATAGAAAATGTAAATTCTATATCAGAAATGAAAGTAATTGAACATCATTTAAATGCAGTAGAACAAATTTTTTATATGACCATAGAATATCAAAAGGAAGAATATGAGGTAGGATTTTATTCTGGAGGGGTTTCTGTTCCAGACTATTATTTAAATAATAATTTTCTTTTTACAGAAAAAGAAAAAAATGATTTATTATCGGCAACAAAAGCTTTGACTATTTTTATGGAATTTCATGAAGATTCAAGAAAATCGTTTCAGTTTCAGCTAAAATTGGCTGTTGCTATGGTACCTGACATGATTGGAGTTCTTGACGAAAGTGCTGAAAAAGTTTTTCCAGCAAAATGGGTTACTATGACAGCTCATTCAAAAGTATTGCCATCTCCAGAAAAATTATTTACAGTTCAAGCTGTGACAGATAAAAAAAATAATGTTTGGTTACACACTCATGGTCTTTGTAGATGTGGCTTGACAGAATTAGAAATATTAGGATCAAATGTTTCTAATTATCAGAATCATTATCATTTGATTTCAACTTATGCTATGTATTTATTAGATAAGAATGAAACAGAAGATCCAAGACAATCCAGTGCATATATTGGTTGCTTGGTTAATGGTTATCCAGTTGTAGTAACTTGTAGATCTTGGACAGAAGGAATATTAGAATATAAAAAGCCAAAATTGGGTGGAATCAATGACCGAAAGAATGGACATAATAGTAAGACTAGTATAATTTTTCTTTATCAAAGTGAAGAAGATGAAAAAAATGGTGTTTTAAGTAAAATATCTATTTATGATACATTATGGGGAGAAAATCCATTATTCTTTGTTAGTGAGAAAGAAACAAGTAGAATGAAAGAACTGGCAATGGAACGATTTTCTTATGTGAAAGAACAATCTAAGAATAAAGAAAATACAATTTTGATAAAGATTGGACTTCCTTTAAAAGAAATTGGAAAATTTGAACATATTTGGTTTGAATTATTAGAATTCGAAGGAGAAAAATTTAAAGCAAAATTAACACAAGAACCATATGATATTGATAATATGCATGAAGGTGATGAAGCTTGGTTTACTGTAAATGATGTAACGAGTTGGACCATTTAGACAAAAAATAAAACGATAGATCCAGATTTGGTTTATCTATTAGAACAATAATTTAAGATTAAAATACTTTACATTTTAATCTTTTCTTTTTCTTAAAATGATTGAATTTTAAAATTGAGTTTTGCTATAATGAAAGTAGGAGATGATATAATTGATTAAATTTATAGAATATGGATGCGGAAAAATGAGCATTCATACCGTAAAATATGCTTTAGAATGTGGAATGGAATTAGTAGGTGCAGTAGATATTAGTCCAAATCTAATAGGAACTGATTTTCATGGAGTTAAGATAGTAGCACCAACTGACTTTGAAAATTTATTAAAAGAAGCAAATCCTGATATTGTCATTGTGGAGACGATGAGCTTGTTAAGTGATTTAGATGAAGTCCTTACAATTTGTGCAGCGAATGGGGTAAATGCAATTACAACTTGTGAAGAAGCATTTTATCCAAGTGTTTCGAATCCAGTTTTAACAAAGAAACTTGATGAATTAGCCAAGCAAAATAACTGTACTATTACAGGAACTGGATATCAAGATGCTTTCTGGGGAAATTTAATTACAACTATTGCAGGAGCAACACATGGAATTACGAAGATAAAAGGTTCTTCTTCTTATAATGTAGAAGACTATGGAATTGCTTTAGCAGAAGTTCATGGAGCTGGATTATCTTTAGAAGAGTTTGATCAAAAAATTGCAAGTGCTGATAAAATTAGTAAAGAAGAAAGGCAAGCGCTTATTAATTCTGGAACTTATACACCATCTTACATGTGGAATGTAGTGCCATGGATCGCTGATAAAATGAATTTACACTTAGTAGATATGACTCAAACTTGTGTTCCTTTGACTCATGATATGGATATAGAATCTTCTACTTTAGGTATGACTGTAAAAGCAGGTATGGCAACTGGTATGTCAGCAATTGTAACAGGAACAACAGAAGAAGGGATTACAATAGAAGCAGAATGTATTGGAAAAGTTTATGCACCTGGAGAAGTTGATACAAATGATTGGACAGTAATAGGAGATTCTAGTACAAGATTTGTTGTTAGTGAACCAGATACAGTAAGACTTACATGTGCAACAATTGTAAATCGTATTCCAGATGTAATCGCATCAGCGCCAGGGGTAGTTCCAACTTCTAGGATGGGAGAATTAAAATATTTAAAATAATTATTTAAAACATGTATTTTATAGAAATATATGTTTCAGACTGTTGACAAAGTGGTATATTCAAAAAGAATATGCTACTTTTTTTATC
>CANRVY010000035.1 GCA_947643405.1 uncultured Mycoplasmatota bacterium | reverse complement strand
AAAGTATCTTACTTTGAGTATTTTTTTATAATAAAAACATTGCTTTCACAATGTTAATATTGATAAATTCCTTGAATTTTTTGCTCATCAGTTTTACTTAGATCATCTAATTTCCATTCCTCATTTTTCTTAGTTAAATGAAAATCAATTGTATATTTTACTTTTTCTTTGTTATCTTTCATTTTTTCTAATCGATAATCAATAAATTTTTTTACATCATATTCCCCATTCTCATCTTGAAATTCTTCCCTGTGATCTTCTAAATATACATTGGCTGAACTAAGTAATTTTCCATAATCGACAACTTCTATTTCAGCTGTTACTGTTGCTGTATCTCCATCTACTTTTTCATCTTTAATTTGATATGCTAATTTCTGATAAGAGGATTTCATCATATCACGATACTTTTCTCGATGTTCTCCAGTAAAATTTTCTTCATTAGCAATTACTTTATCCAAATCATCTAATACGTCTTTATCTAATGTTTGATACTTATTTAAAAATATTTCAACTTGTCTAGTCGGAGTATTTGTTAAAGTTTTTCCAGCATTACATCCAACAAGTAAAAACGAAAGCAAAATGGTTATAATACATATTTTCTTTTTCATATATTTCCTCCTATTACTATTGTGAATGTATTTTTTTAAATTATACAAAAAAAGCCTAAAAATTGGCTTATTTTCCTAAATATTTTTCAAACATTGTAATATCAACATAATATTTTTTCAAATTTTGTGTGTCAACATAAACTGGCACTGTCGTAATATTATTATGCTCTAATAATGTTTCTATTGAATACCAAACGGAATCGCTTTTAAAAAAGTATACTGCGCCTGTTTCTAAATCAACATAACTGCATTCTAAAATATATGGATGCCTTCCATTTACTGAATAGTTCATTTTAAAAGATATATTATCGATAGTTGCTTCAATTTTTTTTTCCATTTCTCATTAAATTCTTCTTTTTACGATTTTTAAAAAGTTTTAAAATAGTTGGTGTTAATCCAATTATTGTAAATACTACTCCCATACCAATAAAAATTAAATGTCCTAAAAAGTTTTTGATTATAATTTCATTTGGATTACTTGGATTATAATATATCATTATATCTTTTCCTATTTTCATACTACTATAATATTCTGGCAATTCTACTTGATAAATATGATTTTTAATAGAGAATTCTACCCATACTATTTTTGAATTATAGATTTCTGACTTTTCAATATCTATAATTGTCGCTTGAGTGGAAACCCAGGTATTCTCTTTTTCTCTTACAATATAATACCAGATTCCTCCAATAATTATAAAAGTAATTCCTATTATCATAAAAACAGAAAATAAAATGCATTCTGCTAAATTTTTATTTTTCATAGTTCCTCCTACAAATGTTCTTTAATAGTAGGAAACAAATCATAAACTGAAAAGCCTAATTTATTCTCAATTTCGTCTTTTAATTTTAGGGTTTCTTCAATATGGTAATACGTATTATCATGGACTCCCTTTCGCATCAATAAATCTATCATTCTTTTTTCTACTGTCATAACTTCTTTTTTACACATTAAATCACATAGATTAATTATCTTTTCATAAATTGTATACTGATGATTTTTAATAAAATTATCACGAAATTCATTTCTAGGAGGATGTCCTCCCGCTACACAATCTACATCATTATTCAAATAAGAGTGCGTTAAACAAATATGGGCATACTCTTCTTCATATCCTAGTTTTTTAATAAGATCATATCCTGCTACATCATGCATTTTATAATTTTCACTTTTTCCAATGTCATGGATATAACCTAAAACTTTAGCTTTTTCACAGTCTAAGTTTAAAGCTTTAGCTATTATAGCTGCTGCATTTCCTACACAAATAGAATGTGCTTTCCAATGATCATCTTTTCCTGCAGAAGGAAGTGAATTTATTAGATTTAGGGCTTTTTCACTAGTTAATATCTTTTCCATTATATCGCTCCATTTTCTTAAAATAGTCATGAAAAATTTTGTTTCTAAATAAATCATTGACGAATGTTACCTCATGCCTATTATCCGTTTTTTCATACATTCCATTCTCTAAGATATATGGACAACTTATTTTTTCTGTTACAAACCAATCTTTATTTAATAAATATCCTATAGCACTTAAATCCCATAAAGTCTTACTAGAACCGATTTCATCCTCTAGATCTTTATAATGCTTCTTTTTACAGTTTTTAAATTCTTCACATAAATATCTACCAATATTAGAACCTAATAAATAATGTTCTAATTCAAAACTTGTTGTAACTAAATTGGCCGCCACATTTCTACAAGGAATAACCGTTAAACTAACTTGCGATTCGAACACAGTTCTTGCTGCTTTTATATCTTGTCTAAAATTAAACTCTTCATTTTGATGGCTTAAAAAACTATTTCCGCCTAACCAAATTATTTCTACCTTTTCAATAATACTTGGTTCTCTTTGAAACGCGAGCGCTATATTAGTAATGGTTCCAATTGCTACAATAATAGTTTTTTCATTTTTTTGACTAATTTCAATTATTTTATCAACGGCCTCATTATTACTGGCCTCTTCCATATAAGCGGTAGCACCTTTATATACTTTATCTTTATATGAAGAAGCACCAATCATATCTAATATTTTCAAAGTTGTTTGATAACTTAATTCAGTACCATCAGCGATTGATAAATCTTCTGCATATCCACTTTTCCAAAATGGTGCGATTGTAATTGCATCTACTTCTATATTGTCTAATGAAGACATTAAATAAGTAAGTGCAAATCTATCATCCACTTCATTAGCCATGTCAGTATCTAATATTATATGTTTTCTCTCAGTCATATCTTTCACTCTTTCATACAATTCTTTAAAATTTCTAACATATGGTAAATAACCTCTATGTATATAATTTAGCTTTGTAGTCATCATACAAACAGGAACATTTGAGCCCTTTAATATTTCACAATTTCTTACACTATCATCAAACATAATATCAATATTATTTTCTATACATTCACTACTTTTATCAATGGTTTTTGAAAAAATCAATTTAGTATAAGGAATCTGGTATTTCTGCAGCCATTTTTTTGTTGTTTTTTCAGGATACTTATAATCAGAATACACACGATTTGAAATTAAATAAAGTTCATGCCCTTCTTTTAGTAACAGCTCCATATATTTTTTTACATCTTTTCTTGGTTCTAATTCTGCTGCAAACATTTCCATATTTTCAGCAAAAAATGCAATTCTTTCTTCTTTGCTTCAATCAAATAACAAAGACACATTTCTAGCATATGGATTCACAATTCCATAATTTCTTTTTTTCTGATCTTCTTTCTTGCACTCTTCTAACAGTTTTTTATCAAAGTCAGCAATTACATTATCAATATCCAATCCAATTCTCATAAAATACCTACCTTGCTAAAATAATTATACCATATTTTTCTTTTTCATAAAAGTATAAGAAGATACACTTTTGCATTTACAAAATACCCATAGGGGTATATAATACAAGTGGTGGTAAATTATGAAGCAAACACATCGAAGTGAAAATGAAAAAAAGATTATTGTCAATCGTATTAATCGCTTAATGGGACAAATGAATGGTATTAAAAACATGATAAACGAAGACCGCTATTGTGATGATGTTTTAATTCAGTTATCAGCTATCACGAAATCCATTCAAAGTCTTTCTAATCACATCTTAGAAAAACATTTATATTCTTGTGTTAGTACAAGTATTGAAAATGGCAATTTAGAAATTTTAGATGAATTAATTAGTATATTTAAGCTTTTTAACAAATAATAAGAAAGGGTGATATTATGAAAAATATCGTTATTAAAGTTGAAGGTATGAAATGTAATGGTTGTGAAAATAGAATTGAAAAATCACTATTAAATTTAGAAGGAATTGAAAAAGTGAATGCAAACTATGAAAATGGAACAGTAATGGTAGAGCTTTCAGAACATATCAATTCAAATATGATTAAAGAAAGATTAGAGATTTTAGGATTTTCCGTTATTGGAGAAAAATTGTGAAAAAAGTAATTTTAAAAATCGATGGAATGACTTGCAGTGCATGTTCTTCAGGACTTGAAAAATATCTCAATAAACAATCAGGAATTAAAGCCAATGTTAATTTGGTTCTTTCTCAAGCCTTAATTGAATATGAGGATAATATTTCTATTCAAGATATCAATAAATATATCAAAGATGCTGGATTTGAGAGTTTAGGAGTTTATAATCCAAACGAAAAAAGACAAAAGAACCGTAAGATTTCATTTTCTCTTTTTTCAATACTTGCTTTTATTATTTTATATATTTCTATGGCACCAATGTTAGGATTTCCTAGTATTCCATTTTTAAATATTAATAAATTTCCAGAGCGTTATGCAGTCACCTTACTTTTACTTACGCTTCCTTTTTTCTTTTTTGGAAAAGATATTTTTATTAGTGGGGCTAGGAACCTTATCCATAAAACACCAAACATGGATACGCTAGTTTCTATTGGAGTTATTGCTAGTTTTTTATATAGTCTTTTTGGAACAATTATGATTTTTTATCATCATACACATTATGTACATCACTTATATTTTGAATCTGCTGCAATTGTTATTTACTTTATCAAATTAGGTAGGTTTATTGATAAAAAAAGTAAGGAAAAAACAGGAAGTGCGATTAAAGAATTGGTTCAAATCACTCCAACAAAAGCATTATTAAAAATAGAAAATGATGAAAAAGAAGTTTCTATTGATGAAGTAAAAGTAAATGATATATTAATTGCGAAACCTGGAATGAAAATAGCAGTCGATGGAATCATTATAAGTGGAATTACTCATGTAGAAGAAGCTTTCATCACAGGAGAGTCTACTCCTGTTAAAAAACAGGAAAATGATAAAGTTGTTGCAGGTAGTATAAATTTAGATGGTTATATTTTATACAAAGCTTTAAAAATAGGCAAACAATCTACAATTTCAGAAATCGTAAAATTAGTTGTTGAAGCAACAAATACAAAAGCTCCAATTGCACATCTAGCCGATAAAGTGAGTCTTTATTTTGTTCCTTCAATTGTAGCAATCTCACTCTTAACATTCTTTTTGTCATTACTTTTGAAATTATCTTTTAGTGATTCTCTAACTTCTTTTGTAAATGTTTTGGTCGTTGCTTGTCCATGTGCTTTGGGTCTTGCTACTCCTCTTGCTATGGTCATTAGTGTTGGAATGTGCGCAAAGCAAGGCATTTTAATAAAACAAAGTAAAACTTTAGAACAAGCTCATAAAATAAATACAATTGTCTTCGATAAAACAGGTACTTTGACATACGGAAATATGAAAATAGAAAAGATTTTACTATTTGACAAATATTCTGAAATTGAAGTTTTAAAGTATGCTGCTAGTTTAGAAAATCATTCTAGTCATCCAATCAGTAAAGCCTTTATAGAGGAGGCTCAATTTAAAAAAATTTTATTACAAAATGTAACAAATTTTAAATCTCTTCCTGGAATTGGGTTGTCTGGAATTATTAATGGAAAAAATATTTTCGTTGGTAATTATAAATTATTTTCAAATTTAAATATCAAAAATATATATGAAAAAGAAGAACAAGAGTTTCGTTCCACTGGTTCTAGTATTGTCTATGTAGTCATCAATCAAAGTATTGTTGCTTTAATTGGCATTAATGATATTGTAAGAAAAAGTAGCAAAAATACAATTTCTAAATTAAAACAGTTAGGAAAAGAAGTAATTATGCTAACTGGTGACAATCATGATACAGCAAATAAAATTGGAAACAAAATTGGAATTCAAAATATAATAGCAAATGTCATGCCAGCAGAAAAGGTAAGCACTATTAAAAATCTTATGAAAAGTGGAAAAAAGGTAATGATGATTGGTGATGGAATTAATGATGCTCCTTCTTTAGCAAGTGCTGACATTGGAGTTAGTGTTGGTAATGGGACTGACATAGCTGCTAATTCCTCAGATGTAATTTTAATGAATGATAATTTAGAAAAAATTATATCACTATTAATGATAAGTGATAAAACAATTAAAATTATTAAACAAAATTTATTTTGGGCATTTTTCTACAATGTTTGTATGATCCCTATTGCCGCTGGAGTTTTAGTACCATTTGAAATTCATATGAATCCCATGATTGCTGGATTTGCTATGATGATTAGTAGTTTTACTGTCATCTTAAATTCACTTAGACTAAAAAATATCAGATTAAACTGATATTTTTTTTATAATTGCTACTATTTTTTCTAAATCATCAAATGAAATCTCTACTTGTTCACTTGTATTCATATCTTTTAATTTAAACATTTTATTTTGTATTTCTTCTTCTCCTAATACAATTACAAAAGGAATTTTTTCTTTATTTGCGAAATCCAAACTTTTCTTTACTTTTTTTCGGCTCATTTCCAATTCTACTTTCAATCCAAGATTTCTAAGTTTTGTAGCCAAATTTAAGCTCTCAATTTCTGTATTCATTGGAATGATGAAAAGATCTACTTGTGGAACTTCCTCAAACCTTGCATCATTCTTTAAAAGCTCATAAATAGAGGTTAATCCAAAGCTAATTCCAACTGCTGGATAACTTGTTCCATCATCAATAAATTCTGTGATCATATTATCATATCGACCACCACCACCAATACTTCCTGTTAATCGTTTATTTTTTTCATATACTTCAAATACATTCCCTGTATAGTAATCTTGTCCACGTGCTAAAGTAGAGGTAAATACACAATATTCATCTATTTTTAAACCTTTAATATATTCATCTAATTTATTTAATTCTTCTAAACCAATTTTTACTTTTTCGTTATTTGTATCTTTTAACTTTTCATTCAATTCTTCTAAAGATAATGTAAAATACTCTAATAGTTTTGTAATCTGTTCTTCATTTAGTCCGATCTCTTTTAATTGATCTTTAAATTCTTCTTTTGATAATTTTTCCATTTTATCAACAACTGTTACTACTGTGCTTACTAGTTCTTCTTCTATTCCACAATCTAATATCAATCCACTCATTAAACTTCTACTATTGTATTTAATTACAATTTCTATATTAAGCTTTTTAAAAGCATTAATATAAAGATTCAATAATTCAGCTTCTATCATTTGCCCAGATAGACCAACTACGTCTACATCACATTGTGTAAATTCTCTATCTCTTCCTACTTTTACTGGTCCATCTCTAAAAACTTTCGCTATTTCATAACGTTTGAATGGCATTTTTAATTGGTTTTTATTCAAAGCAATTAGCTTTGCAAATGGGACTGTTAAATCATAACGTAACCCTAGTTCTCTATTTCCCTGGTCTCTTAATCTATAGATTTCTTTTAAGATATCATTTTGCTCATCATATTTTCCACTTAACATATCAAAATAACAAAGAATTGGAGTCTCTATTGGTCCATAACCATATTCCTCAAATGTTTCTTTTAACACACCATTAATATAATTTCTAATTTTTTGTTCTTGTGGTAGAAAATCATATCCACCTTTTACATTTTGTATTTTCATTTCATATTCCTCCCATTTCATTAAAAAAGCTATACAAGTATAGTACCTGTATAGCATATTTTTTATACTAAATACAAGCACTACAAATAGCACTTGTACCTACAACAATTAAAGTCGTATTAACAAGTGCAGACTATTATGATGATGGTTTTCTATTTTCTTTAACATAATAATCTCTCCTTTAAAACAACTTTATAATATCATAGAATAATCAGTTTGTCAAAAGTTTTAAAATTCATATATCCTCATAATAAATTTTATGCCAAACATACATTTTCTATTTTTTGTATACAAACGAAACATTCAATATCTTGCAAATTTTTTTGCTTGATTTCTTTCATTAATTGTAATTTATTTAAACAAATCATCTCTAATTGTAATATACCCTTCATGTGTAGTCGTAAACAATAGTGGTATTTCTTTATCATCAAAAAATGCAATATCATTTATTCCAAAATCAGTTTCTTCTACAATATCATCATTGTTTGAGACCGTATATTTACAAAAAGTTTCAAACTGTTTTAAATATCTAAAAATTTCCTTGGATGACTTTATTTTATATACTTTATTTTTCTGACTGGACTTTGTTCCATACCATTTATTTCTTAATTCTAATGATAAGATGGAATCATTAAATTGTTCTATAAATTTTGTTTCCTCCTCATTTACTAAAGCATACTCAATATAGTTACATTTATTTTCTAGTTGTTTTATTATTTTTAAATATTCATTGTGATTATTTAACTGTCCTGTATAATCTACCAATTTCATAATACAATGCCTCTAACATGTTATTATCTATCTTGTTTATCTACAAAAA
This sequence comes from uncultured Mycoplasmatota bacterium, assembly GCA_947643405.1. Classification (GTDB taxonomy): domain Bacteria; phylum Bacillota_I; class Bacilli_A; order RF39; family UBA660; genus MGBC102946. Next base: position 6,501 of record CANRVY010000035.1, on the reverse strand, counting down.
TAGGTTTTGATCCATTATCAATTGCAAATTCAGAATTATTTATTCTTATATATGCACTTCCTATTTTAGATTTTAAATATGGAATAATATCCTGATCATAATTGCAAACAGTATTGATAGCAAAGATATGATGATTATTTGAATTATTCATATACTCATCATCTTCATTACCTGCCATCAATCTCCAGCCACTATCAGGATTTCCAGCAGTTGGTTCTTCTCTATACATATAGCCAACTTTAAAGCCTTCTTTGGTTATCTTGTCAGACACGATACAGCCTTCTCCATTAGGCTCATTCCAGTCAATTAGTTTCTCAACTTTTATTTTTATAAAGTCATCCTTTCTCTCATTAAATGATATCATAATTACATCTCCAATCTTTTTTGAAATTACTTATTTCTATATAATATTCATTTATATATTATAACATTTTTAAATAATTTATTTAATATAATTTGTTCTTATTAAAAAGATTATTTATTTTTCTATGATGTTTTCCTTCCCTACCTCATTATATAATCAAAGATTATCTATATTAGTAGTAGAGAATGATTCATTAATTGGTAATGTTGTAAAAAATACAGCGTTATGATAGAATATACTATTAAATTTATCTATTAATAGAAAGAAATTGGATAGCCATGGAAATTAAAAATGAAAAAAGCAGTTATTATAATGGTGTCCAAATAATAAAAAATGAGTTAGCTTTATTTATCAGAAAGTTAAATAATGAGTATTTTAGAATAGAAACAAAACCTTGCACACAAAAAGAAATATTTACTTTAGCATAATGATTATTATAGTAATAATTGCGTCGTACTAGATCGAGATGATGTATATTTTTCCTCTTATCGGAACTTTTAGAACAATTAGCAAACATAGAACAAAAAAGAAAACCAAAAATATTTCAATTGTTTAATTACTTTGCAAAAAAATCTTGCTAATTACAAGATTTTTTCTTTATCTCTAAAAAACCATATTCTTTTAAATAATTTATAATATCTATAAAGTTTTGGTCATCTTCATAATAATGTCTATCAAATTCTATCCAAGCATTTGACCAGGAATCTTCATTTTCTAATTTTTCTTTAACTATTTCATTCGCTAACAAATTATTTTCACTTTGACTATTTATGTCCACACACTTTTCTTCATCATAAAGTTTAGCCTGAATATCACATTCTAACTTGTCACAATGATGTGCAAACAGAGCTTCTTTTGTAGTTCTGTTATTATACTCATCAAGCATTGCTTCTACATCTTCGATATTAAGCATCCCATTTAATATGGAATGTACTGCTTCCTTACCTTTTTCTAGCTTTTCAGATGCTGCAATATCATGCCAAATTAAATCACCTATTTTGATCTCTTCTAATTCATGAATAGCTAACATATAAATCACTTTTTCTATGTCTAAATCATATTCAAATTCTTTATAAATAGCGATTGCTAGCATTTGAACGCCATATATATGTTCTGCTACACTTTCTATTCGATCTCTTTTTACATTCCACACTTTCCATCCAGTACGAATTAAATCTTTTAGTTTATTACATAACAAATAAAATTTTAAGCTGTTTTCTATATTTTTACATTTCATAATTTTCCACCTTTTATATTATACTATTAATTGAAAGTCTTTTCCATTATTTCAAAAAATATTTTTTTGTATTACAGAGATAAAATAATTTAACTTTTTTAGATCTTTATAATGTAGTCTTTTAGAATCGTTTAATAATTTCTTTATATGTTTCTTCCCAACTGTTATTGGATGCTTCTTTTCTTTAACAGTTAATTGCCTACCGAAACGCCCTAATAGAGATTTTAAAGCACTTCTTCTAATGATAATAATTGATTTATCATAAAAAAAAGTTGGATCAATTGTCATGAATAATTGTGTACCTTCAATAATGAAATAACTGTCATGATTATTTAGACAATATCCATATACATAATTGAAATATTTATTATTATATTTTATATAATCATCAAAATGATTTAATTTTAAATCCATGTAATTTCCATTTTTTATTATATCATGTACTTCTACATTTAATTTAAAAAAATCACTTGTTATGTTTTTTATCAATGTATTTTCAAATTTTGAACTATAATAGCTACTTAAGCAATCCAGATTTAAAACAATAGCATCATTTTTTTTAGAAATTTTGTTGCTCATAGTTGTTTTTCCACTTCCTGACAGTCCAGTTATAAATAAAACATTATTTTCTTTTGGAAATTTGTCAATATTCTTTTCATAATTTTTTTTAGAAATAATATAATGAGTTCTATACTTTTTCATAACAAACCTCACATCTATTATAATTGTACATGAATATATCATAAAATAAAATATTTAATTATAATTTTTCTTATAATATTGGTGAAGTTATATGAATACATAATTTAAAATTTTCTTATTTGTTTCAAATTTTTATAGCTGTATAGCAAAAAAGACTTTTAATAAGCCTTTTAGTTTCAAATAATTTTTTTAATTATATTCTTATAGCAATACTTTATATTTACAAGAAAAAGAAATTCATTATACAAATTATAATTTATTTCTTATTCTTACTCCACCAGGTACCAGCTAACGAACAGCTTCCTCCCATACATACCAAAACGATCATTATAAGCCAAAATTCCATATTTTCCTCCTTAAAATCTTAAAATTTGTCCATGATAAACATTATAATTAAACATATAATAAGTGTTATTATGGCTGCTAAAATTGCAAATAAAATTTTTTGATACATTCTTTTTCCTATTTCTTGCTGAGACTCTTCATAGGTTAGTTGTTTTCCATCTATAAATGCTAGAATTTCTTTATAAGTTTGAATATCATTATTTTTTTTAAATCTTTCAATAATAGTTGCAGTTCCAAATGTTATTATAAATAACAATAACCAAAGCAGAATTCCAATATTATCTAAAAATTTACATAATGGATACGCACTTATAGCTAAAGTTAACATCTCTACAAAAAAAATCCAACTCATTACATTAAATTTTTTAACCTCCTCTTTATCAATTATCTCTCTCATCTCCTTTATATCTCGTTTTATGAAATTATCTAGAGATACATTAAAGATATTACTTAACATGATTAAACTTTTTATGTCAGGGTAGCTTTTATTTGTTTCCCAATTGGAAATTGTTTGTCTTGAAACAAATATTTTTAAAGCAAGTTCATCTTGAGAAATATCTTGTTGCTCCCTATATTTTTTGATTCTCATTCCAATATCCATTTTGCACCTCCAATACCATTTTATATAAAAGACAAACTTTTGTCTGTCAAAAGTCTTTTACATTAGTATTTTTCCTTCCTCATTATAGCAAGAAAAGAACAAATCATAAATATGGTTTGTTCTAAATTTATTCATTTATTAAATTTTTTATTTGGTTTTCTTATTTGGTTTTCTTTTTATAAAAAGTAATTTTTTTAAATCTTCTAATATCAAATAATCAATGATATTAAATAGAACCCATTTTCCATCATGAAATATTTGTGCTTCATCATAAACTTTTTGTACATCACATGAAAGTTCATTTCTTATTTTTTCAACTTTAACTCTTTCCTCTTTCCCAAAGATAATCATAAATCCTAATATGTTTTCTTTAAAATAAAATGCACATAAAGTTTTTCCACCCTTTCTAAATTTATATTCATAAACCCATTTTTTCCCGCCACAATTCCATGTTTGCTCCATATCATATAACAATACTATTGTATCAACAAAATTATAAAAAAGTTTTGTTTTATCGATTCCTATTAATTTTTCTAATTCTTCTCTTTGTATATTTTCCATTTTGAATCCTACTTTCACTATACATTCTATCATAGCTGTTTAACAATTAACACATGAAATATATTTAGATGATAAAGTTTATATCTCTTCCTTGTAGCATATGCCTATTTGGATGTATCATTCTTTTTAAAGTTTTCAAAAATCTGATCTAAATCTTCTTCATTTTTGTATGATAAATTAAATTCTGAAATTTTACTTAATTTGTTATATCTTCTCATAAAATGTCCCAACTGCTTTTTTTTGGCAACTTCTTTTTGCTCTTGATATAATAAGTCAGTCCAATAGACATGATAGATACATGATCTTGCTAAAATAAATATTCTATATAACTTTATATCCCTATATAATGATTCGAAATCTCCTGTATATTGTTTTTTTAATTGATTCATAAAATAGTCTTCATCCTCATCTGTATAGGCCATTTGATGCAAATGAAAAGCTATATCATACGCTAAATCACCTACACACCCTAATTCCCAGTCAATAAATATTAACTCACCGTTAGACTGTAAAATGATATTCTTCTTATGTCTGTCTCCATGAATTATTGATAGACTTCTTTTATTTTCTATTCGTGATGCATAAGAAAACAATGTACTAATTATCCTTGGAGATATACCCAAAGCATTATATAAACCTTTTAAATTTTGATAATATTTTTGAAAAATTATTTCAGTATTCTGACATTGAAAAATATAAAAGCTTCTATTATCTGTCCAATTAATATAGTTTAAAAGGGATTTATAATTAATAGAAGTTAAAAGACAAATTTGTTTTACAATTTTGATTATTATCATCTTATCAATTTTATGATGATCTTCAAATAAGTCAGATAATAATTCACCATATATATATTCTTGAACAAGATAATTAGGTTTTAATTCTATTATTTTCGGAACTTTAATATTATTTTTTATCAATAAACCTATAATTTCATATTCAGGAGTTGAACGATAGTACTCTCTTGAAATACCAATACTTCTTGGATATCGTATTACATATCTTTCATTTTCATGAATGAAAATTTTACATTGATTACTTGAAGTTTCTAGTAATTCCATAATCCACCTGCTTTGGTCATTTAATCTATAAAGATTATAACAAACTTTGAAACTTATTAAAACTCGAATTTTTAATTTATATAAAGTTCAAGTTTTCTATTAATATGGCGGATAGTTATCTGCATTTTCTACTTATAATACCATAATTTTTCTATAATTAATTAAAACTTGTTTAAATAATATTGAATAAAGTAGTAAATGATATCCCTGATAAGTACAACAACTCTCAGGACAAAAGAAATGGTTAGTAATAATATTAACTGATATAATTTTAACACGATTTTATTATTTAATATAGCCAAATCTTGTTTTTATTCTTTCTTTGCCTAACAATTTCATCATTTCATATAAATCTGGTGTCATTTCAATCATTCCTTTCCTTAAATCAAAAACAGCAATCCATCCGAAAAGGACGAATTGCTCGTGGTACCAGCTTAATTCATAATAATTTAATTATTATCTCAAAATCTTAACGCGATTAACAAAATAACTTGTATACACTATTCAACTCCAAAGCTTCATTCCAATAAATTAATGGGAACGTTCTATTTTCCATATAATTAATATATTTTTTGATATCAAATTCTTTTAGTAATCCATTACTCCATTTTCAAATAACAAAAAAACTAGATGACACTTCTAGTTAATATTTATTACTCTCGAATAAAAAGTTCGAGTTTCCTGTCAATCTGGTGCGATAGTGATAGTTATCTACAACTTTTCGCAAAATTAAGTAATCAAGCACATATAGTACTGACTTCATATTAATATTATAAACTATTCTACCAAATAATTCTACATATTTATATTTATTAGTAGCACTTTGTTATTTAAGATAAATTTTTCTTTGTTAATTTGTATGTAGCACCTGTACAATCATTTTTATATTTTAAAACTTCTTCGGTTAGTCTCCAAACATCATTGTTGGTTTTTACAACACTCCAAACAGGTTCACTACCATTAAAAAATTGATGTACATAATAAAGTATTAATTCATCTCCATTTTGGATACATAGTTTAATATCACATTCACATTTTGCTTTTAAACTTCTCCCTATATCATTAAATTTCATATTAATATAAACATTTATTCCACCGATTTCTCCTCCGACAAGTCCACTATATCCATAAAAAGTAGTATCAGTATTAAGTTCATATATAGGCTTAGTAATATTTCCATTGTATATTGAGTTGATACTATCACTTATAAATTTTGAAGTATATATAGTTTCTTCTATAGTTAATTGATCTTTTCTTTGAGTTGAAAGAAAATCAAAATCATCTAATGTGAAATACATATCTGAAACACCATAATAAGGTTTCATACCTTCAAACATAAAAGTTCTAATTTTGTAAATACTTCCAAAATCATCATATACCCCTTCTTTATGGAATACAGCATCATCAACAACAAAAATGTCCATCGGATAAATTACATATCCTCTTTTATAGGTACTAATCATATTGTTAAGTGTTTCTTCACTAAAGTTAGGATTTAATTCTCTTAATTTGCTTTTCATCACTTCATCAAGTTCATTATATAATTCTTTTTTTTCTTCTTCAGAAATATTGTCTATACAACCAATACCATTACTACATATCAAAGCACTTCTAAGTAATTTGCTTACTT
>CANRVY010000034.1 GCA_947643405.1 uncultured Mycoplasmatota bacterium | reverse complement strand
CTTTTATTTTACCATGTCCTTATTTTTTCTGTCTAATTTATTATAACCTATCCACTCCTCTATCATGTAGTAATTGAAACCAAATTTGATTCAGTTTATCTAAATTTATAACAATGACATTTCCTAATTTTGCTATTTCTTCTCCTAAAAGATTTTGATTATCCTCTAATACTAAAATAGTTTTTCCAAATGTTTTATTTGATAAGTTAAAATTTAATAAACCTAATATATCCTGAAAACAATTAGTGTCTTTTACAAAAGTAAATTGTATAAGTCCATGATTTTCTCCATCATCAAGATGTAGTGCGATATTGGAAAAACCTTTTTCTTCTTGATATTCAGTTAATATTTTATATTCACTTTTAACGTGATGGATATAATCATATACTAACTCACAGAATATACTAAAAAAATCTAATCTGTCTTTTTCTTCTTCTAATAGGATATCTAACGCAGCTATTTGAATGCAATCTTTTAAATATGGTCCGCCTTTTTTCTTTTTATTTTTAAATAACTCTATCATTTCATTCATTGTTAATCTCATTTTTTCTTTATCTTCTTTCCAATGAATGATATAACTTTCGTTCGTTCTTTTATGTTCTTCAAAAACATTTATAGCATTATGTATATTCATATTTTCATCTAAGTAAAGTTCTTTCATATAAAAAGGAGGTGTTAAGTCATATATTTTATCATCCATTGTTGTAACAATGATATACCAAAGACTATTAAATTTTAAAAGATCAATATTTTTTCGATCACTTTTTTTAAAATCAAAATAAGCAAATTCATTTAAAATAAAGTCTAAATCAATTTCTAGATATGCTTCCTCTAAATAACCTATCTCACGTAAAAACTTACTCATCTCTTTATTATAAACACAAGAAAAATTTCTTATCACATTTTTAGGTAGTATGATATCTTCAAAATCACAATTTAATCTTATTTCTTTTATTTCCTCTAATTTAAAATTTTTTTCTTCTTTCATCGTTAAACTCTCCTCTTTCATTATATCAAATTAAGTTAGTCCCATCTACTCCATTTCTTTTTTTCTCTAACTATTTTAGATTTTATAATATTCATTATTTCTTTATCAATTAACTTAAACTTTTTTTCTAATTCTTCAAGTGAGTCGTAACAAGTTATTTCTACAGTCTCATTATGGGTAGCAATAAAGTTAGTAGCAGAAGCTAGTTGTTCTATATACCATCTACCCCATTTTTCATTTGGTGAAATTTCTTTATCATAGTAAGTTACAATATAATAATCATGGGTTATCTTTATTATTTCTTCATCGATATCCAAAATGTGAACTAAAATTTTTATATTGTAATTATTTTTTAGTTCTTTTAATTCTTGTAAAGTAAAATTTTCTTTTCTGATTTCTTTTAAGCAAGCCAAATAGGAAGGATATTTATTACCACTTAAATCTGCTATATAAAAAGTGTATTTTTCTACATCTCCTAAATATTCTGAATAGTTGATACCTCTAAAAAAGCAAGTCCATTTACTAGGATGGTTATTCACAATTTCTGATAGATCACTTATATGATTATCTTCCATATATTTTTTTACTATTGCTATCTTTTTATTTACCCCAGAAGCATTACGTACATTATATAATTCAAATAGTTGTTTTGTATTTTTATAATGTAGTTGGTCTTTTAAAAAATCTTTTAATTCTAAATACCAAAAATGCATATCAATTTCGGTGTGATACATAGAAGTCAAAAGAAATGATAAATCAAACTCGCCATTAAAACAAATGACATAGCAATTTACTAAAAATGATTTTAGCTTTTGTAAGGCAGTTTTTATATCTGTTCCCTTATAAAGCATTTGATTTGTTATTTTAGTTATCTGACTAGTTGATTTTGTTATTTCCTTTTTAGGCTTTATGTACAATTTTAATTCATCTAACTTTTGGAAATCCCTACTATATTTTTTACATTCAATCAATATTAGTTCATCTTTTTTATAATCGAATCCCGTTGTTTCTATATCCAAAAAAACATAATTCATAATAACAACTTCCTTTCTTTTTCCGTTTTGGTATGAAAATCTCATTCAATTCTCTGATTCCTGATTTTTAACACCTATTCTAACATTTTTTTCATTCCATTCTTTTGGTCTATTACGTTCACTAAGATTTAAAATCGCTCTTCGCTCTTTTTCACTTTTTACATCTATAATAGCATCCTCTCTCATTTCTATAAAAACACGATCATTATCTCTATCCCCCAAAGTAATATGATCAAAAGTAAAGTTCCTCATATCGATTTTTTTTAAAGAATAACAAGCTTGAAACATTTCAAACATGCATTCTATTTTTGGGGTTTTGAAATTTCCTATATTGAGTTCTTTTAGCTTTTCACAACTAGAAAACATCCAATAAATCTGCTTTGCATTTCCAGTATCCCAATTACTGATTTCTATTTTCTCTAATCTAGAACATGCTCCAAACATAGCACTAAAGTCTTCTACAAGAGAGGTATCAAAATGATTTAGATTTAACTTTCTTAAATTAGAACAACCATAAAACATTTCATACATAGAACAAACTTTTTCAGTAGAAAATAAACTTAGATCTAATTCACGGATATTTTTAAAACCATAAAACAATTTCTCCATTCTATTAACCTCACTTGTATCTATATTTTCAAAGATAAAATTTTCTACTTTTTCAAAATCAAAATGAGGGTTAAAAAGGTCAAATAATTCACTACTATCTGTTGGAAAATAAGTAATACCAGAACTTTCAATCCATAATTGGTAATACTTTTTCCCCGTTTTTAAAATTCCAGTTACACTTCCTTTCTTTTCATAATCAGTGAAATCATAAACGGCGATTGCCTTTTTTTTCGCTTCTTCGATTTTCTCTTCTGTACGTTTTACAAATGCTACCAGTTCAATTTTTGGAATTTCTTTTAAAGTTGTTATAATTGGAAATATGGTAGAAGCACTGAAATTAATCATATCATTTCTCATATGCTTCTTCCCTCTTTTCTATTTCATAGTTATTTTTGTTATATTGTATCATTACTGTTTTTTGTAACTCCTTATCTTGATATTCTTTTATGAAAAGCGTTCTTATTTTTTTCTTTTGCTCACCTATAATAGAAACTTCCAATACAGTGTTTTGTTCTTTTATATCACTATTTTTACTACAAATTACAATAAAGTGTGCTTCATATTGTTCTGCATATATTTTTAATTTTCTAAGAGTTTCCTTTCTACTATATTTCGTTTTTTTTAATAGCAAATCAAAATCTTCAATTATAATGAGTGTACTTGTGTCAAACTCTAACATGTTTAAAATATTATCTAGGTAATCTTCTTCTGATGTTGTTTCTCCAATCATAAATAAGTTACTCTGTTGTATTTTTTCAATTGCACCTACAAAATAAAAACGATTAATCATATCTGTATTATTATGACTAAGCCCTAACCAAGGATATAAATATTTGACAAGTAAACTTTTATCAATTTTAGAAATGCGTGAAAGAATATGTCTATAATAGTAATCACATCTTCGTTCAAATGTATAAAATAATGTCTCCCTTCTTTTTGCAATTCCATATTCATGTAACAAATAAGTCATTAATGTTGTTTTAGACTCTAAATTATCACAAATGATTGTACTGATTCCAACTGTTTCAAATTCATTTTCAAAAACTTTTAATTCATTTCCCATAAAATCTCTCCTTTGCTGATACCACTATAACAAAAGTTTTGTAAGAATGCTTAAGAGAAAAAAATTTTAGACAAAAATAAAAACCAAGTTCCCTTGATTTTATTAGCAAAAGTATTGTTTTTGTACTCATATTTAGTATAATAATTCTTGCTTTACTCGTTTTTCTAGCCTTTTCAGTTTCCACATTTTTATATTCTCAGGATGTTTTTTCACTGCATACAATGTATTCTCTAGTACTGTTGCCCATCTAAGATTGCTCGCTTTATTATTGAATTTATTACCATCAATATGATCTACTGTTTTTTTATGAAGTGGATTTTCTACAAAATATCTAGCTACTAAAGTGTGAACAAATACATCATAAACTTGTTCTTTTTCAATTAAGCAAACCTTTAAATATTTTCCTTGCCCTTTTTTACTGTTTTTTTGCAACAATTCTATTTTTTTCCCGTTTAAAGTAATTCTTACCTTTCCCATATTAGAAACTTCGTATAGTCCAGAACCAAAATTAATCGTTTTCCATTCTTCCATCATATATGTATCCCCCTATCTTTTATCATAGTAACACAATTTTGTGTATTCTACAATATGATAGATAAGTTACAATTTTATTTTACAATATACCAAGCTTTTTTCTCTGCATCATAGCCAACATTGTGATATAAATAATTCATATCTATTAAATATCGTTCTATCCATTTAGTCGAAACATCTAATTCTTTTGCTGATGCTTTTACATCAATATAGGTTTTTCCTATGGTATAAGCTTTTAATTTTTCTATGTTATTTAATTTAATGCTAGAAAATATTTTTTTGCTGTTTTTTAAATATTGCTGATAGATTTCATTTAAAGAAACAGTAATACCTGGATGATACGCTAAATTGTAGAAATTTATTGCAGCTATTTTTGATAACTTTGTTGTAATATGAGCAATATTCATCACTTGATAAAAAGAATGAATTCGATTTCTATTTGGAATTACCAAATATATATATTCATAATTTTTAAATTGTTTTCTATTTTCAATATCGTATTTTACAAAATCAAATTCTTCTTCCATCTTATAAAATAGAATGAGCCCTTGATGTCTTTTCGCCTCCTTTAATGTATCAAAATAAAGGAGTCTTGGAAAGCGATGAGTTAAATCAGTTTCATTCCAAATTTTTTTCTTTTCTCTAATGTCTTCAAATTCTAATTTTTCAATTTCTAATTTTGAAAATCCTACAAACACAACATTTCTTTTTCCTCTATTCATGATATTACCTCAACATCAAGATTTACTTTATAAGCAATTGGCTCAAAATATTTTTCTAATTCTAATAAAGTTTCTCGATTTATAATATTGCACTTTATTTTTTTCTTTATATCATACAGATAATAAATACAATACCCTGTATCTTCTTTCATTTTCTCTAATTCCCGATTAGTAAGGTAAAAATGAATCGTTTGATTACTGCTTCCACTATTGGTTTTGACTTCAATATGAATTGGATTTCCCTTGATATCAAAAGAATCGATATCATATCCTGCTGCATCATTTGGATTTTTTGCGACTTGAGAAGCTAATTTTTCTAATCCAGCATCTATTAATTTTTTCTTTTCATAGTTTAGGACCGCTGTTTCTCCCCTATCTCCAATATCTTTTTTATTCCGATTCATTTTTTCATAATCAGTATCTCTAGACCGAATGCGTTCTTTTTTTTCTGCTTCATGTATTCCTAGATAATGAAAATTTACAAATTCAAAATCATAATCCAATTCTCCGTTCACAGTATGTTCTATTTCTAGTTCATGTGCGAAAACATCATATAAAAAATTTACAAAATAGTAATCAGATATTTCCTTTAACAATGGATGATTTTCTTTCCACTCTTTTAATAATAATTTTTTCTTTTCAGCGGTATTATATTTATATACATCATAATGAATCTCTAAAGCATTTAAGAATTTATCCACATCTTCTTCTTTAAAAATTCCTAAATAACTATCTGGATAATAAGTAGTTAGTATTTTGCTTCTTACAGTAGGAGAAAAAGAAGAGTTTGCGATTTCTTCATAACTATGGTTATTGCCGTTGATAATTAAAGAAATTAGTTCCTGTTTTAAATTTAAAAAAGCCTCTTCTATTGTTGCTCCATAAGGTTTGTTCCAGTCATAGTGCTGTGTTTTTTTATCATACCAAAATCCAAACTTTGTAACATTGGCCCCTCTTGCTTCTCCTAATTTTTGAAGCTTTCGTTCTAATATATAACAAAAGCTATTTCTTCCTGTCTCACTTGTTTCTGCTTTTCCCATAACATAATCATCATAATCCATATTTTTAATAAATGGAATTGTAAATTTTTTGATAAACTCTTCTCTTACTTTTAAATCAGTTTCTATTCTTATCAAAAACTCATTTGGATTATTTTTTTCTAAATATTCTTTTATTTTTTTATTTAATTGAACTTCTTTTTTCCGTTTTGGATGTAACATCATTTCATATAGTTTTTTTCCTGCTTTTTCTTCTAATCGATGTGTAGAACGAAATTGGTTGATATATTTTTTACACTCATCATAAGTAATAAATGGCTCATTACATTCAAATTTTATGAATTGTACATCAACAGAATTTTTTTGGTGACAATATTCTTCTGGTTTTCCATAATAAATATATGGATTTGTCATGATTTCACCCATTGCATAAATACCCGCAGTTTCTAAATTTTTCTCTTTTCCAATATAAAAAAATACAATATCTCTTGGTTTCATTTCTTTGGTAGCAAGTACTGTTTCTATATGTCCTTCCTTTTTTACTTCTTCTAGCATATTCCATGTTTCTAAGTTTATTAGCGACAAAAAATAATTCATAGTATCCCTCACTCTTTATTACATTATAGCATACTTATAAAGAAAAACTACCAAATGGTAGTATTAATTATTTTGTATTGATTTTAAATATAATGATTTATAATAAGTATTTGTTTTCAATAATTCCTCATGCTTTCCGCTTCCAACAATTTCTCCATCTCTTACTAAAATGATAGAATCAGCATATGCTACTGTAGAAAGTCGATGAGCAATCATAATAACAGTTACATCTTTGGATAAATTTTGGATAATTTCCATAATCTCATTTTGAGAAACATTATCTAATGAACTTGTTGCTTCATCAAATATCATTACTTTTACATTTCTACATAAAGAACGAGCAATACAAAGTTTTTGCTTTTGTCCACCTGAAAGTTGACATCCGCCTTCTCCTATTATACTATCTAATCCTAGTGGCAATGATTCAATAAACTCTTTCAATTGGACTTTCTCACATACATTCCAGATGGTTTCATCTGTAATATCAGACTTTATCATTTTGAAATTATCTCGAATCGACAAATTAAATAAATAAGGAAATTGGTTTACAATTGTAATATTATCTCGAATAAATTGTTTGTTTAATTCATCAATTTCATAATTTCCAAATAGAATAGAACCAGAACTTTTATAGTATAGATGTCCGATTAAGCTTGTAATTGTACTTTTTCCACTTCCACTTTCTCCTACAAAAGCGACTGTACTTTTTGGCTTAATTTCAAAGGACACTTGTTTTAAAACTGGAATTTCATCTATATAGGAAAAACTAACATTTTGAAATTTGATATCGCCCTCATAGTTTTTGATATTTTTTATTCCATAGCTATCTATGTCATAGGTTTTCGGATAAACTAGTGCGATTAATCTTTTGGCACACACTTCACATTCTGCAAGCTTATATCTAAAGTCCCCTATTTCATTTGCAAGACTAAAAGTATGGTCCTTATAAAGATAACAAGTATAAAAAATTGCTGTTGTAATATCTCCCTTTCCTATTAAATAAATATTCATTAAAATAAAAATGAAATCACTTATGTGTGTTACAATATCAGTGAATTTTGAAAGAGCAATTCCAACATAATATTCATGATTATCTCTTTTGATATATTCTTTTTGTTCTTTTCCAATTAATGATAAAACATTCTCATCACAGTTTAATGTTTTGATATCTTTGATTGCTCTAATTGTCTCTATAATTTTAGAGTTCACAATTTCCCGTTTGGCTTTTACTTTTGGTTTTAACTTCGATAAATAATGAATTCTAATTGTATAAACAAAAGATACAAACATAACAGAAATCAACACCAAAAATCCAATTTGAATATCTAAAACAAAAATATAAGCTAAGTAAGATATCCTTCTCATGATATTGACCATTTTTTCAGTTAGAGACTTAAAGCGTTCTGAAATATAATCGATATCAGAAGTCAATCTTGTTACGATAACTCCAGAGCTTAAATTATCATAATATTGCATTTTAATGTTTAAAGCAGATTCTATTATTTTTTGCTGTAAGTCAAAACGTACTCGATTTTCTAGATTTTTATAAAAGTAAGTATTAATAATAGATAGTGTACTATAAAAAAGTAAGACAAGTAAGTTGATTACTGCATACTGAAAAGCTTTTTCATAGTTTGCTTCCATCATATAAGAAATAATTTTTGAAATGAAAAGAGCACTAAAAAAGGAAATTACTGCCTTTATCACCAATATGATGAAAAAACCGAAATACAATTTTATATGAGCTTTGTAAAATTTTAATAATTGTTTGAGTGCAGAATGTTTTAGTTTAGCCATTCTACTGTTTTTCCTTTCACAATATATTCTTCACAAAGATTCATATATTCTTCTATTTCTGTTTCTTTTCCTCTTTTTTCTAGAAAGGCCAACACAATTCTAAAATAGTAATAAAGGAGTAACAATTTTGCTTGTCCTTCCATTCTTTTTGGAATAACTCCCTGGTTCATATAACTCAAATATCCATTTACAAACCCATGATATGCCTTATTCGCATTGGGTCTAAAGCCCTCATGAATGTTATATAAGAAGTTTAAAATGTCATAACTATATGTAATTGTTTCGTTATCAACAAATATCAAATTTTCTCCTTTGTCATATAAAATATTTCTAAATTTAATATCCCGATGAATTAGATTTAAAGATTCTTCTTGAAATTCCTTTATATAAGTATCTATATATTTTATGGTTTCTTCTTTTGACCATTTGACATACTGACTATAATTATCATACTGATACACTTTATTTACATGGTCTAAAATGTCAGAATATAATTTTTTGTCATCTAAAATAGACATTTCTACTAAGGTTTTCCCTTTTAGTCGTTTTAAATATTTTGCAACCAAAAGACCATATTTTTTTCCCTCTTCGAATGTGGTTAGTTCTTTTTCTGCATTCATCTCTTTATAGGGAATAAAATCAAATACAACATAATAACATTTATCTTTTTCACAAACTCCATAGTCTCTAACTGGACTCATTGGAATTTTTTCCTCTTCTAAGAGTTTATAATATTTCAAAATGCGCTCAAATCTTTTTTCCGACATTGTTATAATTTTTAAAAAGTAGTGTTTCTTTTTATTGGTACATTCAAATGTGAAATTATCTGGGCTATAAGAACCTTCGACAAGTGCGAAATCAAATTTTTTTAATTTTGGAAAATTTTTTACATTGGAATTGCTTCTTAGTTTTTCACTGATAATAATAGTTCCGTTTTTCATATAATGCTCTTTTACATATGTGATTAATCGAGTCATTTTTTTATAGTTTTGTTCTTTTAAATAATCAGTACAATAATTTACCATATTATAAATATAGTTATAATTGAACGCATAAAGTATATTCTTTGGGATATTTAAGTTATATAATCCATCCAAATAGCCTTGTGTAAAAGCAATATTCTTTTCGTTTTTATAGTCCCCTCTTGCATAAGACCAAAGGAGCGCCAATGATAGTTCTTTATAATCTGTATGTTCTATATCTGTTGCAATTATCTTTTTCTTATGTAATAAAAAATTACTTGGTTTTACATCCGTATGACCAAATACGAATTTACTGTGTTTGATAAATGAAAAATTCTTTTCTAGATATCGTATTATAAATTCTAAAAATTCAAGTTGTTCTGGTTGAATTTCTTTTTTATGATTTTCTATTTCTGTTTCTAAATCCTTAATTCTATTTTTTACATCATTTTTATGTTTTTCTAAAAATTTTTTTGAGACATGTTTATCTGGAAATTTTTTTCTCAAATTTCCATATTGCTTTCCTATTTTAAAACCGAATTCATAAATAAATTTTTTGTCATAATGATTTAATTTGTATTTGAGATTGTCTCCTTCACTATATTCTTCAATAATGTAATTATATTCTTCATTCATCTTTCCCATCTCTATAATTTTTGGATGATTAATTCCTGCTTCTATCAATAAGTTTTCTAAATCAGTTTGTAATTTAAAGCGTCCTACTTTTAAAAAATACTTTCTCTCATTTTTATAAAAAGAATATTTATAAGCTCCTGAATATCCTTCTTCGATAGGTGTAAATTCTTTTATCTCTTTCAAAAATGCAATACCATCAAACTTCATACTTCCACCTCAAAAAAATTATAGCATAGATTGTTTTAAAGTTTTCTATCACAAAATAGAATGTGATATAAGTAAAACTTATACTAAATTATGATTGATTTTTTTTCATCATTGCTACAATATCTTTTGCAATCTTATTAGAGTTTAAAAAGCTTGCTTCTACAATTCTTTTGGTTTCTGGTACATCTTCAAGTTCTACTGTGGATAGTTCTTCCTCTTCTATATATTCTTTTGGATAGATGCCAATACCAGCTCCACTTTTTATGAGCTCTAAAATATTTCTATCACTTTCACAAATGATAATATGACTAAAAGATGTCATAATCCAAGAGCTATTATTTCTTCCTGTTCGTTTTTTTGTGATAACTGGAATATCTTTAATTGCGTCAATTTGAACTTTTTTATCAAACTGAAAATAATTTTTATGATACACAAAGGCATAATTTAATTCTTTTAATTTATGGGTTGCTACTTCTTTTAAAGGAAATCTTCCACTCGTTTTTAAAAGGGCCAAATCAATTTCTTCTTTTTGAAGTTTTTCTACAACATCTTTTTCTGTTGCTACAGAAATAATTTCAAAGTTTATTTTTGGATATTTTTCTATAATTTTTCTCATAATTGGTGCAATAAAAATGGTAAATAAGGTGCCACTTGTACTAATTTTAAAGGTTTTCAATGTTTCAAATTTATTCATTCTAAATATTTGAATGATAGCATTTTCAAAATATTCTTTTCCTATTTTGGCTTCTTCATAAAGTAATTTTCCTTCTAATGTTAAGATAATACCTCTTGTGTTTCGATTAAATAAAGTAACTCCCAAAGTTTGTTCTAAATTTTTCATTGATTGACTAAGAGCTGATTGTGATATTCCCAAAGAATATGCAGCTTTTCTAATATTTCCATGGCTTGCTACACTCACAAAATATTTAATAGAATCATAGTTAAAATTTTCTACATTCATTCTTTCCATTTTTCCTTCACACTCCAATATGACTTTTTTTCTTATTATTGTATCATAAGAAATTATTTTTTGATATCGTTTCTTTTTGTTTTATATATCAAAAAAGCACTACTTAATGAGTACTTTTTACGATATGAGCTGTAATAATTGTATAGCTATGGAAATGGAT
Organism: uncultured Mycoplasmatota bacterium; assembly: GCA_947643405.1. Lineage (GTDB taxonomy): Bacteria > Bacillota_I > Bacilli_A > RF39 > UBA660 > MGBC102946. The sequence goes on along the minus strand of CANRVY010000034.1, from coordinate 4,149 downwards.
TGTAATTCTTATGTTATCTATTTCACAGTACCAATTTTTTCCTTGTTTATAAATATAACTCTTGTTATTTTTAATCATTTGCTTACAATAACAAACTGCATCTTCTTTTAGATTTAGATTTTTTTCTATTCTCAGTTTCCCCATTTCTGTTGTATGAAGTTTTTCAATATTTTGCAATAATATATTCTTATCATTTTTCATGGTTTATCAATTTTTCAAAAGAGTTGGCATTTAATATTGTATTTGATACAAATTTTCCTTTATAAAAATTAGCCCAATTTTGAAAGACACAAGGAACTTCTTTTGCTTTTTCTAAAGTGTCTATGTTTACAAAATGGATAGGAACATGGTTTTCTTTTGAATACTCTGTTAATTCTTTTATTTCATATTCTACATAGGGACATCCTGGACTATAGTAAATTGTGAACGTATCCTCTTCTATTTTCATTTGTTTTGCTGAAGCGTTAAATTTTGGCGTTTCTTCGTTATTAAAGGAGAGCGCTAGTAATTCATAATCCTCTATTTCATCTACTACTTGAAAACCATAGTGGAGATAAAACTTTTTTTCTCCAATAAATGGTTTTTTCTTTTTTGAAGTTAGAGTACAGATACCATTCATTCCTTTTTCTTTGGAATCTTCAATTGCATATTCTAATAATTCTTTTGCAATTCCTTTCCCTTTAAAACTTCCTGCCACCCATAGGCAATAGATATATTGATACTTTTTCCCACTGATTGGTACCCATGCCGTTTCAATGGGTTCATATTCAATAAATGTTTTTCCTCTGGCATTTAATTTCCTAAATACATGACCATCTTTTAATTTGCTTTTTATCCATTCTTTTTTGCTATCTACACCATTTTGATGCTTTTTATCTCCTATTGCACAACATAAATGTTCGCTATCGATATTTTCTAGTGTTAAATTGATATATTCATTCATTTTGTTTCTTCCTTTATTTTCCTAATTGGATGTCTAATAACTGTTCTTAATTTATTTGGTGCACATTTTCTTGGGTCGCTTAAATATATTTCATGATGAAATCTTTTCTCTGTGATATCTAATTCATAACCTTGTTCTATCATCAATTGATGCGTCAATTCTAATGTTTTGGGTTCTTCATCATAGGAACCAATATGCATGCACTGAACACAAGTTCCCTCTTCATAAGTAAAAAATTCCACTTTACTATAGTCTTGTTTCTTTTTCTTTGTTGCTTCTTTGATAGCCCAGTCAAAATCTTCTTTTGTTACAAAGTCTGGCAATCGTATCATGGAAAGGAAATGAAATGTTTCTTTTTTCTGATAATCTATAGTGTTACTTCCCTCTTGCCACCAAAGTCCTTCTAATGGAGGCACAACATAGTTGAAAAAGCCTTTTATTTGATGGGCTCCTTTGTAGCTCATTTTAATGGTAAAGGCAATTCCATATAATAGTCCAATCGACTTTTTATAGTCTCCATTTTCTTCATTTGGATTTCCTTTTCCTTTTACTATAATGTAATTCATTTTTGGGATTTCTATAATACTTGGGGCATTTTTTGGCATATAAAATTCTTTATATTCTTTTTTATAATCAAAAGCCATAGTATCTTCCTTTCTGTTTTTCTAACAATTATTATACTTAGTTAAATATGACAACTGATTGTCATATTAAGAATATTGTTCTAGGCTTTTTCTTAATCGTTCTATGATTTCTTTTTTTACTTCTTTTGGTTCTAGTACTTTTATATGTTCTCCAAAGGAAAGAATATATCCATAAATCCAATCATTGTATGGAAATTCTACAGATACTAAGAAATCACCATTTTCTTTCTTTTGAATAGCTGTTTCCTCAAATTCGTCATATACTCTATATGCTAAAGTTTTATCAATTTGTAAAATCAATGTTATCATTTTGGGCGGAGCATCATGCAATTCGATTTTCATATCTATGGTCCTATCGAATGTTTCTTCTAATATCATCAATTCTTTTATTCTCATAATTTTAAAGAATCGGTAATCATTTTTATCGACATCAAAACCACATAAATACCAAGAGTTATATTTAAAGCAAAGCTTTATGGGTTCTACTTTTCTTTTGGTACAAGTTCCATAAGAGCTAAAATAAGAGAAAGTAATTACAGATTTATAGATAATTGCTTTTTTTATCATTTCAAAGCTTTCCTGATGAGTTTTAGAATTACTCCAGATAGAAAAGTCTACATCAAACCATTCTTCTTCTGTTTTGGTAAATAGATGCTTCATTTTTTCATAGGTATCGTTATTCATGACGTGTAGCTTATTCATGCCCTGTAAGGAAAATAGAATTTGGTTCTGTTCTTCTTCTGTTAATAAAGCTTTATCAAATTTATAGTTTTCTAATAGATGAATGCCCCCATTTTTTCCTTTGCTCATATAAATTGGAATATGAAATTCGCTTAACACTTCAATATCTCTATAAATTGTTCTAGTAGATACTTCAAAATATTCTGATAATTCTTTGGCAGTTATGGTATTATTAGAAAGTAGTAAATATAATATTCCAAATAAACGATTATTTTTCATGCTATCACCATATTCATTATATCATCAAATGTTAAATTTCTTCTAGTCAGTAAAAAAGCAGATACTTTTTCTATATCTGCTTCTATTAAAAATCAATTTATAATTGTTTTCCTATTTTTTTTAAATATCTTTTTTCTGCATCACAAGCTTTTTGTTCACTTTCTTCAGTATGCCATTCATAGGTTCTACCTAAATAAGAATAAACTTCATAAGCATGTGTATATTCGTGAATGTTAACACATAAAGATTTCACATCATAAATAATTGGAATAACCATTCTAATATCTATTAAAGTTCCATTTTCTCCTATCATTGGAAATACTCCCCATTCAAAATCTTCAACTGATAGTGGTAATCTTTTGATTTTTCCTTTCATAAAGGTAAAAAATTCTTGGTTTTTAATTCCTTCTTCTTCTAAAACGGCATTTAATTCTTTTTGCCAATCTTTTATATTTGTTTTGTCTAGCATATTCCTATTTTTCTGTACAATGACATTCTGGATTGGTGCAAGTACAATTTGGATTATATCCACTAGCACATTCCTCTGTACAAGTACATTTCCATCTTTTTAAAGTAGGGAACAGTTTTTCACAGTATTTTTTCATTTCTTCATTGGTCATTCCTGCTTGTTCTCCATATTTTGAACACATAAGAATATATTCTTCCATTGAAACTTTATCTATAAATTCCCCTTTTTCAAAACAAAATTTACAGTAATCTATATTGATACTTCCATCTTTATTTCTACCCAATTGTTCCTTTGATTCTATAGGCATTCCACAACTTTGACATATTTTATGCTTCATTTTATTTCTTCCTTTACTGTTTGGTTTTTACAAATTAACGACAATTTTGATGTCTATTATGTCCACCATTATGATGACCTACACCATGGTATTGATATCCATTAGATTGATACCCCTGATGTGGATTGTCAACACTTTTTTAGACAAATTTTATAAGGACAATAGTAGGCGATACTGAACTGGAGTCTTGTAATCTAATGAACCATGTATTCGAATACTGTTATACCAATTTACATAGTCAAATAACTCTCGTTTTAATTCCTCAAAACTTTCAAATCTACGATTAAAAGCAAATTCTGTTTTTATTATTTTATAGGTTGCCTCTGCTACGGCATTATCATATGGGCATCCTTTTTTTGATAATGACCTCTTAATTCCAAATGTAGTAATTATTTCATCTATCAACTTATTTTTAAATTCATTTCCTCTATCTGTATGAAATATTTCAATTTCATTGAGAGCATATGGTATCTTACATATTGCTTGGTATACGAGTTCAGCAGTTTTATGTTTTCCTGCTGCATATCCTATGATTTCTCTATTCCATAAATCTAATATTAAACATATATAGTTCCATTTATTAGCTACATTTACATATGTTAAATCACTTACTATTACCTCTAATCTTTTTTCACGGTTAAACTCTCTATTTAATATATTTGGTTTATCTTCCTCATTACATTTTGTTTTATGAACTTTAAATTGTTTTACTGTATAGTTGCTTACTAAACCCTGTATTTTCATAATTATTTCTGCTTTCTTTAAATATTTGAATGATTTTTTCTTCCAAATGTTT
>CANRVY010000033.1 GCA_947643405.1 uncultured Mycoplasmatota bacterium | reverse complement strand
AAAATGAGTTTTAAAACTAAACTCATTTTATTTATTTCAAAACCAACGAAGTAAATACAATTAAAACAAAAAAGTAACCAACAAAAACAAAAAGTACAATAAGTATAGTTTGTTGCTCTTGGGTAAGTGAATTTCCTTTTTTTATTGCTGGTAAGCTTTCGTTAGGATTCATTTCTAATATTTTTCATGGCACATAAATTATAATCTCTTATACAAGATTTTCGTAGCTCCCTATGAATTCGGAGATTACAAATCTCACAATCTATTAGAATGATCTTTCTTAATATTGCTACCTTGGCATCATTTATATATTCTGTTTTTTCTAAATCATCAGAGAAGCTTTCTATCAATTCATTTGTCAATATTTGTTCTAACAAATAATAATAGGCTTTCCGTAATTTTAAAAAGCGTTCTACATATCCTGTTGCTGCTACATTCCACATACTTTGTTTTACCTTATTGAGATAGGAATTAAATATCAAAAAGCTATCTTTGAAAATTTGTATTTTTTTATAAGCTTTTTCTTGAACATTTAAAGTTTTATCCAAATTCATTAATTGAAGAGCATGCTTACACCCATCTAATCCGCTTTTTATATCAAAATGAGTAAAATTTCCAGTTGCTGATTTTGATAATCCCTCTCTATAAACAATATACCAGTCCTCTGGATTTATCTTTAAAGCCGAAGAATAATAATCAAGTGCACTTTCATAATTGTTATCTTTATATGCTCTATCTCCTAATGTTACATAGTTTTCAAAGGTTGGACTATTTAAATTTTTTAAGACCTCTTTAATTAATATTTTTGTTCCACAAAAAGAACAATAACCTATTCGAAGATTTTTCCAAGCTCTATATTAGCACCACATTGGGGACAAATTGCTGGTATTAAAGAATCACTCTTTTTCATTCTTACACCACTCTCATTCATAATATGATTATATCACAAACATTTTCCTTTTAATACTATCCATCAAAAAAAGCTCAAAAGAGCTTTTTTCTACATCATATTTTCTAACTGTTTATCTGCCTTTTTTGCTACCTTATTCATAGCCTTTTCCATTTTCTTCATTACTGGTTTATTGTATTTCTGATACATCAAAACAGCTCCTGCACCTAATCCCATAAGTGCCATATCTTTCATCTTCATAAATCTCACCTCTTAGCTAGAACCTATGATCACTGTATAGAAAAATTCTATACAATATTATCTTCTCCAGTTTCTTCTATTTTATGTAAAGTTTCTTTTAATTTTTTACACAAATTTGATTTTCTTTCTCGTTCTGCTTCATGTGCTACGCTATATAAAAATGCGTCTGGCTCTCCAAGTAATATTAATTTTCGCTTTGCTCTAGTTACTCCTGTATAAATAAGTTTTCGATAAAGCATCCTTTTATAACTAGAACTTACTGGCATGACTACTATTTCAAATTCGCTTCCCTGAGACTTATGGATACTAATAATAAATCCATGCTTAATTTTATTAAAATCTTTTGGAATATATTTTACAACATTGCCATCATAATCAACATAGATTTCATTTTTTCCGCTTTTACTTGTATTTGCATACATAATTCGAGTAATAATACCAATATCTCCATTAAAAATATTTTCTTCTGGCATATTCACTAATTCTAATACTTTATCATTTTCACGAAAGATAATATCTCCTACTTTAATTTCTCTTTTTGATTCATCTTTTGGATTAAATACATCTTGAAGTTCTTTATTTAAATTATCAATTCCATTCACACCTGCATACATTGGAGCCATCACTTGAACTCTTTTATAATCATATCCTTTTTCTGTAATTCGCTTGCAAAGATGCTTTAAATTTTCACGAATATAATTCGAACTACATTCTAAAAATGTATAATCACTTCTAGTTTCTCTAAACGTATTGCTAACGTCATTATCTTTAATTTCCCCTGCTAATGTTGTAATATAAGAATTTTCATCTTGCCTGTATAATAAATCCAAATGAACCGTTTCAATTACTCCACTTAAAGTAAAATCTTTTAATAATTCACCAGGTCCTACACTAGGTAATTGATTATAATCGCCAACTAAAATTAGTTTAATATGATCTGTTAATCCTTTTAGTAAATGATCAAATAAAGATAAATCAATCATACTTACTTCATCTATAATAATGAGCCTACTATTATCTTTATTATATTCATCAATTCCAAAACGATTGTTTTCTTTATTCCATTTTAAAAATCTATGAATTGTTGTTGCAGGAAACAAAGTTGCTTCACTCATTCGTTTAGATGCTCTTCCAGTAGGTGCAAGTAGTGCAAGTTCCTTATTTAAGCTATCGTCATCTAAATTTCGTAATCGTTTATAAAGTTCTACAATGGCTTTTATAATTGTCGTTTTCCCAGTTCCTGGTCCTCCTGTAATAATCAGCAAATTTTTAGTAAGTGCTTTTCTGATTGCTTCTTTTTGCTTTTCATTATAGACAATTCCAGAAGCTTCTTCTAATTCTTGTAATTTTTCTTCTAATTTTTTATAACAATCATCTGGTTTCCTATTCAAAATTTGAAATTTTTTTAAAATCTGCTGTTCTGAATCATACATATCTTTTAAATAATAAAAGTCTTCTTCTTTTACCAATTTTTCTTCTATAACGAGTTCATTTAAATATTCTAAAAACAAGTTTTCTTCTAAATCTATTCTTAAAAAGTTTAATGTTGTTTGATAGATTTCTCGCTCTTCTAAATAAGTATCTCCATTTCTAAAGGACAGTTCTTTCATACAATATAAAATACAGGCTTTTACTCTACTTTCATCATCTTCTAGCATATTTAGTTTATGAGCAATATCATCTACTTTAGAAAACGTGATTTCTTCAATATCATCAATTAAAAGATAGACATTATGTTCTACCATAGGAATTGTATTTCCTTTATATTTATTATAAATCAAAAGAGCATCTTTCATACTAAAACCTAATTCGGTTAAATATACAATTGTCTTATGACTCTCTTCATATTTCGTTAAAGTTTCATAAATCTGAGTTGCTTTTTTATCAGATAACTTTGGAACCAATGTTAAACAAGTTGGATCTTCTAAAATACGATCTAAAGTTTGTTCTCCCAGCGTTTCTACAATTTTTATAGCGAGCTTCTCACCAACGCCTTTAAATAAATCACTTGCTAGAAATTCTACAATGCCATCTTTATCTTCTGGTTTTACCTTTTCGTATTCTGTAACTTGAAATTGTAGTCCATATTTTGGATGCTCTGATTCTTCTCCATAAAAAAAATAAGTATCATCTTCATTCAATTCGTGAAAATATCCAGTAAAGGTTATCGTTTTACCAATATAAATATTGAGAGTTTCAATATTTGTCTCTTTAATTTTAAATACTCCAATTACATAACCTTTTTCAGAAGAAAAAATGCTTCGTTTAAAATTTCCTTTGATATATTTTTTTTCTTCCATGATATCACCAACTTCTTATTTCAGTATATCACAGAGTACATTTGTTCGTCAATGATTTTCACTTAGGATTCTTTTATTCAGCAAAACAAAAATAAGACTTTTTATTCAAAGTCTATATTTTTATTCTTCATCTTCAAAAATAATATCTGGAAGTTCTTCTTTTTTCTTTTCAATTTCCAATATTATTTGATCAACAAAATGAATGGAGCTCAAATCATTTTTGGGAATTTGAAACCAAACATTTCTAGAGTTTGTTCCATCAAAATAATAAAATTGATAATAAATAAAATCCCCAATATCCTGTCTATGAATATCATCTTCAACAATATAACCTTTTTTAAAAATATCGTATTTAAAAGAATTCAAAAGTTTTTCTTTTAAATCACTGCTTGTTTTTCCACCATATTTAATTTCAACTGTTTCATTATCTAAAAACTCTACATTCATTACTTGTTTCATATTTTTCCCTTTCTATTCTTATTATTCCATAATGACATAAGGATATTCCATTTTCTCTATTTTTCCTATTTGTTCTATATGATTATTTAGTTCAGTTCCTTTTTTCTTTACTAATAAATAGTTTCCAGTATGACCAATAATAAATCCATCTTTTACAATTTCTGGAATAAATGAAAGCGTTTTTCCAATAAATTTTTTAAAATATTGTTCTTCTAAGCTTCTCGAAAGTTCTAATAAAGCTTGAACTCTTTGTTTTTTAATTTCTTCTGGCACTTGATTTTCCATCGTATCTGCTACAGTTCCTTTTCTTCTAGAATATGGGAAAACATGAATTTTTGAAAAGTTAATTTTTTTTATGGTTGTTAATGTCTCTTCAAAAAGTGTTTCTGTTTCTCCCGGGAAACCTACAATCACATCTGTTGTAATTGAAATATTGGGTCTTATTTTTCTAATCGTCTCTATTTTTTCAATAAAGTCCTGTTTCAGATATTTGCGGTTCATTGCTTTTAAAATTGTGTCACTACCAGATTGAAGTGGAATGTGTAAATGATCTACTAAAATTGGACTTTTTCGCATAATTTCTAATACTTGCTCTGTTAGTTCATTCATTTCAATAGAAGAAATACGAAGTCTTTCTAGCCCCTCTATTTCAATTAGTTCAGAAATCAAATCAGCAAATTTATAATCTTTAAACTCTGCTCCATAGTTACCTGTATGAATTCCCGTCAAAACAATTTCGTGATGCCCTTTCTGAATTAAAGTTTTTACTTCTTCTAAAACATCTTCTCTTTTTTTACTTCTAACAGTTCCTCTAGAGTAAGGAATAATACAATAAGAACAATAGTTATTGCATCCATCTTCAATTTTTACAAATGCCCTTGTATGACTAAAATTATTTAGTTTCATTGTTTCAAAAGGAACATTTTCCAAATTTTGAATATCTTCTAATTGTTTTTGCGTTGTTTTAAACTTTTCTATATATTCTACAATTTTAGATTTATTTTTGTTTCCTAAAATAATATCAACACCTTCTAAATTGAAGGCTTTTTCTTTGCTCACTTGTGTCATACATCCAGCTACTACAATAATTGCATTCGGATTTTGTTTGATCGCTTGTCTTATCATTTTCATAGATTTATGATCAGCAGCATTGGTAACAGTACAAGTATTAATAATAAAAATGTCTGCTTCTTCTTTTGGAGCTTCCATATATCCAGCATTTTTTAAAGCATCTATCATAACATTACTTTCATACATGTTTACTTTACAACCTAATGTATAAATATAAAATTTCATATACAACCTCCTAAAAAATAAGCCTTAAGGGCTTATTCCAAATGACTTCTAAATTCTTTTAAAGCATTTAAGAAAGCATCATTGTGATTGCTATCTAATTCTTCAAAAGCATCCACTTTTTTTTCTAATTCAATATTATTACCAGCTTCTTTTAATTCGTTAAAATTAGGAATTTTTGGATATTTAATATTACTATTTTGTTTTCCATAAACAGGAGAAATAAAATCCGTTGTTTTGAATTTTCTTGTTTCTTCTACAACAGGTGAAATAACTTCTATCGGTTCTTCTACAACAGAAGAAATAGCTTCTATTGGTTCCCCTACTTCTTCATAAACGTTTATATCTGGCTTACTAATTTGCTCAATTACGGAAAGCAATTCTTTATTAGAGCCCTCTACATTTTTATTTTTACTCTGTAGTAATTCCTGATAGCTGATGATTGCTTTTTCTTCTTGTTCTTGTTCAAATATTGCAACAACATCTTCCTTTTTATCTAAGTCTGCTTGCATTTTTTCTAAAACTTCTTCTAAATTTGTTTTTGGTTTTTTTTCTTCATTAATTTGAGTTATTTTAATTTCTTCTTTAGAGTCTTCAAACTGTGTTAATTCATCCAACAAGTTTTTTTCTTCGGCTTGAAATAATTTTAAATTTTTACGATCCATATAAATTAAAGTAAATAGAACAATTGCGCCTATGCAAAAGATCGCTAAGAAGCTATAAAATAATACTTGATTACTCATAATATTTTCAATCCATTTCATAGAATCACTCCATATATTCATAGTTTAATACACTCAATACATAAATCGGAACTGTTTCAACTCTCATAATTCTAGGCCCTAATGTAACAGGAATAAAATTATACTTTTCTAAAAGTTTTTCTTCTTCTATATCGAGTCCACCTTCTGGTCCAATCACTATAATCAGTTTATCATAATTTGTCGATGTTTGCAAAAGCTTTTTGAAAGTATTTTCTTTTTCTCTTGTACTACAAATTATTTTAAGCCCTTCTAATTTTGTAATTTCAGCAAATGTAGTAACTGACTGAAGTTTTGGAATACAATTTCTCATCGATTGTTCACTGGCTTCTTTCATAATTTTGTTCCATCGCTCTAATTTCTTTTCTTCTTTTTCTCCAATTTTTACCATTGACCGTTTCATTGAAACAGGAATAATTTCTGTTACCCCTAATTCTGTTGCTTTTTGTAAAATCAAATCCATTTTTTGTTCTTTCAAAACAGGGATTACCAACGTAATATATTTCATAAAATCTTTCGGAATTTCTAATTCCTTTTTTATAAGAATAGTCTCTAAATTGTTTTTTAAATTGCACAAATAAAGCTTTCCATCAATCACAACTTCTATTTCGTCACCATCTTTCATACGCATCACTTTTTTGATATGATGCATATCTCCTGGTTCTAATATCATATTATTTTCCTTTTTTTCTTTTCCAAAATATCGTTGCATACAATCACCTATAAATAGGAAGTGATAAACTTCCTATTCCTCTTCATTTCCTTCTATTTTTACCAAGACTTCTCTTGGTTTTGATCCATTAGCTGGTCCTATGATACCACGTTCTTCTAATAAGTCAATGCATCTTGCAGCCCTATTATAACCTAGTCTAAAACGGCGTTGTAATAAAGAGGCACTTGCTTTTCCTGACGTCACTACAAATTCTACAATATCATTATAAAGTGGTTCATCTTCGTCACCATCTTCCACCATAGTGGTAGCGCCTTTTTCCTCCTCATCCATAGTTAGAGTTTCATCATAACGTGCTTTTTGTTGTGCACAAACATAATCCACTACTGCTTTGATTTCCTCATCTGATATAAATGTTCCTTGAATACGAATAGGAATGTTTTCTCCTTGTGGCTTAAATAACATATCTCCTTTTCCAAGAAGTTTTTCTGCTCCTGTCATATCCAAAATTGTACGTGAATCAATGCTACTTGATACAGCAAAAGATATTCTAGATGGAATGTTGGCTTTTACAACTCCAGTAATGACATCTGTTGATGGCCTTTGAGTTGCTACAATCAAATGAATTCCTGCCGCACGAGCCATTTGTGTAATACGCATGATAGAATCTTCTACTTCTTTTGCGGCTACTAACATCAAGTCTGCAAGTTCATCGATAATTACAACAATATAAGGCATTTTTCTAAGTTGATCACGTTCTGGAATCCCTTCATTTTTTTTATCTACATAATCATTATAACCTGCAATATTTTTGGTTCCAGATTGTTCAAAGGCTTCATAACGTCTTTCCATTTCTACAACCATTTTTTTTAGAACAATATTAGCCTTTTTGGCATCTGTTACAACAGGGGCTAAAAGATGTGGAACCCCATTATACATAGAAAGTTCTACTTTTTTAGGGTCTACTAAAATCAGTTTTACTTCATCTGGTTTGCTTCGCATTAACATAGAAACAAGTAAACTATTGATACAAACTGATTTACCACTTCCTGTTGAACCTGCAACCAAAAGATGTGGTGTTTTATTAATTTCCATCCATTGAGGTTTTCCCATGATATCTCTACCAAGTACAGCTAATAATTTGCTTTTTTCCATATTGCTTGGAACAGATTCTAAAACTTCTCTTACACATACTGGAATAGATTTGATGTTTGGAATTTCTATTCCAATCGTTTTTTTCCCTGGAATCGGAGCTTCAATACGTACTTCCTTGGCTGCTAAGGCAAGAGCAATTTCTCTATGAATACTTAAGATTTTGCTTACTTTCGTTCCTGCTTTGATTTCTAATTCATACTGCGTTACTGCAGGCCCAATGTTGGCTGCTACCGTTTTTCCTTCTATTCCAAAATCTTTCAATACTTGTTCTAATGCAACAACATTATCTTTAATTGCATTCTGATTTTCTTTGTTATTTCCTCTTTGTGGTTTTGCGAGTAAATTCATTGGAGGATATTTATAACTTTCATTTACCACAAAATCTTCTCCATCATTTACAGGAATCTCTGGAGCGACTGTTGGAAGTTCTTCCTTTGGTTCTGCCACATGAATAAGTTCATCAACACTAGAAACAACAATCTTATTATCCTCTTCTTCTACTACTTCTGGTTCAGTTTCTTTTGCTGTTTTCTTTTCTAATTTTTCAAGTCGAAGTTTTTCTTTTCTCTCTTGATTATGGGCAACTAAAGTTTCCGATTTCTTCTTACAAGCCTGTACAAAATCCCAAATAGAAACTCCAGTAAACATTACCGTTCCACATATAATCATAGTCCATACAACAATTGTAGTTCCTTTTAAATCAACTAAGTTTACAGAGATTAAAGAAAATATAGCACCAATAATTCCTCCACCTTGGGCACTTCTAACTTTTGTTGTAGCATCTAAAAAGTTGGTGATTGTTTCGGTTACTACATCAAATCCTTTTAAATCATTTTGTGATAAATAACTAGTATGAGCCATCATCAAAATTCCAATAATGATTATATAAAGTCCAAAAAGTTTTGATGTAAAAAAATTCGGTTTGCTTCGTTTTACAATCATATAAACGCCTACTATGAAAAGAGCTAAAAAAAGAAGTCCATACCAAGCTCCAAATACAAATATAAAAAATGAACGAATTAAAGCACCTAATGGCCCATAAGCACAAAACCCAATAATTGCAGTAATAATAAATAATAAGCCTACTAGTTCTGTACTATATCCAGTACTTTTTTTCTTTTCTTCTTTTCTTTTCTTCTTTTTTGCCATGATATACCTCCTAGACTCACTATATCCATTATACTAAAAATCGTCAAAAATCTAAATAAAATTCATAGGATTTACATAAATTTTACAAGAAATTTTATAAATGAATATCTAACGGTATTATTTTTGCACATTTTTCAATTCTATCATCTTCACTTCCGTATCCAACTTCGACATTTCTTAATACCAAATCATATGGCAATTTTATTTTATAAAGCGTTAAATTGGAAGCAGTTTCATCCGAATCGATAAAAAACGGAGAATCTACTTCTTGAAAAAGAAAGAAATTTCCTTGCAAAGAATCGCAATTTGGACAACCATTCGCCAAATATTTATCACCTATTGTTTTAGAATATCTCATTTTATAATTGTAATGCTTTTGAATGTACTTTAATAATGTTTCTGGAAGTGGATCTATTATACTTCCAATATGAATGATTCCATCTATGAACTCTATATCGTCCTCATATAAAGTTACCATCTTTTTAATCCCATATCCAATCACGGGGATTTGTTGTTTACAACGATAACATTGTGTTTTTCCTTCTACCAAATATAGTTCGTCGCACAAAATATAAGAAACTTCCCCACCTTCTATCCATTTCAAAAAATTTCCATATGTTTTAGGATTTGTAACATACCATTTTTTAATTTCTGAATTCCATTTAGCACCTAATTTTTTTGCTCCCTCTTTTTCCTCATAAGGAACATTTAATAATAACATCTTCATCACTTCCTTTTATTATCATAACATAACCAATAAAAAAAGCAAGAAACTTAGTCTCTTGCAATTTCTTCTTCGATTCTCATCAACTGATTATATTTACAAATTCTATCTGTTCTAGACATAGAACCTGTTTTAATTTGGCCAAGATTAAGACCAACTGCCAAATCTGCAATAGTAGTATCTTCTGTTTCTCCACTTCTATGAGAAATAATTGTTGCATATCCATGTTCTCTTGCTAGTTCAATAGTTTCTATTGTTTCAGTAATTGTCCCTATTTGGTTTACTTTTAAAAGAATTGCATTTCCAGCATGTTTGTCAATTCCCATTTGTAGACATTTCTTGTTGGTTACAAATAAATCATCTCCAACTAGTTGTATTTTATCTCCTAATCGTTCTGTAATCAATGTAAATCCTTCCCAATCATTTTCATCGACTGGATCTTCTATTGAAATAATTGGATATTTTGAAATTAAGTCTTCATAGTATGTAACAAGTTCTTCTGTTGTTAAACTTCTTCCTTCTCCAACTAATTCATATTTTCCATCTTTATAAAATTCACTAGCAGCCACATCAATTGCTAGCTTAACATCATCTGATGTATAGCCTGCTTTTTTGACTGCCTCCATAATGAGTTCAAAACCTTCTTGGTTACTATTCAAATCAGGGGCGAATCCTCCTTCATCTCCTACACCTGTTGCAAGTCCCTTTTCATTTAATACTTTTTTCAAATTGTGAAATACTTCTGCTCCAATCTGAACTCTTTCATGAATGGTATCTGCTTGTGGTATAATCATAAATTCTTGAAAATCCAATTTATTATCAGCGTGAGCTCCGCCATTGATAATATTCATCATTGGAACAGGTAATTTTATACCTCCTCCAATATATTCATAAAGAGGTTTTTCTTCATATAAAGCAGCTGCTTTTAATGCTGCCATAGAAATTCCTAAAATTGCATTGGCTCCATATTTTGATTTTGTTTCAGTTGCATCTGCTTCTATCATTTTATAATCCAATGCTTTTTGATCTAAAACATCCATTCCAAGTACCAAATCTCTAAGAGGTCCATTGACATTACTAACGGCTTTTAAAACTCCTTTTCCCATATAGCGAGTTCCACCATCACGTAGTTCTAAAGCTTCTCTTTCTCCAGTTGATGCTCCACTTGGAACAGCAGCTCTTCCAATAATTCCGCTTTCAAGAATGACATCTACTTCTACAGTAGGGTTTCCTCTTGAATCTAAAATCTCTCTTCCAATAACATCTTTAATTTTTGACATTGTATCATCCTTTCTTAATTATCTATCCTTATTCATTATAGCACAAACTTTAAAAAATAAGTGAATAAAATTCACTTACTTTAATGCTTCTACTGCTTGTTTAAAGTCTTCCCCACGCTTTTCAAATGATTCATATTGGTCCCAAGAAGCACAAGCTGGAGATAATAGAATTACTTCTCCTTCTTCTGATAAATTATATGCAGCCTTAGTAGCCTCTTTTAAGGTATCAACTACAGTTACATCTTTATTCATGGATTCACAAAATTCTCTAATTCTATTTTTCGTTTCTCCATAACAAACTACATGTTTTACATATCGCATATCATCTTTTAAATCTTCAAAAGAATGTCCTCTATCTAGTCCGCCTAATAATAAAATCATAGCTTTGTCAAAAGACCCTAAAGCGATTTCTGTTGATTTCACATTTGTTGCTTTTGAGTCATTATAAAATTCTCTTCCCTTTATTTTCGCTACAAATTCTAGTCTATGTTCTACTCCTGCAAAACGAGAAAGAACCGTTCTAATAACATCATTTGGAATTCCAAAACGTTTTGTAGCAATGATAGCACACATGATATTTTGATAGTTGTGTTTTCCCTGAATTCGAATATCATTTGTATCTATAATTTTTTCATCTCCATAATATATAGCGTCATCTTTATAATACGCTGTAGCGCTTTTTTTAATAGAGAAAAATGCTTTATTAGAATGAATATCATTTGTCAAAGCCATTTCAGTTTCGTCATCCAAGTTAATAATTGCCAAATCAGACAAGGTATGATTCATAAATATTTTTTTCTTCATTTCTTGATAATATTCATATTTTCCAAAGAAATCAATATGTACTGGTGTTAAGTTCGTTAATACCGAAACCTCTGTTTTAAAATCATACATATCGTGAAGTTGTTGTGCTGAAATTTCAAGTACAATATAATCTCCTTCTTTTACATTTTTAATTAAAGAACACATTGGAAATCCAATGTTTCCACCCAAATGAACTGGGGCTTTCATTTCTTTTAAGAACTCATAAATTAAGGTTGTTGTTGTTGTTTTTCCATTAGAACCTGTAACTGCTACAATGTGAGTATTTTTTGGCAAGAAATGATAAGCTAATTCTACCTCATTTATAATTTTAATTCCAAGTTCTTCTGCCTTTTTTATACAAGGAGTATCAAATCGAATGCCTGGATTTTTTATAACAAGATCAAATGTTTCATCCAAATAGTCTTCCTGTTTATCTGTAATGATGATTTTAACACCTAATTTTTCTAATTCTTCTACTTGAGCCTGATCTTGCTCTTTTCCATCTGTTATTAAGATATCATTATGAAATGGCGCTAAAAGTTTGGCTGCTTCATATCCGCTTCTTGCCATTCCCATGATATACACTTTTTTATTTTCAAACATGTTTTCACCTTCCTAAAAAATTATATCATGTTTCTCTTCATTTGTTAAGTTTCACTTAAGAATATGATTTAGATATAAAGAAAATAACTCAAAAAGAGTTATTTACATGTTGCTCCCATAGTCTCATAAAGAGAGGTTGCTCCTTTTACTGTTAAGCGATTTTTCTTATTTACTAAACTTTTCATAGCACTATTATCACTTACCATTTTTTCCATATCAAACTTACTATAATCAATCGTTACCTTGCTTTCAAGCTTAGAACCATTATTTGTAATTTTGTAATCTGTTCCACCATATTTTTTATTATTGTCTTCATATTGTGTTGTTACTTGTGTTTCTAATTGTTTTAAGATAGATGTATCAGAGGATTCTACAACTTCTACAGTTTCCACTTTATCCACTACATCACCCGTTGCATAAATTTTGTAAGTTGCATTCAACTTATAATTTGATAAAGTTTGAGTTACTGTACATTCAACAGTCTTCTTTTTTGCACCACATCCTGATACAATTCCAATACAAACACAAAGTAACAAAACAGACATCATTTTTTTCATCTTATCTTTCCTCCTCATTATTCATTATAGCACTTTTTCACAAGAATTTCACTCTTTTTGCATCGATAGCAAAAAATAACTCTTTCGAGTTATTTACATGTTGCTCCATTTAATTCATAGCGTTTTACAACACCATCTAAAGTTAAACGGCCATCTTTGATATAGCTTTCTAATTTCTTATCAGTTGCAAATTTTTTAGAATCAAATTTACTATAATCAATTGTTACAGAAGCTGATACTTCTTTTTCTCCTTTTGTAACTTTATGTGTATATCCACCATATGAGCTGTTTAAATTTTCATATTGCAAATTTAGAGTTTGTTCTAATTGGTCTACAATAGAAGCATCTTCTGAAGTGTATGTTTCATTTGCTTCTACTTTTTCAACAACTTCTCCTTTTGCAGTTATTTTAAAATTTGATTTAATTTCATAAGTAGATAATGTTTGTGTTTGTGTACATTCTACTACTTTAGTTTCCTCTTTCTTTTTCTCCCCACATCCTGTAAGAATTCCTACACAAATACAAAGAGATAAAATTGCTACTGTTTTTTTCATAAAATCCCCTCCTAAATAAAATTATAACATAATTTTATTGTTTTTTCAAATTAAAATATATTTTCAGTTTTCTCTTATTATAAAGTATATTTTGATATTAATGTGTTAATCATTGTAATATCAACATTAGATTTAAAATCAAATTGTAATACTTGACCATTACTGAAACTAATAATTAGTTCGCTATCAATATCTAGTAATCCTGCTGTTTCTATTCCATAATATTGAATTTTTGAGTATGGATAGGAAAAATAAGCAATTTTTTTACCTGTAATTCCTTTTACATTCACTACAAAGATTCTATGGCTAGTAAAAATTACTTGATCTCTGATTGTTTGAAAAGCTAGAAGCATTTTCTCGTCACTTACTAATAGTTTTTCTACCTCTGGTCTCACCTCTTTGATATCAATTGCTTTTAGGTTAAATGTATTGGAATCCAAACTAATTCCTGTTGAAATGTTTGCTATAATAGCCTCCTTTTCTCGCACTATAATACCATAAAATACATGAATCTGCAATTATATGATTACCTTATTTTTTTATCATTACTGGAACTTCTTTTTTCATTAATTCTAATGTATCTCCATCTTGAGAATAAACATGATAATCATGAGTTTGTCTCCATAATTTTCTTTCTTCTGGAGTTTTCTCTAAAACTTCAGTTGCAACATCCATATGTAGAATCCCATCTAAATGATCCATTTCATGAGAAAGTACAGTTGACTCAAATCCTTCAAATATATCGCAATGTTGTTCTCCATCAATTCCAAAATATTCAACTACAATTCGGTAAGGTCTATAGACATGCCCGATATAATTTCCACAACTTGCACATGCTTCCCAGTAATCTGTTAATCCTTCTTTTTTAATAATAACTGGATTAATCAAGACCCTAGCTTCATTATAATTAGCTTCTTCATCACTATTTTCGCTTCGTTGTATCTTTCTGATAATATCTAATCTCGTATTTTTTAAGTAAACAAATCTTTTTGCAATTCCTAATTGTACAGCAGCCATTGCCATAACTTCATTAGCTTTACAATATTCTTCTAATATTTGAATATCTGCTTCTAAGTCTTTATCGTCTAACTCTACTGGTTGTGATACTTGTCTTAAATAAGCCTCATTTTCTTTTGTTGTTACTACAGTTCCTTTTTCCATAATCATTCTCCTTTTTTCTTTATTTTAACAAATATTTCTTAATAAAGAAAGGATTTTTCTATTCTAATGCAGCAAAAACAATTATCTACTATTATAGGGTATCCAGCTTTCTGATATAATGCTTTTGGATACATTTGAAATATATCAGATGCTTTCCCTTTCAATTATCAAACGATAACGGAAAGGTGATGATATTTATGACAAAAAGAGAAAGTTCTCTATTTATTATAATATTACTCCTATTCTTAGTAGTAATCTTGTTACTCCTAAAATAGCAAAAGCATCTGATTTCAACATTCGTTGATTTCAGATGCCATATCCAGAAGGGATTGCATTTGATTTGCCCAATCAAATGTATCCTTTTTTATTTTATGCAAGTTTCCTTGACACATTCATTATATCAGATAAAAATTTTTATGACAAGTTCTGATAATAAAAAGATAAAACCAAATCATCAGATATTAGGAAGTCTATGGTTTTACGTTTTGCTTTGCTTCTAGAATCTTTTTATAATATTCTTCCAAATTAATAGAGCTTACACGAATAATGAAGTCATCAATCATTTCTATTGGCAAAATGCAATCTTCATAAGGACTTCCTGAATAACACTCGCTTGGATAATCCTTATAATCACCTTCTATAATATGATACTTTTCGGACAAATAAAGATTTAAATGATCATAAGCAAAATATAAATCTTTACAGAATTGCTCATAACTATTTTCTAATAAATAATCTGTAGTAAAACACTCATCAAAAAATAAATAATCAGTCACTAAGTGCTGAAACCAGCCAAGTTTAAAGTCATTTAATGACTCATGCTCTTTTAAAAAAGAATATACACAAACTTTTCCCTGAACATGACTTACATTATCATTTCCACGATTCGCATCTGTATAATGCGACTCATCATTATTTTCTGTTGTATCTAGATATAAGGTTCCTACTGCTCACATCTTGTTTCTATTATAATATCAAATAAAATTTTGAAAATAAAGCTTTTTATCACATTTTTTCACAAATGTAAAATTAGTAGAAATCTACACCATTTAATATAAAAATTTTTTATAATATGCTATAATTGTGTTAGGGAGGAAATAATTATGAAATCAAAAATATTACTTGGATTATTTCTAGCTAGTATTTCTATTTTCTGCTTTGGATGTGGAAAAAAACAAACCCAAAGTCCAGAACTACCAAATGAACAAGAAACCACAAAAACTAGTGAAGCTTTTAATTCCATAATGAAAAAACTACCTGATACTAAAAAAATAATCGTGGCATCTGATATAATTGATGATGATAATACATGTGAGAAAACGCAATGTATCAAAAGTGTTTCAGGTTATAATTATCAAGTCATTCGTATTTTAGATGATGAAACAAAAGTTAAAAAGTTAGTAGACATTTTATCACAAGCAGTATATGCTGAATATTCAACTAATGAAGCATATAAACCTTTTTTTCAATTACTCGATTCCAATGATATGGTAATAGCTGAATTCGCGTTGAATGATTTAGCAGATAAAAATTCTAACTGTAGAATCGTCTTTTCTAAAGAAAATAAAAAGATTTTAGAAGAATATATTGTAAGATAAGCATCAAATTAATGCTAGTCTAAAAATTAAATAAAATAATTTTATTTCAGACTGTTGACAAAGTGGTATATTCAAAAAGAATATGCTACTTTTTTTA
>CANRVY010000032.1 GCA_947643405.1 uncultured Mycoplasmatota bacterium | reverse complement strand
AGGACTGTTTGAAAAAAACAGTTCTTTTCTAATCTTTTCTTTTTTGATAACCGATTCTTTGTTCACATAGTTCTAAAATCTTTTTTCTAGTTATTTCTGAAATCTCAATAGAGTTTAAGAGCGCTAAATCAAGGAATACAATGTTGTTTTTAGAAATACAAAGTCTTTCAAAAAGAGTGTTAGGACAATAAGTTGGAGTATCTGTATTTGGAATATTGGTTTCTAATAATTCTCTTATTTTTGTTAAAAATTTTTCCATTAAATTAGAACTATCAAAAGAAATTTCTTTAAAGCAAATATTTAATTCTTCACTAGGAAGGGTCATGAAAGTCGCAAAATCAGCCCATTTAGTATCATATGTGTAAAAGGATAAAATGACGTAAAGTTGTGTGAAAGACATATGGTGTTGCTTGGCATATTCTTCTATAGGCTTCCCCTTTGAAAGATGTTCTAAGAGTGGAATAAGTACTTTAAATTTCTGTTTGTTAATAGAATTTTTTTCATAAGATTCTCCAATACTACAATTTAATAAAGCATTTTCTGAATGCGTATAAAAATAATCTGTGAAAATTTCTCTTAATAATGCTTCATTTGCAAGTGGTTTTTCTGCTTTTTTTCTATGAAACAAATAGAACTTTTGGATTGGAGTGATATCTAAAGTACGTTCTTGCATATCTTTAAAATCAATTTGTTCTCCAGTATCAGGATTCATAAAGATGATGTGTTCTTCTGGTGTACTTTTATAAATATTAATTTTAACTTTTGCATGCATCAAACTTCTATCTTTAGTAGTTTCTTCTTCATATTTCTTAGAATTTGTTTCTTCTAATATAAAAGGTTGCATCATTCTAGCGTTTGAAGCTAAAAAACCTCTTGCGCAGAACCTTAAATCTTCGTTTTCAAATAATTCTGACAAATGAACAATTCTATGTATATCTTGGTCTATATATTGAAAATAATCGTCTAAATTAATCGCATCTTGTTTTTCTTTCATTTCTTTTAAAAATTGTTTAAAATCTATAACAGACTTTAAAAGCGTGGTAAAAGTATTTGGAATGCTTTTTTGTTTTAGTAATTGTACCCCATATTCATGTAATAGCATATCATCTAAACGTTCACCAGGTTCATTATATAAATGAATATAATTATAGGCTCTTTTTCCTATAAATCGTTCCATTTCATAAAAACAGTTAGGATTATAGAAAACCTTTCCATTTACTAACATAATATTTTCAAAGATAACGTAAATATCTCGAATTAACTTTTGAACATTTTGCCAAGAATTATCAGGAAATAACTTTTCATTCGATAACCAAGAATCTAGAATTAAAAAAGCGGCTCTGTCTAAATCAAAGATTCCTTCTACAAGTTCATGTAACCCATAAGGTTCTCGTTCTTTAAAATGAATAATGTAATTAGTTAATCCAGGAAATATACCTTCTAAATAACCTTGCAATTCTTGGTCTTCCTGTAAATTTCGATCACCAATATCTTCGTGCATGCCTTTATACCCGTCGACCATTTCTTCAAAGGGATGAGAGAATGGTCCATGCCCATTATCATGGAGTAAAAGTTTTAAAAGGAATGCTACTTCTGTTTTAGCGTCAATCTGATATCCATTTTTCTCTAATATCAATAGTAAGTCAACGCCTAACATATATGCAAAACACATGTGTTCATATCTGGAATCTTCCATCCTATCATTTTGTTTGTAAGAATGTGCAGTTTGAATCTTTCCGAAAGATGCTTTCATAGCACGTGTTCCTAATAAATCAATAAAATCCCAAGGCATATAAATAGCCTTATTACAAATAGTTCCACAATTTTCTGGAAAACCTAGCATAGTATAATAAGTTTCTAAATCATGAAACAACCTATCATAGAAATCTTTATAAATTGTATTTTTGTAAGGATTTAAATTATGAAATGAATATTTTTCCATACTACCACCTGTTTGTTTATTATAAAGGAATGTTTTAATTTTTACAAGCATTTCATAAGGATTTATGATATAATTGGTTGTAGAAAAAGAGGAGTCATTATGCCAGAACAGTTTTTAGAAGAAATGGAAAAGATTTTAAAAAAAGAAGACTATGAAAAATTAATACATAGTTATTTAGAAAAACCAAAAAAGTCTATTCGTTTACAGAAAGATAAAATAAAACCATTTTTGTTTGAACGTATGTCTCCTTTTGAACTAGAAAAAATAGTGCCATTAGAGGCAAGCTATTATGTTAAAGAAGAAAAATTAGGAAATCATCCATATCATCATGCAGGATTATTTTATATACAGGAGCCATCTGCGATGTTACCACCTTTGTTAGCTCCTATAAAACCAGATTTTAAAGTTTTAGATTTATGTGCAGCACCTGGAGGAAAAACATTATCTTTATCAAATAAGGTACCAGATGGTTTAGTATTAGCGAATGAAATCAATTATAATAGAGCAAAAAAATTACTTAGTAATGTAGAACGTCTAGGATTAAAAAATGTTTGTATTTCTTCTATGAGCTCAAATGCTTTAAAAGAAATTTATCATGAATATTTTGATGCTGTATTAATCGATGCACCATGTTCTGGAGAAGGAATGTTTCGGAAAGATGAGGTTGCAAGAAAAGAATGGTCAAAAGAAAAAATAGAGGAAATGTGTATCATTGGAAAACACTTATTAGAAGATAGTGCTTCTATGTTAAAAAAAGGAGGATATTTGATTTACTCTACGTGTACATTTAATTTACGAGAAAATGAGTGTCAAATTATAGAGTTCTTAAAAAATCATTTTTTTGAAATTGTGGATATTTCTTCTATATATGATAAAATTACTTTACCTGGTATTCAAGTGGATTCTGCTTATTTAACAAATAAAGCCAAAAGATGTTATCCCTATCTTTATGGGGAAGGACAGTTTATGATTGTATTAGAAAAAAAAGAAGAAAGTTCAAAAAAGGATGTTTGTAATCATTTACAAGAATTAAATCAATTAGAAAGAAAAATTGTAGAAGAATTTTTAAAAAATAATATGAAGAGACATGATTATATGATTAAAAAATATCAGAATAATATTGTGGTTCTTCCAAATAGATTAGAAGTTCCAAAGATGTCTTTATTATCTTGCTTTGTAAAAATGGGAGAGATAGAAAAAGAACGTTTTATTCCTCATCATCAATTTGTAAAAGCATATGGAGATGATTTTATGAATTGTTGCAATTTAAAATTAGGAGATAAAAGAATTCTCTCTTATTTAAGAGGAGAAGAAATAGAGGCTGACGTAAAAAATGGATATGGAGTAATTCTTGTTGATGGATATCCATTAGGGTTATTTAAATCGAAAGATGGCAAACTTAAAAATCATTATCCAAAAGGGTTACGGTATCAGAATTAAGAAAGGAGAATAAAATGGACCAACATAAATTAGCAGTCATTCCTGTAGACGGAAAGATAGAAAGGCGTGGAGAACAAAACGATGAGAGATTATTTCACGCAATTTGTTTGCTTGATTATATTAAAGAAAAATATCCGAATAATGAAACTTTGAAAAAATTAAATGCTAGGCATACAGCAGATACCATTGCCTACTTTTTAACACTTTATGGAAATATTGTTATTTTTAATGCAACCAAGCAAGAAGAAAAATATGGAAAAAGTGCATATCTTATGATGCCTGTTGTTTTAACCGAAGAACAACGAAAAAGTTTAGAAGAGTTATTAAAAAGTATGTCAACTTACTTTTTAACGATTGCTTATGATACAAAAATAGTAGAGGGAATATTAGATGGAAAAGAGCTTTCGCCAACTGAAAAAAAGCCACCAATCGAGGTATTAGAAATGTATTATAACAAACTAGGAATAGCCCAAAAGAAAGGAGACATTGTGAAATGAAACATTTAATATTAATAAAATATGGAGAATTGACAACAAAAAAAGCCAACCGAAAAGTATTCATTAATATGTTAGCTAAAAATATTGAGAGTCTATTAAAAGAAATTCCGTTTAAAATAAGCAAAGATAGAGTTCGAATGTATATTGAAGTAGAGGAACAATATTTAGAGCAAGTTATAACTAAATTAACGAAAATATTTGGGATTCATAGTATAGTAATTTGTTATCCTACAGAAACTAATATTGATAGTATCAAAACAAAAGCTTTGGAATTGTTAAAAGGAAAAGTATTTAAAACATTTAAAGTGGCAACCAAACGTGCAGATAAGTCTTTTCCGATTCCTTCTATGGAATTTAATAATGTAATTGGAGGACATATTTTAAAAAATATTGATTGCAAAGTGGATGTTCATAATCCAGAACTTTTGTTAACCATTGAGATTCGGAAGGAAGCAACCTATCTTTATACAAAAGAGATAAAGGGAATAGGTGGTTATCCAGTAGGAATTCAAGGAAAGGGTTTACTTATGTTAAGTGGTGGTATTGATAGTCCTGTTGCTGGTTATATGGCTTTAAAAAGAGGAGTAGATATTGAATGTTTGTATTTTGAATCACCACCTCATACAAGTTTAGAAGCTAAAAATAAA
The DNA here is from genome assembly GCA_947643405.1 of uncultured Mycoplasmatota bacterium. Taxonomy (GTDB): domain Bacteria; phylum Bacillota_I; class Bacilli_A; order RF39; family UBA660; genus MGBC102946. Next base: position 13,703 of record CANRVY010000032.1, on the reverse strand, counting down.
GTGATAAAATTAGCTTCTATTATGAATGAGTATTCTGGAAATATGAAAGTTCATGTTGTTCCTTTTACTAAAATTCAAGAAGAGATTTATAGAAATGTTCCTGATAGCTATATTATAACCATCATGAGAAGAATGATGTATCGAATTGCAGAAAGATATGCGAAAATGCGAAAGTGCAAAATTATTGTGAATGGGGAAAGTATTGGTCAAGTAGCAAGTCAAACTTTAACTAGTATGGTTGTTATTAACAATGTAACGAATGTGCCAGTGATTCGTCCAGTTGCTTGTTTGGATAAATTAGAGATTATTGAAATAGCAAAAAAAATAGGAACTTATGAGACGAGTATTTTGCCTTTTGAAGATTGTTGTACTATTTTTCTTCCAAAACATCCAGTGATCAATCCAGAATTAGAGAAAGCTATTCTTTATGAAAAAAGTTTTGACTTTGAAAATTTGATTGATGATTGTATTCATCACATAGAAGTTATTACAGATTTAGAAAATAAAAAAAATCAAGATTTATTATAACCAAAAATTACCACTTATTTTTATGTATGAAAAAATCTTTTGTACACATTCTATTAGTGTACAGGAGGTGAAAGCCATGAAAAATAGTTCAAATACTCAAAAATTAGTAGTACCTGGAGCTAAACAAGCAATCGAACAAATGAAATACGAAATTGCTAACGAATTAGGTGTTACTATGGGTCCAGATGCCACTAGTAGAGCTAACGGTTCTGTAGGTGGAGAAATCACTAAAAGATTAGTTCAAATGGGTGAACAACATTTAGGTGGTTCTAACTATACAAAATAATGAAATTTAGTAAAAATGGACAGTAGATTTACTGTCTTTTTTCATACCAAATGTTGCTAACTATATTTTGATTTTTTCTTTCCATACTAATATTAAAGGAGGGGAGAATAATGAATAAAAATAAGTTAGTAGTGCCAGGTTCAAAAGAAGCAGTAGAAAATTTAAAATATGAAATTGCTCGTGAATTTGGAATTACTCTTGGAGCTGATACTAGTTCTAGATTGAATGGTACAGTTGGAGGAGAAATGACCAAACGTTTGGTTGAATTAGGTAAAAAGCAATTGAAAGGATAATTGTTATGAAACGTGAAATGACATTACAAGAATATATTGATGCAATTTACTATGGTAAAAAGTATTATAAGAATGTAGAAAATAATAAAAAATGAGGAACTGCTATTTGCAGTTTTTTTTACTTTTTGTTATATATAATCAGAAGAGGAATATATATAATAAGTATTATATTTGGAATTCAATATTATAAAAAAAATGTTATAATAACGTTATTAAAAAGGAATAATATGAGATTAAATATGGCTAATAATGCAATTAGTTCTATGAATGAAATGGTGGAAGGAGATATAGATGCTTTTATGTAAGAAACAAACCAACCAGAATTTAAAAAAAAGTAGAAGAGTTAGATCCTTCAAAAGAGGATGATTGGAAAAAATTAAAAAATCATTTTTGTGGTAATTGTGGTACAAAAATCAAATAGAATTATTAAAATTTGTAAATAAGAATGTTTGAGTAAAGAAAGAGATGCAAGTAGAATGTCCCAATTCTTCTGATTGTGGAACTGTTCTTTTTAATTTTTTAGATAATTAGAAATCGAAAAAGAAGAAAGATATTTAAAATATAAAAAGAAATTACGATTGATGTCTTTTTGTGTTATAATAAATAAGCATTTTTGAGGAGGCATATATGAGTAACTTAATATTATATAGAAAAATATGTTTAAAAGAAGCATATGACATTAGAGAAAGACTATTTAAAATTATAGATAGTGGATATAAAGATACAAGAAAATGGTTTACAGAATCTTTAATTGGTGCATTAAGGTTTCAAAATCCATATGCAGATGTTGGTAATGAAGTTGTTATTCGAATTATCGTAGAAGAAGAATTTTTTCAACATAGAGAGCTGTCAAAAATAATTTTTGAGAAAAATCAAGGATATAAATTTTATCGAAACACTAGTATTTCTGGTCCAATTATTGTTTGTCCTACGCATTTAGTAACAACAAAGTTTAGTAGTTATGGAATGCAAGAAGAAGCAATTCAAACACTTAATGGCCATATATCTGGAATAGAGCTATTTGGACTAAATGAGATGTCTGATTTATATATAAGGGAAAATTTTGGAGTAGAAAATCCAAAAGATGTAATTACTTCGTTTGTTCCCTCAACAGATAACTATTTTTATATTGCGATGCCACAAGATTTAGGACTTGCTTTGAAACATGAACATTTGATTTTTTCAGAAGGAATGGCCGAGAATAGGAAACGTATTGTTTCAAAAGATATCGAGTTAATTCGTAAAGCAAGTCCTAGTATGCCAACTTTACTTGCAGTAGAATTAATTGAAGATTCTTTTGCAAAAGAATGGGTTCACAGTTTAGAAAGAATGCAAATAAGAGAATTAGATTTAAGTGACATTTTAAAAATAAATCCTTGGATTAAAAATGTAGAATTGATTGATATGGATTTGTCAAAAGGAGATTATAAAGTATACCAGCATATGGGAAATAATCAAAGATTGTTACATCACCCAAAAGAAAAACCTACATTAAAACCATTAACAACTGAAGAGTTGAATAAAGTACAAGAATTATTGAAAAGTGGAAAGGTAGAAGAGGTAATTTCTAAATATTTCTCTATATTACTTGATATGAAAGATTGTTATCAATTAGATCCAAAACATATTGATGATGCATTTGAACATACGATGAAAGGAATTGTTGCACTAACTCAAGTAATTCAAACACTTTCTTTTTCGAGCGAATTAACAGAAGAAGATATTTTTATCATGCAACTAGCTATTCTATTTCATGATATTGGAAAACCTTATACAACTTATGGAAATGAAGTAACAAGATATACACAATTTACTTATCATTATGAAAAGATTGGGATAGATCTTATTGACCAAATTTTTCAAAATTATAAAAATAAAGAAATGCTAAAACAATTAGCTTCTATTTCTATTGTAAATGGAAAAAGAAAATATCACCATTTATTTGAGTCTTTGAAAGAAATATTAGGGGAAGAAAGAGAAAAAGCCATTTGGATGACATTTTTGATAAAGGTTGCCCATATCATGACATTAAAACCACAAAAGTTTTCAGCTTATTATCAAGAGTGTCTAAATTATTTACATCACTTTTTATATTATAACGATCGATCTTGGAGAAAAGAAAACGCAAACAATCAAATAATTACTCCAGTTTTGGTTGCACAACTTCCATCATTAGAATCTACATTACAGCCAAGTTATCAAATACAGAATGAGACATCCACAGAACTTGTAGAACCAATCTTATTAGATCTTTTGAATACTGAGTTAAATCAATTTTATGCTCATGATTTTTTTGCCAAAAAGGATCAATATTCTAGTTTATTACCACAAATGAATTTCATTGAAGCTGTAACTGCATTGAAAAAATCGACTGCTTTTCCATTATTTCAAGCAGAATTGTCAGGGATTCGGATTGAGGCTTTATTAAATAGTAAAGTTCATGGAGTTTATCACAATGAGAAAGTTGCTTTTTTCGCTACTCTGATTGCATTAAATGAAGAATGTTCTATGAAAGAAATTTCATTATTGTTAAAAGCTGCAATTTATCATGATTGCGGAAGAGTAAATGACCATGATGAAACAAGACATGGAATATTGGGCGCTAAAAAATTTCAATCATTGTTTCATGATAGTATTTCTGCTAAGGATATGAGAATAATTTCTTTTATGATAGAAGCCCATGCTATCGCAGATAGTAGTATTGGAGAGTTATTAGTTAAATATCAGGTTTCAAAAGAAGAACAAGCGTTATTTTTCAAATTGACAAGTATTTTAAAAGATGCAGATGGGTTAGATAGAATTCGTATTTCTATGGATATTCCATATTCTAAACTAAATCCTAATTATCTTAGAACTGAAACAGCTTTAAAGTTAGTAAGAGTAAGTCATGAACTTAATGAATGTTATCAAAAACAGTATTTCTATCAAGGAAAATTGTTGAAAAGAAAACTTTATCAAAAATCTAGTTTGTATACCGAAGATTAGAGTTGGAAATATTAAATATGATTCCAATCATAATCATATAACTTAATAAGCTAGAACCGCCATAGCTAATAAAAGGGAGTGTAATACCAGTAATAGGCATTAAACCGAATGTCATTCCAATGTTTTGGAATTGTTGATATAAAAGCATTCCTAAAATACCTGATATCACATATTTATCAATTTTTTCACGACTATGGATGGCTAAAAAAATAAGTTTGATATCGAAAAATAGGATAAGACCGATTAACACACAGGATCCAAGAAAACCAAAATTACTAGCATAAACAGCAAAGATGAAGTCTGTTTGGGGTTCTGGAAAATAAATGGGTGTGTTATTGAATCCATTTCCCAATAGTCCTCCAGATCCAATCGCACTCATTCCATGTTCTAATTGAAAGCCAGATGTATTCGACCAATCTAATAATCGGTCAATACGCAAGAAGAAAGAAGTTCCAAAAATCTTAACAAACAAATCTTTGTTGAAAAAATAAAGAAGTAATAAAAATGTAATAAATAAAGCAATAATTGATATACCTAAAAGAAACCACCGATATCGAATGCCAGAGATAAATAGCATAGTAATTGTAATTAGTAAATAAATAAGTACAACCCCAGTATCAGGTTCTAAAAAAGTCAAAATACTTGGAATTAGAACTACTATCCCTACTTTTAATAAAAATAGAAGTTCTTCTTTTATAGAAGGGCTTTTATATTTTAGGTGAAATTCTTCAATCATTCTTCCCAGTGTAATAATCAGAATGATTTTCATAAATTCACTTGGTTGTATTGTTCCAATACCAGGAATAGAAAACCAGCATCGAGCATTGTTAATTTCTTCTCCAAAAAATAATAGGAGTATAAGAAAAATGGTTCCAATAATATATAGATACCAAGCATATTTATAAATCCATTCTTTTCCTAAAAACATCATAAAATAGACAAGAATAAAGCCAACAAAATACCAAGCCATTTGTTTCAATGCTAAATCAGATAAATAACTTGGAAGTAATGAAGTAGCGCTCCAAATTGTTAAGATGCTGATAATAGCAAATAAAACGATTGTAATAGGAAGCCATAACTCTGTTTTATATCTTGATATTCTTTTCATATTGATCACCTAATTTTAATATTACAACAAAGTTTTATCTTATTCAACGAACTTCCTATAATGTGACAATCTTTTCAAAGAAAAAAGAAAATGTATTCAAATAATAAAATTTATAGTATAATGTTAACAGGGTGATTATATGGAATATCTTCAATATATTATTATCATATCTGTATTATTAATTATTGCAATCGCAATTACGAAGTCAAAGAGGAAAGATTTTAAAATTGAAATAAATAAGTTAATTGAATGTCTAGGTGGAAAAAAGAACATTATCAAATATGAAGCAAATAAATCTAGATTTATTGTGACACTAAATGATGTTACAAAAGTAGATAAGGGTGCTATTCAAAAGTTAGGGGCTCAAGGTATTGTGGAAATTGATAATCAATTAAAAATTATTTTGGGGCCTGATGCAAAACAATTACAAAAATATATTGATGAGTTAAAGTGATAAAAAACATCACTTTTTTTCATATTTCGACAAAATTCGACAAAAGATTAAGATATAATATTGGGGAGAGGTGAGAAAGATGAATTTGTTTGAATTCACATTAGTCAATATTGTATTTACTTTATTTCCATTATTGATTTATTTAATTTATGTAGCATATAGTTCTAGTATTTCCAAAAAAGAAACGAATTTATTTTTGGAATTTGCGCTTTTTTCTTCGATTTATTTGGTAATTCGATATGGAAAAACAATAGATGGGGAGAAGCTTCCTATTCTAATCATTAATGTACCGCTTATTATAGCATATTTAAAAAGAAGACCAATTGGGATTGTATTAATTAGTAGTTTCTTAGTTTTGTATTATCAATGTTATTTTAATTCATCTTGGATATTATTAATTATAGAATACACTCTTTATTTGGTCTTATTTTTGATAAAAGAGAAAAATAAAATTTCAGATAGAATTATGATTGTTTTATTTTTAATTATTAAAGCTCTCTTTTTTGGATATTTTTCTTTTCAGAATTATTATGAAGAGATTCCATGGAATCAATTTCTGATAGAAATCATTACTATGATTTTATTGTTAATGGTTGTTACTTATGTAAGTGTTTTGTTATTTCAAAAAGGAGAAGAAATATTAAAGTTACATATGACAATTAAGGAATTAGAAAAAGAAAAACAAATTCGTATGTCTCTTTTCCAAATTACTCATGAAATTAAAAATCCAATTGCTGTTTGTAAAGGATATTTAGATATGTTTGATGTAAATAATAAAGAACATAGTCAAAAATATATACCAATCTTAAAAGAGGAAATAGAAAGAACTTTAATTTTATTGCAAGATTTTTTATCTATTCAAAAGATAAAAGTGGAAAAAGATATTTTGGATATGAATTTACTTTTAGAAGAGATTTTAACAAGTTTAGGACCTATGTTTAAAGAGAAAAAAATAGAAGTTAGTTCGAATATTATTGATGATGAGATTTATATGAATGGTGATTATAATCGTTTAAAACAGGTTTTTATGAATGTTTTGAAAAATAGTATTGAAGCAATGACAAATGATAAAAAACATAAGCTTCGGATAGAAGTAGGATCGTTAAAGGATGAAGTAGAAGTAAAAGTTATTGATAATGGTGTGGGAATAGACAAGGAAAACTTAAAGAAAATTAAAAATCCATTTTTTTCAACAAAGCAAAATGGAACTGGTCTAGGTGTATTTTTATCTAGTGAAATTGTGAAGGCTCATAATGGTAAGATTGATTTTATTTCTGATGAAAATGGTACAACAGTAGTTGTGGTTTTCCCAAAGGATATGAAATAATTTATAAAAACTCATTTCAACATAGAAATGAGTTTTTAAATGCTATTTATTGATAATTTCAGCCTTGCATAATGATACAAATGCAGGATTACTGTTGTTATTTCCAACGACAACAACCATACCATATTCGCTTCTTAAAATAGTTCCTTGTGCGACAGTTTGACCACCAGCATTAATATTTACATTAGGTGTACCAGCGGGAAGATAAGAACGTATTGCTGCTTCGCAGTTTGCATCACATCCTATAGGAGTTGGTATTGGAGCAGGAAGATAAGTAATTGCATTATTGTAGGTTGAACTAGTGATTGTAATAGATGCAATTCTACAAATCGATAATGCTTCTTCAGGAGTTCCTTGATTATTAACTAATTGAAAAAGACCAGAATTTGAATTATTGTTTGGACCAGGAAGAAGGCTTCCAGGTCTTCCACTTGTATTATTTCCACTTTCCATTGCAACAATAAGGTTATCATTTGGATAAAGCGTAATGATTTGTTGAATGATATTCCTCATTTGATCTACACAAAAACATGTTGTAGAATTGGCATTACTTCCAGCGGGCCCAATAGGCCCAGTAGCTCCAGTAGGTCCTATAATTCCGAAGCAACAATGAGGGATACATTTCTTATCATTTTCAATTTTTTTTGGAATTCTTTCATAATTAACTTTATTTCTCATATTTCGTTCTGCTTTCTGTTTAACATATTCAGAGAATTGATATGTAGTAATTATGAATGCATTATAAAATAAAAAATAGTTAAAATTTAACTATTTTGCTTCAATATAAATTGTTTTATCAAATTCATGTTGAGTTAAATCAATTTTTTGTAGTTCCTCTGTAGATATTAAGAAAAAGTCATGTAATAATAGATTTTCTTTTGTGGATACAACTGGATCATCCCAAGTAAGATCTAAATGGTACCAAGTTCCATCCACATATACAAAATTCCAAACATGATTTGTACTCGAAATTTTGTAATTTTTAATACCTAATTTATTAAGAAATAGAGCCATTGCATCACTATATCCACTACATAAAGCTTTTCCTTTCATAAGGGGTCCTATAGCTTTATGTGATGGTTCTTGTAAACTTAACTGTTTATTATTTTTTATTGCTTCAGCACGCTCTTCATCGTAAACACTATTTTCAATAATATAATCATGAATAACTTCTATTTTTTTTCTTAAACTCATGTCGTCTCTTATCGTTTCATTTATAATATCATCTATAATAGAGTTTAATTCATTTTGTTCTGTTGTCGTATATAGTCGTACAGTTTCAATTGTTACTTTTCCTAGATTGTTTAATGTAATATATAATTTATCATAAGAATTATATGGATGTACAAAATTATTGATACTAGATAAAGTAGCCGAATCATTTGCTAATTCTTTGACATCTTCTATACAACTAGGATAAATATCTGTTTCGCAATAAAAACTGAAATTATTCCATCCACGATTTAAGTAGGTATAAATAATATTTTTTAAATCTTGCTTTGATGTCGGTTTAAAATTATCAGTTTCTTGAACAAAGGAAAAATTGTTTAAAAGTGCATATCGATTACTTTCTTGAATAATAATTTCTCTTTTATATATAACATTATTTAATAAGAACGTTACAATTGGCTCATGAAAAATGGCAATTGTAGCTGCAAGACCAATTAAAATTAAGAATGAAAATACTTTTTTCATTTTATCACCACTTTTATTATACAACAAAAAGTTAAAAATTATAAAAAAAGAAGTAAAAATTTTACTCCATTGCATTAACTTTCTTTGTTAATCTTGATTTATTACGAGCACAAGTATTTGCTTTTACAACACCTTTAGAAGCAGCCTTGTCAATTCTCTTAATAGCAGTTTTTAAATTTTCAGTTGCTTTTTCCTTGTTGTTTTCGTTTACTGCTTTTTCTACATTTTTAATAGCAGTTCTCATACTTGCTTTGTATTCATTATTTCCTACTTTTTGTTTTGCGATTTGTTTTACTTTTTTCTTCGCATTTTTCATATTTGGCATAGTTTCACCACCTCTCAGCAAACTCAGTACTTATAATTTTATCGCATAATCTTAAAAAAAGCAATAAAATAATGCATTTTCGGGAAAAATATGTATGGGTGATAAGATGAAACATGAAGTAGATTTAAAAAATTATACCATTCGAACTGATTTGGCGCTTGAATCAATAGAAAATAATCGTATTGATAAAATAAAACAAGAATTTGAAACCATTGAAGATATAAAAGTTACAACTACTTATTTGGATGAAAAAAACGGAAAAAAAATTGATAAAAAAGAAGGTATTTATATTACAATTGAATTTGAAGATGTTACAGATCATAATAATTTGTTAAATGTAGAAAAGGTGTTTTCTGAAAAATTAAATTTTATTTTAGAAAAAGAAAACATTAAAGAGGATGACTTAGGTTTAATTATTGGGCTTGGAAATGAGCATTCAACGCCTGATGCGTTGGGCCCTTTAGTGATTGATAAAATTATTGTAACAAATCCATTATATATATATGGAGATTTGGAGGAGGGTTACAGAAGAGTTTGTGCAATAAGTCCAGGAGTAACAGGAGAAACTGGAATAGAAACAAGTGATTTCATCAAATATATCATTGATTGTGTGAAACCAAAATTTGTGATTGTAATAGATGCTTTGGCAAGTGGGTCTATAGAAAGAGTGAATAAGACAATTCAAATGACTGATACTGGCATAGCTCCAGGTTCAGGAATTGGAAATAAACGTAAGGAAGTGAGTAAAGAACTGTATGGAATTCCTGTAATTGCGATTGGAGTTCCAACTGTGGTAGATGCCATTACCATCGTAGCTGATACAATAAAATATATGCAGAAACAATATACATATTCAAAACAGAATAGTATGAAAGCTAAAAATAGATTAATTCTTTCTCATCAATCAAATTATTTAAAGGCTAAGATAGAAGAAAATAAAGAAGATAACAAACAATTATTGGGTTTAGTTGGAGGGTTAGAAGATGCAGAAATAAAACAATTGCTGTTTGAAGTATTAACACCTATTGGATATAACTTTATGGTAACTCCAAAAGAGGTGGATTTTGTAATGGAAAAATTAAGTGAAGTGATTGGAGAGGGAATTAATCATGCTCTACATAAAGTGATGAAAGATTGACTTATTTTTATTTTGTGATAGAATAAATTTTTAATAAAAAGGCCGGTGATAAAAGTGAGAAAATCGTTGTGTAACATTATGGAAGAAACCGAAAAAAGCTCAATTGAACGAGCTGAAGCAATTAGTCATCTTATTTTAAAAAAATTAGAAAAAATGATAGGATTATCACTTAAAATGGATAAAGAGAGTAATTCAATTACTTTAATGATTTCTTTATTGGTTGATTCTAGTTTTCCATATCAATCTCAATTAAGAGAATTGTTAGAGAAATATCAGGTAAATGAAAGAAATCTATTGTTATATTTGACGATGAGCTTATATTCTGTGATACCTGGAAGTAATTCAGAAAAACAACAAATTGCATCTTTGTTATCACTCCCATATATTGAAAGCATTTTTTCAAAAGGAAATCATTATATAGTGAAATCAAAATATGGTACAATTGAAATGTTTGCATTAGAGGATTGGTTAAACGATCATAGAATTTATTTTGCACCGAAAAGATTTAATGGCTTTTGTCATTATGCTGTAGAAGTATTAGCACCACTTTTACCTGATGAATATATTACAACAAGTGAATTTAAAAATTTATTTGGAGGCGTTTATTATCATTCTTATTATACATTAAAAGATGGTGGAATTGTTGATCCATCTAGAAATCTGTTCTATCCTGGAACTTGTTTTGAAGAAGTTTTTAAACCAAAAGTGGTTGTACAATATCCAGCCTCTGAATTACAAGAAAGATATCAAAAATTAAAAAAAAGTATGGATCAAAAAGATTTAGTAACTTTGGATCCTGTATGTGCTTTGGCAATGGACCAAAAAAGGAAAGTGTTAAAATGAGAGGAAAAGTTTATGTCGTAACAGATGGACAAGCTGGTTCATGCGGGAAAGGGAAACTAGTTGGTTATCTTGCTAGAAAATTAGATGTAGATATCACAATGAATCACAATATGCCAAATGCTGGGCATACTTTTGTATTTGATGATGGAAGAAAAGTAGTCACACATCATTTACCAATTGGAGTAGTAAATCCTAGAACTACATTATTAATAGGAGCAGGGGCCGTAATTAATCCCGATATTTTATATAAAGAATTAGAGGAAAATAAAGATCTGATTAATGGGAGAATGCTTTATATTCATGAAAGAGCTGCTGTTGTTTTTGACAAACATATTGCTTTTGAAAGAGAAAATATTCGATCTGGAAGTACTTTTCAGGGTTCAGCCGCAGCCAATGCAGAAAAATCCCTTCGAATGCCAGGTACCATTTTGGCGAAAGACTACCCTTGGAAGGGGAAAATATTTATTTATGATGATGATTTATTTTTTCAAATGAGAAGAGCTGGTTTATCTGTATTGATAGAAATGAGTCAAGGATTTGATTTGGATATGAATCATGGACTTCCATATCCTTATACAACAAGTAGAGGTTGTACAATTACAGATGCTTTGGCAGATTGTGGGATACCATACAATGATGATATTACATCTTATATGATATTTCGTCCTTATCCAATTCGCATTAGTAATGATTCAGTAGAAGGAAAAATTTATACAGGTGATTATGCTGGAAGTAGAGAAATTTCTTGGGAAGAAGTTTGTGAGAGAGCGGGATTGAATTATATAGAAGAGTATACAACAGTTACTAAGAAAAAAAGACGCGTATTCGAGTTTAGTTGGAGCAGATTTTATCATGCAATTGAAGCAAATAATCCTGATTATTTGGTTCTCAATTTTGCGCAGTATTTAGATGGAACCGTTTTAGAAAGCAAACATGTAGAACAGGTACTTCAATCTTCAGCGATTATGGGAATGATTGCTAATATTAAAGAATTATATAATAAAGAAGTTATCATGATAGGGACAGGTGCTAAAGAAGGAGAAATTATTGATTTATCAAAAGAAAAAGAGAAGGTTTATTCAAAAAGGAGTTAAGAAATGAGTCTTTTAAATCAAGTTTTTAAAGAAGTTGAGAAGAATGCTTCAGAGCATGATCAATTAATTTGTGAGAAAATTTTAAGAGAATTAGAAATAATTTATCAAATTCCATTTGTAGGATTTGAAGATCGAACAAATGTTAGTATGATTTTATCTTTTTTTAAGTTATATGGAAATATGAATTTTCGAGATATGGTCTATGCATTGATGGAAAAAAATCATTTAAATAAACGGTCTTTTTTGTTTCGATTAACGAGTGAAATCTATCCACCTGATTTTTTTTGATGAATCAAGAGTTCTTACAAACTGTCTTAATTTAGAAAGAAAATCAGATCATTATCACTTAAAAACATCTTTTGGAACTTTAAAACTATATCGTTTAACAGATAAAATTTTAGATCAGAATATTAGATATATTTTGCAAAGAGAAGATATGCATCAAAAGTGTCATGCTGTTGTAGCAATGTTTGCTCCATATTTTCCAAATGCTATCATTACAACAAGCAAATTAAATATGTTGTTTGGTGGAAAACAGTATCATTCTTATATGGTATCAGAAGATGGGAGTGGAGTGATGGATTTTTCTAGAAATACATTTTTTAGTGGGAATTGCTTTAATGAAGTATTTGACCCAGAAGTTGTGATACAATATAAAGCGAGCGAATTAGAAGAACGTTTTAGAGAATTTTGTATAAGAAATCCAGAACTTGTAAATGAATTTTATCCAGTTTTGCAATTAGCGCTTAAAGAAGAGGTAGAAGGAAATGGCAAAAGTATATAAAAATAAAAAAGAAGAATCTGAATATTGGAAATTATATAATGAAAGAAAAGCTAGAAAACTCCTTTCTTTTGTTAAAGAAATTATGGGAGAAGGGATTTCTTATGGAGAAGCTAAGACACCTTTAGAACGTGTCTCTTATTTGTTAGAACATTTAAATGATGAGGCACTTATTAATACTCTTTCCTATTATTTTGGAGAATATCCAATAAATGAAAAAGGAATTGTGTTAGAGTTGCTTCAATTACTTGCTAAGTATTCATATGGTCTTTGTACAAACTCAATGGTTAATGCTTATAAAAAATTTCCAATGATAGAAAAAATAGCTCCTAAAATGAGTGGCTTTAAAATTGTAACGAAAAGTGGAACGATTACAGTCTATCGAGCTTTAGAAATTTCAGGGAAAAGAAGAGTTGCTTTAAAAAATTATCAAATAATTCAAAGAAATGATGTTCATTTGCGAATGGCATTTCTCAATTCTAGCTTTTCAGAAGATACTGTGATTAGTTGTCTTATGCCTAGAATGTTTGGCGGTTTTTCTTATGAACATTATATAAAATTAATAAGAGAGAATGGGTATTTGGATTTGAGACATAATTGTTTTTACCCAAAATGTGAATTTGAGGAGTATTTTGAACCCAAAATACTAATGAGAAGAAAAGGAAAAAATTTAAGAACAGATATTCCACCTTTATTTAAATAAATGAGTTAAAAGTGGACTTAATTATTAAATTGGATAATAATTGATTATGATCAATATATTTTGTTGAAACAAAAGATAGAGCGTGCCAAAAAATATGATAATATAGATCTTGCTAAAAAAATCTTATAAAAAATAAGATTTTT
>CANRVY010000031.1 GCA_947643405.1 uncultured Mycoplasmatota bacterium | reverse complement strand
ATTTATAATTTTAAAAGACTGTTCACAAAAAATTATTTGTCAACAGTCTGAAATAAAATAATTTTATTTAATTTTTTTAATGGAATTTTTTATTTTCTTCATATAAATAGCTTTTGCAATTATTAAATTTAATATTTATTATCAAAATATAACTACTCAAGTTCTACTTTTTCATTTATATTTCTTATCATTCTTTCTCTTCTAAAATTATCTAAATCAAAACATGCTATTTCAAATTCTTTTTTTTCCTCAGGCAACTTAGTCATTTTAAATCTTATAGGATAATCAGCAATTGGCTTAACTACTGCTTTAACTGGATACATTCTAGATTTCATAAATATAGCTTCTCCAAATTTTAATTTCATTAACTCGTCAGACATCATTAATTCTCTTCCCATAAGAGATTTATCATTAGAAATATTATAATCTGTTTGTTCTAGACGAGATGAAGTAGAAACTCTTGCACTTGAAATCGTATATTTTCCAAGTCTAGAACTAATTTCTTTTGCACTCTCATTATCAGAAGTAAGAAGATAAATCCAAGATGTATTAGATTTTATCGTTCCTGCTGATTCTTTGTATTTTTCTTTTAACTGGTCAAAATCCTGAATAACAAGTACAAACCGAATATTACGAGAACGACTGACTGTAATCTTGTTAGACATAGAATTAATAACAGGCATATTACAAACTTCATCCAAAATAAAATTTACTCTAAGAGGCATCTTACCACTCGGCAAAGACTGAGCAGTATTAACAAGTGCTTGATAACATTGATCAATAAATAAAGATGCTAATTCATGACGACTCTCTTTCTCATCAGGAATAATTAAAAATACTGCCGTTTTTTCTAATCCTTTACTATCCAACTCAAAATCAGTTCTACTAGTTAGATTTGCAATTCTCTTATCACTAAACATTTTTATCGTAGTAGAAATAACAGAAAATAATGTAGCACATGTTTCACCTTTTGCAAAACTTCCTACTGCATAAGCCATTTTGGACAAAGTGCCTGCAGATTTCTGCTGAAAATACAAATCCAAAGAATTAAATCTATCAATTGTTTTAGAACCATGTTCAACTAACAGATTATAAAGAGAAAATAGATTTACTTCATCCTCTGAATGGGCATCTTCAATTAAAGCATAACACAAAGCAGATAAAACTGCATTGGCTGACTTCTCCCAATACATATCCTTTGAAGATAAATTTTTACACAAAGACTTAGAAAAATTTTCAACAATATCTCCTGCAAGATCAATATTATCTTCTTTATAATATTTATAAGCAAGATGTAACGGATTCCAACCATCACTAGCAAAAGCATCTCGCAAATTTATTATTCTAATATTATAATTTTGTTTTTTTAAAAAATCGGCAGTATAACTATACAATTCTCCTTTTGTATCATTAATAACCATTGACTCTCCTGCACACGCTAAATTAAATAACAGAACTAAACGAAATGACTTTTATTATTGTTAGCCAAGATCTTAAAACTATCGAATTAATAATAAATGAAATTAAAAAAATCGTTGGACAAGATAAGCAAAGAAAAATAAATGTTGTGATTTCTAGTAGTTATCAAAAATTACACACAATATCAGGTGGAATTTTCTAATACATTGCTTATCACATTATAACAACTACTAATTATAGAGTTGTTTTTTTATTAACATCTCAATTTCTAATTATATAAAAACATTTTAAATTAATTATAATCACTTTTACTAAAGTGGGAACTAAAATGGGAACTAAAAACCCTAAAACAAGCTTTAGTTTAAAAATAATTATTCTAATATTCATATAAACTTCTATAAGAAAAAAATTACTTTTCACCAGTAATTTCAACAAAAAAAGTTCCTAATCTCTTAAGAACTTTTTTATTTTTTAATGGTGTCCCAGGAGAGATTCGAACCCCCGACCCACGCCTTAGAAGGGCGTTGCTCTATCCAGCTGAGCTACTGAGACGTATTTGTTCAAATGAACAAATAAATTATACAACAAATAGATTTTTTATTCAATAGTTTTTATAACACTTTTATAAATTTCTTCATCTTCTACTGTAAAGGATACTTCTTCTACATCGTAATTATCTCCAATGGACAAACAAATTGTATAAATTACTTCTTCTAATATATTTTTTTCATCAATATCATTAAAAATATAAGAGTTAAACTCTAAATTCATTTGACGATCAGCTTGTTCTGCTTCTAGTAATTTTACGTTTTGATTTAAAAAACTCATCAAATTACTATGATATAAAGGTGCTGAAGCAAGTTCATCAATAATAATATCTATTTTTTCTCTACTATCATTTGTATATTTTGTAACAGGTACATAATAAGTGTCATCTTTATATTGATTAATATAATAAATGGTAACACCTGTCACTTCTTTGTTGCTTTTAATATCATACTCTTTATTGATTCCAAAACTACGATCCAAAGTTGAAGGAAGTGTAATTTTAGACTTTGGAAGATAATTTAAAATATCTCCTTCCATATAGATAATGACCTTTTCTACTTCTTCAATACTAGTTGCTGTATAAACAATAGCTTCAATAATTTTTTCTTCTTCCTCTTTTTTTACATCTTCTAATAACTCTTTAGAAAAATTAACTTTTAAAAGGCCATCTGCGTAATTTAAACTGAGAATTTTTGTATCTGTAGGAATTACAGCTTTAAAACCGTTTGGAATTTTACTTTCGCCTGCTCCATCTCTTATTAAAACTTCTAATAACTCTTTAACTTTCGTTTCTACAGTTTCAGTTTTTTTTGAGACAGCCACTTTTGTACGCGCTAAAAAACCATTTCTATCATAAAGATAAATTGTTTCTGTTAGGATTTCTTTATCCACATATTCTAATTCTGTTTTGGTCTTATCTTTTAAACTATAGGTATTCTCTTTTGGTATTAAATAAATAAGAAATAATGCCATTAAAGCCGCCATAGATACTAAGAATTTTCGAATTGTTAATTTTTTTAACATGTTTCCACCTCTACCTAATAGTATGAAAAAAATTGCAAAAGAATGCAATTTTATAATGAAATTTCGCCAAGTTTTAATAGTTCGACTACAGCATTTGCTCTTCCCTTTACAGCAAGTTTCTGCATGACATTAGAAATATGGTTGCGAACTGTTTTCTCACTAATTTTTAACATGGAGGCGATTTCTGAAGTATCATAATTACGAATCAGTAATTCGAAAACTTCTTTTTCTCGTTTTGATAAAATATTACTTTTCATCTTCTCCTCACTTTCAAAGGTGATTTATCATTCCCTATATTATTCTATGCTGAAACACTTTTTTTGTGAGAAGAGAAAAAATCCCAAAGTTATTTTTGGAATTTCACAGAAATATATTTTTTCGTTTTATATTCTTCTTGAATGCTTCTCATAATGTCATTTGCTAAAGCTGTATCATGTTTATCGCTAGAAGCTACTACTCGAATTTGATCTCCATCTATTTTAACAAAAGATTTAAGTTTAAATTTTGTTTCAATCTTCTTTTCTAATTTTTCCTCTTCCCCTCTAGTCATATTTAATAATTGCAATTTCTCATAAGCTTCATTTTTTTCATTACTGGTAGCTTCTACACTAGTAAGAACAATCTGCAAGTCTTCCATATCCTGTTTCATTTGTTCATCTGCTTCTACTCGTAATGCTGTTAATATTTCACTTTCTTCTATTTCCACTGATGCTTCCTTATCAACTGTTTTATTAACTTTAGCTACTTCATCATTTTTCTTGTTTTTCGTAATCAATAATTCAGATGGCATTGTAATATAATACACACTGAGTACCAATATTAAACTAAATAATGTTAAAAACCACAAACTTTTTTTATTAATCATTTTGTTCCTCCTCCAGTAACTCTATTACAATATATGAGGAGATGAAAAAAGTATGACAAAAAAACAGGATGTTTCCTGTTAGTTTTTGCTTTTAATTTGTTCTTTTATCATTCTTACAAATTCTTCCTTTGAAAGCGTTGTTGTTTCATTGTTACCATGTAATCGATAACTAACAAGTCCTTCTTCTTTTTCTTTGTCGCCCAAAATAAGAGTGTATGGAATTTTTTTTGTTTGACTTTCTCTCATACGATAGCTTAGCTTTTCTTCTCTACTATCAAGAGTTACACGAATATTTTCATCTTCTAAACTATTTTTGATTTCTTCTGCATAAGCTAAATGATATTCATTATTAACTGGAACAATATTGATTTGAGTTGGTGCCAACCAAAGAGGTAAAGCTCCTTTTGTTTCTTCTATAATATAAGCCATAAATCTATCTAGAGAACCTAATATGGCTCTATGAAGAACAATTGGCGTTTTCTTTGTTCCATCTTTATCAATATACTTTAAATCAAATTTTGCTGGCAAACAAAAATCTAATTGACAAGTTGACAAGGTATATTCATTCCCTACTGCTGGTTTTACATTAACGTCCAATTTTGGCCCATAAAAAGCTGCTTCTCCTATTTCCTCTGTATATTCAATTCCAAGATCATTTAATACTTCACGCAAGCCATTTTCAGCATGTTCCCACATTTCATTATCTTGGTGGTATTTTTCTTTATCTTCTGGATCTCTTAAAGATAATACACATCTATAATCTGTAATTCCAAAATCTTTATACACGTCAAAAATCAAATCCACTACATTTTTAAATTCTTGTTTCATTTGTTCTGGTGTTACAAAAAGATGGGCATCATTCTGACAGAAATGTCTTCCTCTTTCAATTCCTTTTAAAGCTCCACTGGCTTCATAACGAAAGTCATGCGCAATTTCTCCAATACGAATTGGCAAATCTCTGTAAGAGTGAAGTTTATTGGCGTAAATCATCATATGAT
Organism: uncultured Mycoplasmatota bacterium; assembly: GCA_947643405.1. Lineage (GTDB taxonomy): Bacteria > Bacillota_I > Bacilli_A > RF39 > UBA660 > MGBC102946. The sequence goes on along the minus strand of CANRVY010000031.1, from coordinate 13,529 downwards.
GAGGACAATTCATTGGTCTTAAAACAAAAGCTTCTCCTTCTACTTCCATTGCTGGAAACATGTTTTCTTTATAATGATCCCAGTGACCTGAAGTTTTATAAAGTTCTACATTTCCAACACATGGCGTCATAACATGTAAGTATCCTAATTTTCTTTCTTTTTCTTTGATATAGTTTTCCAATTCTTGCCAAACAATATATCCATTTGGTAAAAACATAGGAAGTCCTCTACCTACTAAATCATCTGTCATAAACAGTTCTAAATCTTTTCCTATTTTTCTGTGATCTCTCATTTTTGCTTCTTCTAATATCTTTAAATGTTCTTGTAAATCTTCTTCGTTGTCAAAGCAAATTCCATAAATTCTTTGAAGCATTTTATTTTTAGAATCGCCTTTCCAATAAGCTCCACTAAATTTCAAAAGTTTAAAATGTTTTAATTCTTTTACCGTTTCCACATGTGGTCCTCTACAAAGATCTGTAAAATCGCCTTGTGTATAACAAGATATTGATCCATCTTCCATTCTTGAAATTAAATCCATTTTATATGGGTCATCATGAAACATCTCCTCTGCTTCTTTTTTAGAAATTTCATGTCTAACAATTCGTTTTCCATCTTTCGCAAGTTTTTTCATTTCATGTTCAATTTTAGGAAGATCCTCTTCTTTGATTACTTCTTCTCCCAAATCAACGTCATAATAAAAACCTTCTTCAATAACAGGTCCTACCCAAAATTTTGCTTCTGGATATAAGTGTTTCACTGCTTGTGCTAGTAAATGCGCACAACTGTGATTTAGCTTATTTAATCTCTCATCATTTTTTATTTCTTTCATGTTTTTTCCTCTTTTCCTTTACTTTTTTATCTTTCTCTTCATAACCATATTGATCTAATATCTGTTCTAACTTTTTAACTGCTTTTTCTTTTATTAATGGAAACTTGGCTTCACTTGCCAAAAGCCATATGCAAGAAACCGGAAAAATGTCCATAATAACATCTAAATAATCAAGCGGAATTGGGCCAACATAATCAACCAACTGTTCTCCTAAAGCTTCACATTCTATTTCTTGCAAATAAGGTTCGGTTTCACAAAAAATCATTTTTGATAGTGAAAGCACATCTAAAAGAGAAAATTCTTTCTTCATACTTTCTCTAATAGGCAAATATAAAGCTTCTCTTTCTACTAAAGGTTTTTGGAGTGCCATTGCTCGTAGCGCTTTTATTCTATCCTGTTTTATAAAAACAATTTTCATATCATCCTCCATAAAAAAGCCCCCAGCATAAATTGCTAGGAGCGAATTATCGCGGTACCATCCTTGTTTGTACTTAATTTGAAATAACGGTCTTATCCGGAAATCCTTTTCAGGTTCAGTTCATAGGGAGTAACAAATTAGCTTTTTTACTTGGCTTTCACCATTCCAAGCTCGCTTTCAAAAAATTTCTAAAATGTCATGTCCTAATCAAAACATTTATGAATTTATTTTATCACTTTTTTTAAATTTGTCAACTGTTTATATCGTCTCCTGCATTTATTCTATTTGCTAATATATTCAATATTTCTTTCTAATGTTTCTATTTTATCATTACAATTAATTTCTATATCGATAACTGAACTATTTATATAAGTAACGAAATTTGCTCTTTCTCCGTTTTCTCTTTCTTTTGTCTAGTTCACTTTTACCAAATTTTAATGTTTTTAACAATTCTTCATGTGAAGGATAATAATTTGCACACATATTTTTTTCGATTCTCGTTTACAAACATTGTTTTAAACATACTATCTGAAAAATACTAAATTTCTCTTTTTCTGTTATTTTCTCTAATGTTTTCATAGAAATGATATATTTATGATCTTTATCTATTCCTTCACTTTTTTCATTTTATCTCTAATTTTTAAAAATGTTGTTATATTATTTCTTACTTTTATTTATATTTCGCTTTCTACAAATTTCAGTATTTCTTGTAAAGATTTAGATTATTGGCATTTTATTATTTTTTACCTTCTATTAATACTTACCATTTCTATTTGATCTGTTAGCTGTTCAATTCTAGAAATAATTCTTCCAGCTTTCACAACATCAATGCTTTTTTTCCCACAACTAAAATGTTCTTCTAAAAGCTTCATATCTAAGTTAGAGGTAAAAAAAGTAGGTAATTTGGCATCCATTCTATATTGAAGTAATGGACAAAGTATTTCATCTCTTCCCCATTCAGTTGTTACTTCTGCACCGATATCATCAATTAATAATAATGGTACTTTTTTTACTGCTTCATATTTTTCTTTAAAATCCGTTCCAAATGATGCTTTTAAGTCCCTTAAAAATTCTGGCCAAAAAACAAGAGCACTTTTTATATTTTTGCGAGCTAATTCTGCAAACATAGCAGCTATAAAAAAACTTTTTCCAGAACCATAATTTCCATATAAATAGAGTCCCTTTTGACTTGCGCCATAATTTTTGAGAAAGCTTTGCAACCATTTAATAGCTGGATATCTATTTTTATCAGTTGTATCAATATCTTTCATAGAAGCATTCAATAATTCATCTGGGATTTCAAAAGTTTGCATATTCTTTTTATATGCTACTTTCCCATCTAATTCTTTTTTATATTTACAAGCTTGATATTCAAAAGACAAATTATTTTCATTCATAGTAGGTAAATAGGCATATCCCCTCATTTTATTTTTGCATTCTAAAATACTTTTACAGTTTTTACAATTTACATATTCTTCTGCACATTCTTCTAAACTAGATGTATATTTCATAAGTTCTCTTTGAGATAAGGTTAACTGTAAAACAAGATCAGAAAAAGAAGGTTCTTTAAGAGCTTCCTCATAAGATTCTCTTAATTCCTCTTCCAACTCGCTTTTCTGATATTTTAGTTCATCTTTTATTTGTCTCATCAAGCTGCCTCCTTATATTCTTTTAATAGCTCTTCTATTTCGGCTTGCTCCTCTTTACTAGCTTCACTACTAGATAGATTCTCTTTAAACCAAGATGGTTTAGAAATAATTTTTTTGTTACCAGTTTTTTCCACTTTAACTTTTCTCTTTTTATGCTCTATTTCTGCAATTTTCATAGCATCTTCTACGGTTTCTATTTTACTCTTCTTCCACTGACTTGCAATTGGCTCTACAAATGCCTTGATCAATTTATTGTTGTTAATTTTTAATACATAATCAACAAGTACATTTACTACTCCTGGATTTAAATTAAAGTCAATTAGTAAATATTCTAAAATAGATAAATCACTTTTACTTGGTGCTGCATCTTTATATTTACTTGACAAAAAATCATAAGGGGAGGTCGTTTCAAAAAAATAAATAGCTCTTGCCCGTAGGGAATTATCTCCTACTGGTTTTCTAAGATATTCTGGCTGATTTCTATATACTAGTCCTGGTAGTTTACCATAATGATCAAATTGATAGAACTTCCTACTATTTTTCCTTATGGCATCTTTATCAATAGTATGTTTTTCACTAATAGAATTCCGAATAATCTCTACTAACATTTCTTCTGTAAAATCATAAATAAAAGAGAGTTTCATAATTAAGTCTTTGGTATCCTTAGTAATACTTCTTTTATTCAATAATTCATCTGGAATCATTTCTAATACTGTTTGTATTTCATATTTAGGAACAATATTCATTCCAAGTCTATTTTTATTTTTTACATTTTCGACATTGACGTTTATATTGCTACCAGCCTTGAAAACAGAATTAAAATTAGTTGTTATTTCTGTATAAGACGAGAGATTTAATTTTGGTATTTTGAAATATTCAACTGTTTTTTCAAATTCTAGTTTTCCAATCGTTGTATATAAAGAGGTCGCCAAAATTGGGTTTCCTAAAAACTCTTTTGCAGAAAGTGGAGAATATAACTCATAGAGGTATGTATTGACGTGTTCTTCTTTTAAAAACGTTTTTAATAGTCCAATTGCTTCTAGTTTACTCCTTGCTTCCTCAATTTCTGATAAACTAATTCCCATATTCGTCATAAGGTGATGGTGCGTCCATTCACAGGATAAAAGTTCACTTTTATCTAAATAAGACCATAAAGTGAAATAAAAGCTAATGGCTTGATAACCAATAATTGGCTGATACAAAGTAATTAATAACTTTCTATCATAGTCATTCAAAATAGTCTTATTAATGACAATATAAGTATCTGCAGGCAAAAGTCCCTTCATTATAATCACTTCCGTTATGACAATTTTTCTTCTGTTCTTATTATATAGAACATCAATTTTAGTGTCAACTATATTTTAAATGGTCACAAAAAAAGAAAACAGGAAAATCTATTCACTTTTCCCATTTTCTATTTCTACATAGTCTTCATAAAAAATTGCATCTGGCTTCATTTTAAAAATAGCAGCTATTTTGATTGCCATTGCATAAGATAGTCTTCTTGTTCTATTCTCTAATTGGCAATAAAATGGCTTACTAATTCCAAGCTTTTCACTCATCTGTTTAGCTGTGTATTTCTTAAGACACCTTAATTCTTTTAAATGATTTGACATGTTCTTCCTCCCACCACATTTCCTATTATATCACAAAGTGTACTCATAGTGTACTGTTTTTCTCTTTCTTTTATGAGAAAATATTAGTATGAAGTGAAATTTTTTACTACTATTCAAAATTTTATGGAGGCGTTAATATGATTAATAACAAAGACTTAAATTCTCAATATACTATTTTTAGTGATAATGTTAAATATTATAGAAAACAAAGCAAGTTAACTCAAGAACAGCTTGCCGAACTAGCTGATTTAAGTATTTCTTATGTTAAACAAATTGAATCCAATAATGAATATAAAAATATTTCACTTACTACTATTTTAAAAATCTCCAAGGCTTTGGATATTGGTGTGACAACTTTATTCTACCACAGAAAATAAAAGAATGATTAAAAAATCATTCTTTTTCTTATAACTCGACATTATGATAGACATGTTGCACATCTTCTATTTCATCCAACATTGTAAGTAAGCGATTGAAATACATAAGGTCATCCCCATCCAAAATAATTTTATCTTTTGGAATAAATGTGATTTCATCCAAATCAAATTGTACTTCTGGGAGTACTTTTAAGATTGCTTCTTTCATAGCATATAAATCGGTTGGGGCTCCATAAACGACAACACTATCTTCTTCTGTTTCAATATCTTCTATTTCTACTCCTTCATTTAATAAAGCTTCTAAAGCACTTTCTTCATCTAACCCCTTAAAGCTAATGACACATACATGATCATACATATAAGAGGCACTCCCCATACTACCAACTTTGCTATTACATTTATTTAAAGCGGCTCTAATACTACTGATAGAACGGTTTACATTATCTGTTAAACATTCTACGATAAGAGTTGATCCGTTTGGGCCAAATAGTTCATATCTTACTTCATCATAAGATTCATCTGCTCCACTACTTACTTTGTCAATAGCTCTTTTTATAATATCAGAAGGAACTTGTTCTTTTTTGGCTCTTTCTAATAAGCGTTTTAAAACGGCATTACTAGTTGGCTCTGTTCCCCCTGTTTTAGCTGCTTGATAAATTTCTCTTGCATACATTGAATATAGTTTGGCTTTGGCTGCTCCTGTTTTTTGAATACTTGCTTTTCTTACTTCATAGGCTCTTCCCATTTTTGTTCCTCCTTTTTCCAATAATATTTTATCTTAATTTTCTTTCTTTTTCAACCTAAAGGTAAATGTCTTGCTTGAGCTTTAAATCAATTCCAACATTTTTTTTTAGAACTCGGTGTGTAAAAATAGAAAGTGTTGTATTTTTATAGTTTGGTTTACAAACAAATTCTACATGACTTCCATCAGTAATACTAAATGGTATTTCTATACTTTGAAATCTAGAACTTCGAATTTGGATTTTATAATCTCCTTTTTTTAAATCTAAATTTTTTATTTGACCATTATCTAATGTACACATATTGACTCCATTTATAATCACTTGATAAGAGATATCTGCATCTACCCACATTTGTTCTCTTTTAATTGTTAACATGAGTTCCTCCATTTTGTGCCTTTTTTAGGGCATCTTTCGCTGCTTCTTGCTCTGCTTCTTTTTTGCTGTGCGCACTTCCTACTCCATATCGAATAGAATCAATTCGGACTTCTACTGTAAAAACTTTATTGTGAGCTGGTCCTTCTTCATTGATGACACTATATTCTAAACTCCTTTTGTCTGTCTGTACAAGTTCTTGAAGGACAGATTTATAATCATTGATAAAGTCTAATTTGTGTGTTTCTATCATTGGTATTACATGTGTATTTAAGAATTCTGTTACCGTTTTATTTCCTTGGTCTAAATAAAGGGCGCCTATAAAGGCTTCAAAGATATCTGCTACAATTGCCTTCCTATACTTTCCTCCGTTTTCCTCTTCCCCTTTTCCTAGTAAAAGTTCTTCATTCAGTTTTAGTTTTAAAGAATATTCATAAAGTGCTTCTTCACAAACATAATGAGCTCGAAGTTTCGTCATCATACCTTCATCATATTCGGTATTGCGAAATAAATAGTCACTCATAAAAAGTTCTAATACTGCGTCTCCTAAATATTCTAATCTTTCATAACTTTCTAAACCATGTTCATTTGCGTATGATGTATGTGTAAATGCTCTTTGATACAAGGACTCATGGTCTGTTTTTATTCCCAATTCTTCTAGTATTTTCATCTTATCACCTTTTAATATTATAACAAACTTTTATCAATCAAAAAAGAAGTATTTTACATTTGGTGTAAATTTTAGTATAATAAATAAGATGAAAAAGATATTAATATGGTTGATAAGGGGTTATCAAAAAATTCCTGGAAACTTCCATGGATTATGTAGACATATTCCTACTTGTTCTAATTATGCGATTGAAGCAATTACAGAATATGGTTCTATTAAAGGTTCTTTTTTAGCTTTGAAAAGAATCTTAAGATGTAATCCATTTGGAACTAGTGGATATGATCCTGTACCTGAAAGGAAGAAAAAAATGAAAAAATTTTTATTGTTAATGGTATTATTTGGAGCATTGCTTTCAACAGGTTGCTTTAAACGTGATGATTTAGAGGATGTTACCATCTATACAACAGTTTATCCTGTTAGTTATATTACAGAACGCCTTTATGGAGAACATAGTACAATCTATAGTATTTATCCAACAGGGGTAAATCCAATGGATTATAAGTTAACAGATAAACAAATTAAAGATTACAGCAAAGGAAGAATGTTTATTTTTAATGGGCTTTCTTCTGAAAAAGATTATGTGGAAAAATTATTTCATCATAATAGAAAATTAAAGATTATTGATACTACTTCTAGTATGGAAAAAACTTATGAAGAAGAAGAGTTATGGTTAGATCCTTCTAACTTCTTGATGTTAGCAGGAAATATAAAAAATGGGTTTAATGAGTATATTAGTAATCATTATTTAAAAAACGAAATTGAAGAAAATTATCAAACATTAAAAGTAGAAATTTCTGCTTTGGATGCTGAAATTAGTACAATGTATGAAAACAGTTCTAAAAAGACCATTGTAGTAGCAAATGATGTTTTTAAGTTCTTAGAAAAATATGGATTTACAGTTTATTCATTAGAGGAAAATGAAAATTTAACAGAAAAGACTTTGGCTGATGTAAAATCAATGATTCAAAGTGGTCAAATAAAATATATCTTTGCAAAAGAACAGGAAGAAAATTCTAAAACAGTAGAAGCTTTAGTAAAAGAAGGAAATGTTGAAGTTTTAAGATTCCATATGTTATCTAATATTACAGAGGACGAAAAAAATAATGGAGAGGATTATATCTCCATTATGAATAAAAATCTAGAGCTTTTAAAGCAAGAGTTATATGATTAAAGGAGCGGATATTATATCTACTTCTTTTCTTCTTCATTTAAAAAATATTCTGCTAGTTTTTCGTAATTGTCTTGACTATTTAGACAAGTATCAATTAAGTAACCTCTTTCATTATTTAGTTGATATTCCCTCATTCCTCTTATATAAAAATCTTTGTTCCTATCTTCAATATAAAATGGCATAATATCATTTACCAAACATTCTCTAAACATGATCATCCTGCCAACACGACCATTTCCGTCTTGGAAAGGATGAATATGCTCAAAGTTTACATGAAAATCAAGAATATCTTCAAAAGATTTACTCTCTATATTATTATAATTTTCTAATAATGTTTTCATTTCTTTAGCTACTTCATCTGGGTTTGTTGTTGTAATTGAGCCAACAAAGTTTTTCTTTGTTTTATATTCTCCAACATGAAACCATTTTTTTCTTCAAGAGTCAGTGTTCCATCTTTTAAAATAAAATGAAACTTTTTTATGATATTTTCAGTTAAAGGTTCTTCTATTGTATCAAGCATATATTTAAACAAGGTGAAGTGATTTTTTGTTTCAATTGCATCTTTTAATACAATTACTTTATCACCTGTTGTAAGAATCGTTCCAGTATCATAAATATTAGCTGTTTCATCAGGTGTAATAGTAGAGCCTTCAATATAATTCGTATTATATGCGAAATCTAGTTGTGTTTTATGATAAAGGTTTCCTGATAAACCAATATTCTTTTGTTCTATTAATGCTTGTCTAATTTTTGATACTTCCATAATGTACCTCCTAACTAAAGTTTTACTATAAAAGATAGATATATTATACCGTAAATAAAAAGAAAAAATAAGTCTTATAATGTTTTCTCTAGAAACATAATAAGTACACTTATTTATAGTTATTTCATACAATTTTCTTGATATCTTTTTCTGCAAGTTTCTATTACTTTTAAAGCTTCTTCTATTCCTTCATATTCTTTACAAACAACTTTAATTCCTTGTAATGATTTGTAGTTTTCAAAAAAGTTTCTGATTTCTGCCAATGTAAATTCTGATAAATCACCTAATTCTTCTACTTCTTGATATCTTGGGTCTACTGCACAAACAGAAATAATTTTATTATCTTCTTGTCCATTATCAATAATTTTTAGATTTCCAATAATTCTAGCTGGAACAATACATCCTGGAAATGTTGCTTCTGAACTAATTACTAAGATATCTAATGGGTCTCCATCTAGTTCTAACGTTTCCTCAATATATCCATATTCTGCTGGATAATTCATCGCTGAAAATAAGACTCTATCTAGTTTTATTTTTCCTCTTTCTTTATCAATTTCAAATTTTGTTTTTGTTTTTTGTGGAATTTCAATAATTGCTTCTTCTATATGTTCCATACAAACCTCCTTTACTATATTTCTATTATAACATTGATTTTAAATAAATATTGTGATTATTCTTATTTTCTACAGTATATCATAGATTTATGAATAAGAAAAAACGAAAGAGTTTATAATTCTATAGTCGTTTTTAGCTATTTACTTTTGCTGTGTCAAATAATTCTTTCATTTTTTATAAGATTATTTAATGGAGTGAAATTATTCTTATTTTACAAATATTATTTACTTTCTAAATATTAAACCATATTCAGCTTTAATTTTATTTAAATTTTCCTGATTATATCCAAATAATATTTTATTATTTTTTAATCGAATTATTTTTTCTTCTTTTGTTAATTCTGACATCAACATAGAATATAAAAAATAGTGATAATTTAATGGCATTACAATTCTCTTTTTCTTATTTGTAATAAGTATCAAAGATTCGGAAAGACTAACTCCATTAAAAATTTTCTGCTTATATACCAATATAATATCTTCATATTTTACAATATTAAAATATAAAAGAGATTTAATAATAATATAATGTTCCGTTAAATAATAACAAAATGGTTTACTTAGCAATGGATTCCTTATTTCTTTTTCTATTAAATCTATATCCTGAGTGGTTATATTCTTTATTGTATTATTTAATGAAAAATAGTTTGCTATTAACAAAGTGCCTATAAATATTATAATGACAAAAGGTATCAAAGCAAATAAACTTTTATAAAACATTAAAATAACCATAAAAAATAAACAATTTAACAAAACAATTGTGTATAATTTTATATTATATATTTTAATTAATTTCTTTTTCATATTTATTCTCGCCTCTATCTTTTAATCACTCATTATTCTAATCTTTATATGTCCACCTGAATAGAAAAAGCCATCAGCACTAAAGCCAAATAATATAATATCTTTTGTAAATTCAAAGAATAAAAAATTAAAACTATTTTTTCAAATTGGTTGTATGTCGTTTTTCCATCACACGAAATGCTCTGAACTTCAGATGTAGTCTCACCAATAATTGTATAACCTATTGTTTATGGTTTCGATAAAGTACAGGTGGTCTTCCCTTGCTTTAATGTTGCTATTGTTTCTATATAATGAGATACCCCAACAATTTCTACAGTTATACCATGTCCTACACCTGTTCCTACCACAAAAACTACCACATCTACTAATAAATCTAAGTCATTTTGCACTTTTTTACCAGTATTAGTGATAACTAAATAATTCATAGTTCTTTAGTCATTTTTTTAAGTTATTTTTTGCCAAATATTTTTGAAAAAAATGTTTTTTTCTTATTGAGATTTTCCAAATCTTTTCTTGTTACATTTAATGCTTCTAAAATATCTTGTATCAATTTATCCCCTTTAAAGTCACCTTTCGAACGTTCTTTTAAAACTTCTATTGATTTTATAATATTTTCTATGTACATTAATCTCTGATTTTTAGGCGTTTCCTTTATAAATCTTTCATAATCTATATATAATCTAATATCAGCACTCTTATTTTTTCTGCTTATATATTTTCTTTCTTTCCAATATTCTTTCATTTCTTCTGGAATAATAATTGTAATAATCCCAACATATTCAAATTCCGTTCCATATGTTATATCATGCTCTAATCCAATATTTTTTTTACATAAAAATTGCAGTTTTTTTTCTACAACCTTCCAAGCGTTATGATATCCCAATAAGGCTTGATGTTCATGCTCTGCACTTAAAAATATTCTCATTATTACGTCCTCTCCTTTACCAAACGCTTTTATTAATCAGTTGATTATTTCTATTTACTTTAGTATATCACACCTTTTAATTCTTTTATATCATTTCCCCTATGTATTTTTGATAGAGGCAGATAGCAAAAATATTTTGTTTAACAACACAAATTTATGATAAAAAACAATTAAAATTTTAGGCGTTTGAAATTTTTATGGATTTATATCAAGTTTTTAGACATAGAAAACTTGACGTAAATCCAAATTTTCTAGCATACTATTATTTTAAAATAAAATCATCCATATATATTTGATTTTTTAACCTTATGGGACTTCCTTTTAATATAATTTTTCTTACTAACAGATATATTATTCTTCTTTGAAATGCACAGTATGAGTCATATTTATCTCGTATAATCAATCTTATAGAAATATTAATCTATTTGGTTGATCCCTTTCTATTTATATTTTTTGATTTTCTCAATAATTTTCAAAGTTAATCACTTTAGTTTTTGTAATTATTTCTCCAATCCTTTTTTTAGTTATTGCCAAAACTATAATATCTATAGGCCATATAAATAAGGTTATGTTTCTTATTATCAACTGATATAATTTTGGTATTTCATTTTTTTCTGTTACTATTTTTAAATGTAGCAATCTTTTTCCAATACTAGCATTTTTAAAGATTAAGTCTTTTATACTAACTAAAATCAATACAATTACTACAATTAAAAGTAAATAATCAAAAACTAATTCAAAATTAAAAGCCATAAGTGGCATAAATATAGATAATAATATGATTATATAATCTATAAAAAATGCAATAAGTCTTTTAAAATTCATAATATCAACTTCTTTCTAAAATTTTCATCCTATTTTAAAGTGTTCACCAGCAATTATATATGCATCTATTTTTAAACCCATAAGATTACTTAATGAGATTGTAATGCTCTCTAATTTATAAATTTCTGAAAAGCTTGGTTTAGTTTTAGGACATCTGGCAATTACACTAAAATCAAAAAAATTATATTTTCAACCAACTTCTTCTGGAACAGAAGGATATTCATATTTTAATGAATAATTTTTTTATGCTATACCATGAATTTGGTTACTCATTGGATTTCTCCTTTTTAGTGTATTATAATATTTTGCTTGTATTAATAGTTCTTTTAATCCTCTTACTTGTTCTCTTAATACACTTTTAATAATCGGATCTAACCATAACTCCTTTCTGTTAAGATTATTTTTATGTCGTCTTTCTACACTATCAATATCTACATTTGAATAAACTTCAGTAATAATGTTTATAATTGTATCTAAACCCTATTAGATAATTATTCTCATCTCTCTTATAGTATATCATACCTTTATAATTATTTTATAATATTCACTTTTTAGATTTACTTTTTCTATATGTTTCTGATAAGGATAGATAACAAAAACGTTTTGCTTATTAGCAGAAATTTATGATAAAAAACAACTAAAGAGTTTATTGTTCTTTAATCGTTTTAATTTCTATTATTTTTCTAGCAGTTCATCTATATCCATTATAAATTGCTTTTTCATTTTTTTATATCTGAAGATTGAAAATCCTTCTTCTTGAGTTGAAATATACAATGTTTTTGAAGCTAATGATATTCCTACTGGTAATACTGTAATCCAAAAAGTTTGTTTAATATTTCTTTCTGTATATTTTGAGAATGCAGGTGTTACTTTATCTACTGTAATGACATATGTTGTATCTAATTTATCTTTTAATTCAATATCTTCTAAATTTAGAATTTGTTCTGCAAATACATGTTCTTCAAATCCATACATTAACTCTTCTGTCATTTCTTCTATTCTTATATATATCACTAAACTGATTACAGAATGATTTTGTTTTATCATATAATCAATTTTCGCATTATTATATTCATATTTTGTTAATTTCTGATACCCATTGTGTTCATATTTTTGACATAGATTTTCTTTAATCATCTCATAATCATTATCTTTTAATTTTAATCTCATTGGTTTCGTTTTTTCTGGTCTTATATCTATTTTGCACATTAATATAAGCATTATAATTGCATTAATTGTAAAAATCAATAAGCTAATATAAGATAAATTAACAAAAAACTCATTGCTATCTCCATATAATTCCATACCAGAAGTTATTCCTAAAAATAATGATACGATCATTAATATTCCTGCGCTTGCTATAATAGATTTTACTAAAATTATTTTATGTCTATTTTTCATACGACTTCTCCTTTTTCTTCTATTCGTTAAATAAAGACACTTTATACTTGAAACCAAAATAGTTCCTCTATAGTTACTCTACTTGCAAGACTAAAATGATATTTAGTATAAATCCTATTAGATGATTATTCTCATCTCTTTTATAGTATATCATACCTTTATAATTATTTTATAAATTTATGTTTTAGCTTTGCTGTCTTTTATATGCTTCTTATAAAGTTGAGTAACAAGAAGTGCACTGATTCCTTTTAACACTCTTGTCTTAACTTCATTATCATATTCATAGACAAAGTTAGAACCTTTTACATCTAGCATTCCTACTAATTGGTTATTCTTATCATAAGATAATTCT
>CANRVY010000030.1 GCA_947643405.1 uncultured Mycoplasmatota bacterium | reverse complement strand
ACCAGATTTATTTGCATATGAAAAGACTGTTGAACATATTTGTCAACAGTCTGAATAGAAGATTTCAAAATCTTCTATTTTATTATTTCAATAATTCCATCTTTAATATCTCTTAAATTTTTTCGAATAATGAAGACTTCAACCAAGTCTAGAATTGCATATACTAAAATAAACATTCCAATAATCTGAGTAATCAGCATGGCTCCTTCAAATGGGTCAAATAATAACAATAATCCCCAAATAAATGTTATTGCTGCTAATATCATCGTAGGAATCCAGGCTTTGTTATTATATGCTTTTAATTGAAACGCATATTGGATTTTAGTAACACTACTAATAATAATCCACATTCCAAGGATAAAATGAATCACACTTGCTAATGCTTTTGGATTTAAAAATAATGATATACCTACGATAACACAAATAACTCCTAAGATTAATTCCCCACTAAGCATTGTATATCCATTTCTGTTAGTAAAATATTTAATTAAGAATATTGTACCACTTACCATAATTAGGGATCCAATAGCATAAGAGATAATTGCCATTGTTGTATCTGGTTTCATAATCAAAAATAAACCTACTATAATAAAGAAAATTGAAGATAAAATAGACATCAAAAACATTTTTTTAAAACTTTCTATCATGAAGTTTCCTCCTTTTCTTGATGTCACTATTGTATCTTAATTTTATAAAAATTACAACAATACATTTTAACAATTTGCTATGAAAAAAAGCTATTTGCTTTTCTTGAAATAGCTATAAATATTTTTTTAAATTATCAATTTGCTTTTCTTGAAATTTATGAAGTTCTTTAGCCAAGTTTAGTATTTTGTCATCTGCCTTTTTTTCATATTGGTCAATTTTTTTACTCATTTCTAAACTGCCCATAGTAAGTCCTTTTATAAGCATATCTGCCATGCTGGAATCACTATTATCATCTAATACTTCCTTTTTCATACTAATACTAGCACTCATTTTTGACATAAATCCTATTTCTTTTTCTTCTATTTTAAATTTATCAAATAATTTTAATGACTTTTCATAAAATTCCTCATATTCTTTTAAAATATCATCTAATATTTCTTTAATTTTGTTGTCTTTCCCATGTAATTCTTTTACTAATTCTGTTGTAGAATATTTTCCCATCTCAGCTGTTTTATAAATATACTGTAATAATTCTTGATTGCTTTCACTCAAATTGCATTCTCCTTTCTACCCCTATTATGATAAAAAAGAAAAATTTTATTCAATGTTTTTCAGAATTTTAACTTTGCTTGTAGCAATCTCTTCATGGAGGTTCTTTTCAAATGATATTCCTTTTAAATATCCTATTTTTCAATTGACTTAATATTTTTTATAGAAATCCCTATTATTATTCTATTTCAATTTCTCCTCTTTTCCAAATATAGTTATTTTACATTCTTGCTTTTTATTTTTCTATTGACTATTAGAAGAATTTTCCTGTAATATATGTTCTAAAATTAGGTATTTTTCTAATAATAATTGATTTAATACTTCTAAGTCTTGTTGTGAAAATTCATCAGATACTTCCACTTTATGAATTACTTCTTCTAGTGGTTTTATCACTTTTTTCACATAAAGAATATCAATTTGTTTTTTCATTTTACTGCTCCCTCCATTTATATTATACCTTATTATTAGTATATCTAACAATTTATTATATATATTAAATTGTAACAATCTAGTTAAAAGGTTACAATGTTGGTAGCAGTGAGTAGTCAGGTGGTAATATGAAATTATATAATGATAACAATAAAGAAGAATTGGCAAGGTTAGTTGGTAGTAATGTTCGCTATTATCGGAATTTATATAACTTAAATCATAAAGAGCGTATCACGCAAGCAGCTTTAGCTGAAATGATTGGAGTTAGTACAGGTTTAATTGGAACCTTAGAATCTGAGAAACAAATGGTAAGTGTTCCAGTTTTATGGAATATTAGTCAAGTCTTAAATATTCAGATTGACCAATTATTTGAGGATCCTAAAGTAAAATAGAAGTTCACACTTCTATTTTTTATTTAAATAGGCTTCTATTTGATTTAAATTCCAATTACTAATATCGATAAAATTTTCTACAATCATTTTCTCTGTCACTAAAACTGAAATATTATCTACATAAAATTTTCCACTATATTGGTGAATTACATTTTCCCGAATTTTATCAAAACTTTCTATAAGCTCTTTTATTACTGTTTTTTGTTTCTGAGGATTTAATAAAAACACCATTTCTTCTAAGCCATAATATAAACATAAATAAGTCTTTTGTAAATATAAACTTTGAAGCTGTGAGTCATTTAAATAAATAGACTTTTCTGCCGATTCTACAGTTATATTCTTTATCTCTATCATATATTCTTTGCCATTATTCCTAATGACCAAATCTGCTGGATTTCGCTTCTCCTCTGCTACAAGTTCCGTAAGAAATCCTTTATTTTCAAAAAATTTTTGAGTTCCTTTTTCTCCTTTTTCTCCCTTTTTTATTTTTTTTGAAGATATTTCACTTGTTCCATATGTACTGGGAAGTTTCTTATCTAATATATTATGATGATTATATTTCTCTCCCCATTTTATTCTACTTCCTGCATTTCTAACACATTCTTCTATAAATGTAATCAACTTTGAATGAATTTCAAAACAATATCCCCCTTGTTTTGCGGTAAAACTGCCTGTTCTAATACAAAAGGGAAAACGATCCTTCTCTTGTGCTTCTATCTGATAATTTTTCTGTTTCATTTCCTGTATTATTTTTATTTGTTTGGTTTGATAAGTTTCTAAAACTTCACTAATAACTCCATATCCATCATCGCTCCAACTATCATTATTGTGAGGTTCAGTATAATAATCTTGATGTACTACTTCTTTACCATCCATAATAGCTCTTCCTTTGGCATATAAATATGTATCTGAAATGAAATATATAATATCTCCCTTTTTTATTTTTCCAACATTTTCCCACCAATATTTTTTATTATTTGTTTTAGGATTCCTTTTGGGCGCCCAAGATTGTATTTGATTATTCTCTATTGATAACGCTGATTGAAATATTAAGTAAGTCATACTAACCTCCTTTTAAAATTGATCTTTCATTATCATTTCTAAATCAAAGTAAAATCCATATTCTTTATAATAACTATCTCCTATTTTAGCTTGTTTCGTTTCTACATTTTTACCGCCTAATTTTTCATAAAAACGAATTGCTTTTTCATTTTCTGCAAAACACCAAACTATCATATTTTTTCTATCACGACTTAATAATTCTTTTACTGTTTCTTTGAATAAAGCACTTCCTATTCCTTTTCCTTTATGATCAGGTTTAATATATAAACTAACCAATTCAGAATCATATTTCTCATAGAATTTCTTAATATCAAAACAAGAATAGCCTAAAACTTCATTGCCTTCTACTGCTACCAATACTAAATCTTTATAATCTTCAAAACTACGTATATAGCGTTCTGTTTGAGCCTCATAATTTAATTCATTTAAATATTTTGATGCGACAATTTTATCATATGCAGTTCTCCACCCGTCGACTTTAATATGAGCCATTTGCTCCTGATCTTTTAGCTCATTTTTTCTAATAATATATTCTTCTCTTACTGTAAGCTTTGAAAGTGCTAAATTCATATTTTTAAGTGCACTAATAATTTGTTCATCTTCTAGGGCAAAAGTAACCCTCCCTACTAATTCATTTTCATAAGGCCAACTAATTGATTGCCCAACTAAAAATCTTGTCCTAGAAGTTTTATAGAAAAATTTTAATAAATCTTTTTCGCTATTGATTGTATCCCCATGATATTTCATACCTTTTATTCTTGTAAAATCCAAAATAGCGAAAAATCCAGCTTCTGGTATTAAATTTTCTGGAAAATCTGTATAAGGAAGTCCCTTTAAAACTTGTTCTAAATTCTCTTTTTCTACTTCTGATACTATTTTGGAGCTTACTTCTTCATAATAAGGACTATCTTTAATGCTTTCAATTCCATTTACTAAAGCCTTTAATAAATGAAATTTATACTGATAGATATTTCTTAAATCACGAAAGTATTCCTGATAGACAAGTTCTCTTTCTTTGCTTGTATTAAATGCACCAGCTAAAGCTCTTCCTACAATATCTGGAGAAGAATCCATTTCTTGGAAAATACGATTTACTAACTCTCTAATTATAATTTCATCTGCCACTACAAAACCAGCACGTAAACTAGCCATTCCATAGCTTTTAGAAAGTCCAAACAAAGAGATTGTATTTCGGAACATTCCTGGAATTGTTGCGATTGGTTTTGCAAGATTGTTTTCATCAAATGTTAAATCACGATATACCAAATCATCAATTATAAACACACCGCGTTCCAAACAGATTTGTCCTATTGCTCTCAATAAATCGATATCCTTTTCTCCCATCACTTTTCCTGTTGGATTATTTGGGTTCGCATTTAAAAACGCCACTACTCTTGGAACATATCCTTTTCTACGATTATAAACCTTTTGTAAACTTTCATTGATTTCGTCTATTTTATTTGCCAACTTTGTTGGATTGACTAACCAATTATCTTCTTTTTCTAAATTTAATATTTCAACTTCTGCTCCTGCTCTTTCTGCTCGAATTGTAAATAAACCATAATTTGGTCCTGTTACTAATACAACATCTCCTGGCTTCGAGATAACATTAATAATCATATTAAATGCAATTGATGTTGATGGCAAAAAAGTAATATTATGAACAGATAAACCTTTTTCATCCACATCTTTATAGGCATATGGTGAAGTATTAATAATTCCTTCTTTTTCTATGTAATCAAGTAATATCTTTCTAATATTGTCATCACCCTCTGTATAGGGATATTTGTACATAGAAAGAGAATCTAAAGATTTTTTCATTTCTTCTATTGAAAGAGGAAATGGTGGATACTTTGTTGGATTCCCACTTCCTAAATCTATATCAGGAATTGTTGCTATATTTTCATCTCTCACTTCGAAACCATAAAAATCTATTGCATCAGCAATACTTTGAACTGTTGGATTGAACTTTTCACCATCTACTCTAAGGCCAATATCTGGCAATCCAAAGCGTCTTTCTCCTAAGCCTGGATTTTCCCTCAATAAACGATCTATTGCGTTTGATTTGATTAACATATAATACCTCCTACTTTACATATCTTAAAAATTCTAAACTTTTTACTTTTGGAGTTGAACTATCCTGTTCTGTAAAAACAATTCCCACTCCTCCATGATTTCTCCAATCTATAACATTTTCTTCCTTATCATCTACTAATACTACTTTCCGATTATAAAATGATGGGGGAACTACTAATGCTTTTGATACTTTTGGTGGCACTGAGACAATTGGAATTTCTATGCCTTGTTCTCTCATAAAAGAGATCTTCTCTTTCTTTTCAAGAGGACTATGATTTGTAGTTAATAGTTGAATTCTTTTTAAATTTTTTTGAACTTCTCTTAATACATCTAAACTATGATTGATCTGCCTAGAAGAATAAATATGCTCATGCCAATTTATTGTTTCTAAGGCTCTTTTCCATCCTAATTGACGGGCTATAATAGCAATACGTTCTTCTGTATCTATGCAAACTCCATCTATATCAATCATGTACCAAAAATTTTCATCTACTAATTTTAGTATATTTTTAATTTCTTTATCCATTCTTATCCTCCTCTTCAATTTCATTATACCAAATTAAGTTTCTATATAAAATAAAAAAACCTATACTTTTATAAGTTCTTTTGATATATGATGACGCATTATTATAAATCATTCTAAAGAATATCTATTGGAATTAATAATTTTCATTTTCTTAATATAAAGACATTATTAAATTTATAACTATGGACTTCTATAATTCTTACGTTTTCTATCAAGAATTATGAAAACATAAAGTTTCATCTATAATATATTTTACTTTGTTATTTAAGTATTATGTTTATGTATGGTTTATATAATCCTTTATGAACTAAAAAGAGAATAATTTTTTATTCTCTTCATCTAGTTTTTTCACTTTTTATTTTTGATTTCCCAATATAACTCTTTAAAATCATTTTAATTTTTTAATAACATACCCACATAATGTTAATAAACTTAATGCTGTTGTAATTACTACTAATATTACTTTGTTTCCTTTTGAGTCTTTTTCTATTTGTACTATTGAATTGTTATTATCTTCCTTGTCTGTATTGTCAGTGCTTGGTTTCTGCTCTTCATTATTTGTTTCGTCATTATCTGGTTTTTCTGTTGTTGTATCATCATCTTTATTATCGTTATTAGTATTATTGTTTGTATCACTACTATTATTCGTATTATCATTAGGTTTATCTGAGTCATCAAGATTATTATCAGAATTATTTGGCTTATTACTATCAGGGTTATTTGGTTTTTCAGGTTTACTGCCACCAGGATTATTTGGTTTATCTGGATTTTCTGGCTTATTTCCATCATCTTTGATTTCTTCTTCAAATGAATCTATTTTAGCAATTAATTTTCCAACATTTCCTAATGAATCATAGAATACTATTTCATAGTTTCCATTTCTTGTATATTCGTAAATTCCATTTCCTTCTTTAAATGTAATTTCTTTACTTGGATTTACTACTGTTACAATTACTTTGTCTTCTTGTTTTTCATATTTTAATTCTGCTGTTGGAGCAACTTTGTCTATCCAGTCAACATTTGCAGTTATGCTTCCAGTATTTCCAGCTGCATCTTGAAATTGAAATGTAAACTCACCATTTTTCGTAAATACATAATTCGTCTTTCCGTCATTATTTATTACAGTTACATCTTCTTTATCAAAAGATATACTTACTGTTACATTTTTGTTCGTTAATGTTTTTATGTCATATTTTATTGTTGCTTTTGGCGCTTTTGTATCAATCCAATCTACTTTAGCCGTTGCTGTACCTTTGTTTCCTGCAGTATCCACGAACTCAAATGTAAACTCACCGTTTGAAAGAAATTCATAAGTAAATGGATTTACATTTGTAACATAGTTCCCATCAGTGTCCCAAACATCACCATTTTTATCTGCTTTTAAACCAGGAATCATAATCCCATCGACATTATAAATATTTCCTTCGTCATCAACAGTATAATTTCCATTATTTGTTACAGTAACTTTTTCATTTGGTTTCAATGTAGCAATTACGGAACGGTTAGTTGCAGAATTAGAAGTATATTCAAATGTAGCAGTAGGAGCCTCTTTATCAATCCAATCTACTTTAGCCACTGATGAACCTTCTAGATTTGTTTCTTTATCAATAAACCGAAATGTAAATTCACCGTTTTCTGTAAATGTATGCGTATCTCCACCTTCACTTAGTATTTCATAGTTAGCTGAACTTATGTTTAGAAGTCTTGCTACTACACTATTGTTCGTTGGTTCAGTAGTACTATATCCTACTCCAGCTGTTGGTCTTGGATTTTTTGTTATATCTTGGAAGATATTAAATGCTCTAGCTGCAAACCAGTTTCCATTTGTTCTATCTGCTACTATTTTAATATATTGTACTTCTTTTGGATTATCTACTTCAAATTTTTGAGTAAATTTGATAGCTTGCTCAATAGTGTCCGCTTGTGAAGAATAAGTGATACCTCTCCTTTGAGATAATATTTCCCAGTTTTCACCATCCATACTACCCCAAACTGTTCCATCATTTATTCTTCCATTTCCACCACCTGCTGGAACATATTCTAGTGCTGAAACATATCTTGGTTTATCTAATTTTATTGTTATAAATCTTTCTGTATCGCTTCCATCCCATGCACTATGCCATCTAGTATTATAATTTCCATCAACTGCATAAACTGCTGCTCCACTATTATTTGTTGCTTCGGTAGATACTGCTTCTATCGTCAAGTGTGATACAGGTACATATTTTCTTGTATTAGGCTGATTGTCTGGTGTAAATGTATAAATTGCTGAAACACTTGCTAATTGTGTTTTAGTGGCTCCTCTTCTAACATGTAAAGTTTTATTTCCAGTATTATCTGGAGAAGCTGTTCTATATGATGTCCATGGATCATTTTCACTATTACGCCATTCATAAGTTAAATCTACACCTACAACTCTATTTTCTAAATCGTTAGCAAATAAATTACTACTTAAAGAACCATTCGTAATATCTATCGTATATCTATAGTCAGTTAATCCCATAAATTTAAAAATTATATCATTTTCAGCAGTAATTTTAGCTAGTTCTTCCTTTGTTAACTCAAGTGAATCATCATTTACAAATTCTGTAAAAGTTGCTCCACCATCTAGACTATATGCCCAAGCAAATTGATACATTGGATTTTTAACAATTTTACCAGCATTTTCTCCATCAAATGAGAATGACATAGGATCTGGTTGAGCCCTATTTAATAATTGTCTTGCATGAGTTCTAACAGCATCCCCTTGAATTGTTTCATTTGCTGTTGCAACGACTGCTTTTTCTAATGCTTCTTTTTCTAGTCTATCTATATGTAATTTTTCACTACCTTCTAAATAAGGTCTTATAACATTTAGTAAGTCAAACATTGCTACTGGATGATAAGTATATGCTTCAATTATTTTATTTGCCAAAGCATACCAATCACTAGAAGTTATTGTTCCACCTTCATTTTTAACACTCATCTTTTTATAAAGATTTATGATATAATCATACGTATCTAAATTTATATCATTAACTTCTAAAGATTTAAAATACGTTTCTAGTTTCTTATTATCATCTGTATAAGAATTGGCTGTTAAGTTTAAGTACAATGATTTTTTGTAATCGTCATATCTATTTAAGTTCGCCTGTCCTAAATATAAATATCCGGTACTTGATGCTACTTTAGAACCACTAATGTGTTTATCTGTAAAATATTTATTATTCCAGTTAAATATGTAACGAAAAGGATTTCCACCACCCCAAGTGCTTCCAGCGCCACTCCAGTTACCATATCTTGTTGACCAATAACCATTGCCATTAGCATCTTCATAATATTGGATATATAATTCGTGGCCTACTTGGTAAGCTCCTGTTGCAGGGACTCCGTTAACACGGTACATACTTTGCCCAACGCGAGAGGCGTTCCAACAAATACCACCATTCGCAAATACCATCCAATATCTTGGAATTTTAACACCATTGATTAAACCATATGGAACGTTATATTTACTTAAATAAAACTGTGTATCATATTTTTCTCTATTTTCTTCAGCATAATATTTATCTTGAGTATATGATGGAGATACATAACCCATCATATAAAAACTGACACTTTTCTTTTCATATGTAAACCCATTAAGCCATATAAGGTCGCCATTACTTGTTCCATCTTGCATTACCATACGCATTAATTCTACATGGTAATCTTTAAACCAATTATTATCGATAAAATCACCTTGTAAATCATTATTTTTCACTATTTTTAGTTTATTATTATCAAATAAATTTTTCATGATTTCAAAACGCTCTAAATAGTCATATGTAGGAGATGGAAAGCCAAATTCAAGTGGTGATATAATTTTATCAGTAGAATATCCTGCTGCTAAAGCTATTATCATTTTTTCATAAACGTAACCATTTTCTGTATTTAATTCATTTTGGTATTTATGATAAATATCAGAAATAACAGTTAAGAATTTTGTGGTATTTGAAATTTCACCAACTTCAATAACTTCCTCTATTATTCTATTATTACTTAAAATCCAATCTAATGTTTCAGAAACGTTAATATCTAAATCTGTAATATATTGAATATTCCAATACCCTAATTTTCTTACTAGTTCTCTTTCAAGAATCAATCTATAATTATTGTTATAATTATCTTCAAAATTATTAGTACCTAAAATATTGTCATAATAATCTAATTTTTGAATTTTAGTGTAATTTCCTGTGTCGCTTAATGTAAAATCTTTTGTAACCAAACGAGCATCTGCTATAGTACCATGATCTGCGGCATTTGAACCATTTGGATCAACATAAATACAAAGATATTGATATCCTGTAACATCCAAATCAACCTCAAGAGCTTCGCTTTCGCCAGTCATAACATTTGTTTTATCGATTAGTCTATCCCAAGTTGTTCCATCTTTAGATGCTGTAATTCTAAACCAGATACTACCATTTGTTCCTCTTGCTGCATCAACACCAAGTTTCGCAATAAATCTTGAAAACTGTGTTGAATATTCAGATATATCAAACGTCACTTGTCCTTTGGCATGAACACCAAGACCTTTGGCAAATAATCTTTTTTCACCATTGATTATAAGACTTAAAACACCTCCATCTTGATTTTTATCTTTTTGAATTTCATGACCACCCCAACCATTATAAGACCAATTGTTTTCTGTAATATAATTTAGATCAGATAAATATAGATAGTCTTTTGTTAAGTCTATATTAGCCGCTAATTTTGTTGCTTCTACTTTATTTGTTATTTCTTGATATATATTGCTAGGAAAAAATATGCTAGCTACTAAAACTAAACTTGCTATCCCAATTAATAAATAACTATATTTTTTCTTATTATCATACATAATAACTTACCCCTCTTTTTTATTGCCATTTATTATAATGCAAACTTTTTATTTATCAAGTTCTATAATTATTTTAGCAGATACTTATTATTCTGTGAAAATATTTATAACAATTTTATAAATATTTACATTTAAATAACATTTTTAAATAGTAATTCATTTTTTATTTTATAAAAATTTTACTTAAAATACGTGGTTAATTTATTGCACTGACTTCTGCATAATAGAGATGTTAAAATTAAATTCATTAATAAAAATTTAGATAAAAGGGCAAATAAGTAAATTTTAGAGAACTGCTAGCATTTTATAAATAACGAATTCCAAATAGAAACTTACTTTTCTCAATGATTCACTATTTTTATTCTACTTATCGCAAGTAATTTCGTATCTCCTATATATATATTCTGTTCTTTTTTTAAGAGTAAATCTTTATCAATTACATTTTGATTATTGTAGGTATCTTGATAATGAATGAAATCAATATCACTTATAAACTCGTTCTTAAGTTTAATAGTAGTACTAACTCTCATTTTTTTAATTCACTCTCCTTTGAAGATGACTTTACAATATAAAATAAAAAGGACAACCAGTTACGATTATCTTCTTAAACTATTTTTACTAGTCAGCAACCTCACATTTAAGATTGTATTTATCACAGTATTTTTTAGATAATGAAAGGCTAAAGTATCCTTGTGGACCTAAATTAGTAGGACTTATAAGACCAAACTTACTATGTAATTCCTTCATTAATTTTATCATTTCTTCTCTATACTCTTCACTTGATTGACCGTAAAAACCTACTGGAATTTCAATAGATACTATATTAGTTGGGTCATACTCCTGATATTCCAGCATTCTATTCCTTTCTTGCTCATCATACATACTTAAATCAAACGGAATACTTACTCCCCATACCTTAAAACCATCTAAACTATTAATCTGATTAATTAAATCTTGTGAGATTTCTGCTCTACATACCCTGTCTGCAAGAGTATGACTTCCTACTGGACTGCCTATATAGGTATTATATGCTAAACCTTTACCTCCACCACAAGCACTACTAACTAGCATAAAACTGAAAACTGTTCCTTTTGGAATATTTTTTAGAAAATCTTTATCTGTTATTAATTCTCTTGTTTGTAAGTTATATACTTTATCGTTTTCCTTATCGACAAGAATATCTATTTTATCATTTCCGAAGCCAATATAAATTGCTACATCATTCGTATCAGCATGCTCACTTCTAGTAGCATATAAAGGATCTGTTTTACTCAGATTTGGCGAATGAAGTTCAAACGTAACATCATCTAAAGTCTCTTTCTTTTGTTCTACAATAGGTGTTTCTTCTTTTTCACTTGGCTTAGTAGGGGAAGACGTATTATCTTGACACCCTGTTAATGTAATCATACATAATATTAATAATAACTTTTTCATAAATTAATCACTCCTAACTATCAAATTGTGAAGTTAATAGATTTAATTTACTTTTTGGATATTGTATTACATTTTCAGGGTTTCCATATGCCATAGCACAAGAAACATAACCTGTTGGCATACCAGATTTTTCACTCTCACAATCAGGTATATCTCCGTAATATTCTAAACTATCATTAACCATATAATAAAGTTTACCATTTATATATAAACCATATGGGTTATCTCCAAAATCTACTCCCCAATTCCAACTTTCGTACTTAATTCCAAACTTATCTAAAACTCTTGATAAATCACTAGGTTTTAAACCATTACCGTTATTTTCGTTTGACATAGTTAAAAACTTCTCTGCGAAATAACATTTAAGTTCTTTATCCACCATTTTACAAGTATAAAAATTATCATAATCTTTGTCTTTCTTTAATTCTTCCCATAAATTAGTGTAATAATTATCATTACTTACATTTTTAATATCTTCATTGTTCTTTACTTCTTTTAATAATTCTTGTTCTTTAATACTATCAATGTGTTCGATAATAATATGGTCCTTAACTTCAATATTTACATTATTAGAAGTTTTAATCTTAACTCCATTTGAAACATCAAAACCTTTTTCTTTTGACTTATTATAAATAGTATCAATACTATCATTAATATTTTTTCCTTTGACATTTAATTCATTATACATAGTCATACAGTCATCATTTAAACAACTTATATCTTCTACTTTATTATCTTTAACAGTTAATACAAGTGATGGGTTAATCTCGATAAATACATAATCAATTCGTTCCTTAGCAAGTTCATTTAAATTATTATTAAATTTTTCTGAATTAGATTTACTAATTTTAGTACTAATGAACCTATAACCAAAGAACACAATAATAGGAACTACAATTATTAATAAAATAATCAATAGAATCTTCTTTAATTTTCCTTTCTTTTTTTCGGTTGAATTTGTTTCTTTCTTACTCATACAAACACTCTCTCTTTCTACATAGTATTCCTTAAACAACAAAAAAGGAACACTCTAAAACTACTTGTGTTCCGAAAAACTTCATCTGTTGACTTCTATTACTTCAAACCAACAGTACTACGTTTTGTCGGAATTAAGTACTTCTTACCGACATCATAATATTATCACAATTCGACAATATTTGTCAACAATAATGTTAGAAATTACCTAACATATTTTTGTGAGGTATTACTCTACAATTATATTTAGGAGATATGAAGTTATTATGAAGAAGAAAGAAACGTTAAAATTTGATACCGACATCTATAATACAATTCGTAAAAACATTAAGAAATATAGAAAATTAAAAGGTATTACTGCTATGGAATTATCGGAAATGGTAGACTTATCACACGACTTTATAAGACAAATAGAGAGTGAAAAGACAGCATATAATTTCAGTGTTGATACATTTTATAAAATATCAGTTGCTCTAGGAGTTAAACTTGATGATTTAATCAAAAAACAAAAATGACTAAATTCAGTTCATGAACTAGTCATTTTTTATTGTTTCAATCTTTAAAGGTTCATCACTAACAATAACTAAATGATATTCCTCTCTTAATAGTTGTTCTACCTCGTTTCTCAATTCAGAAAATAAATAGGTTACATTAAATAAATCTCCTATTGAATTCACATATTGATTTAAACTAGTATCTCGATTAATCAATAA
This sequence comes from uncultured Mycoplasmatota bacterium, assembly GCA_947643405.1. Lineage (GTDB taxonomy): Bacteria > Bacillota_I > Bacilli_A > RF39 > UBA660 > MGBC102946. Next base: position 5,143 of record CANRVY010000030.1, on the reverse strand, counting down.
CCCATAATCATAGTATTTAGAAAGTTGTCTAGCATAAGTTTTAACCATTATATCTCTTATATACAAGTCATATTCTCTATAATAATCATCATACTTTTTTCTTAAATCTTTTCTCATATATAAAACACCACCTAGTGTAATTATCTACTAAAAACAAGAGAATAACATCATTATAAAAAACATTTCTTTGTTCCATGAAACAAACATATATAGATATCATCTTGTACTTTTTGAATTCCATGAAACCATTGCATATTATAAACCTCACTAGTTAAATCTTCGAACATTATTTCAAATGTACCACTTTTTTGAAAATTTTTTAAAAATTCTAGAGTCAAACTACCAAGTGTAACAGTTTTCATATCAAAACATACATAGCCAACAGAACTTTTTTGTTCGTCTTCTAGGGGTATACATCAAAAGTCTTTATTGATTTCTCTAACACAGTAAATTTTTCTTCACAAACATCAAATTTAATATTTATTCCAATTACTTTGGGTGCTTCAACCATTGTTACAATATTATTCTCATTTAATAGTTTCAATTTGTTTACTTGACTCTCAGTTAAACCAACTCTAACACCATTTTCCATAGTAAATAACTTACCATTTTCAGTATTTTTATAAAATATGAATTTATTTCCTTGAGGATCCTCAAACACATTTCCTTTTACAAATTTACTTCCGTTATACAATAACATAATCAATTCCTTTATTATCTATTTATAACTCCATTTGAGTTAATTCTCTTACCTTTACCGTTAGGAGTACCATATCTTAATAAATTAGTTCTTCTTATCTTTATTTTAATAATAGGACTCTTTTGTGGATGTGATACACGATACTTCATAATACTAGTCTGTTTTGTCTTTCTTCTTACTTCTAGTTTTTGAAAGTTGGTATTAATATCGTACTTCTCACGAAATTCCTTATTACCTAGAATTGAATTACACCCATACTTCTTTTGATTAGTTTCGTTTATCTTATCTCTTACTTGTTTTAATTGTAGAGCATATTCAACACCATATTTCTTTAACATACTAATTCTTCTATTATAAAAACATTTAATTCTAGAATGAATAGTGGTATTCTTACTTAATCTTTTATCTTCCGTAGTAGATAGTATATAATCTCTTTCTTGTTCTAATTTTCTAATTCTATCTTCCATTTGATTCCCTAGTAACACATCTTTCATATTAATATATAAAATACTAGACAATAAGAAGTCATATTTTAAATAGGTTTTTAACACGATTTAAAAAGAGTTTTACTATTTATAGTATATTTATATTATAAAAACTTTTATAACCTTTTTAAACTAAAAACAAACGGATAAAATGAAAGATATAGAATCGATTTCTATACCTTAATCAAGTTTTGTTTGATATTTTTAAGTAGGGTATCTAGAGTTTTAATTGTAATTGGCATACTTCTATTATAAAGAAACAAATTCTCCTTATCGAAGTAAATCAATATAATGTCTTTGTCCTTAATAGTAATATTTACCTTATGAGGTTCTATTAAACTAAGATTAGTATTTTTAATCTTTAGTATTCTACCTTGTTTAAATTGATATTTAACATTATTAAACATACAAGTTGTTACAATTCTTTTCTCTAGTTTCTCATCTTTAATCAAATTACTTACTTCATATTCCATTTTTATACCATTTTTTCCGTAAAATTAAAAATCACTGAAACCCTTATAATTCCAGCGATTTTTCGATATTTTAAGTTGAAAGTTCAACTAAAATTCTTAATGGCAGGGGTAGCAGGAGTTGAACCCACATCAGCGGTTTTGGAGACCGTTATTCTACCATTGAACTATACCCCTAAATCAAAATACAAATAGAGTATATCATAAATTATTACAAAGTACAAGAATCATCTTATAAATTCGTAACAATTATAGGTAATATTTTCGCAAAATACAGATACAATTGTAGATATTATGTAAAGAAAGCATATAGTAAATTAGGTGATTATATGGGAGTAATAAAATATACTACAAAAGAAAGAGATTTACTCGCAAGGCTCATGCGTGCTGAAGCAGTTGGCGAAGGTAATCTGGGAATGCTTATGGTAGGAAATGTTGGTGTAAATAGAGTCTTGGGCAATTGCCTTACTTTTAAAGACATCACAACCATATCAAAAATGATTTATCAGACTCCAGGCGGCTTTGAAGGAAAAAATAGTCCCTTGTTTTTTAGTAATCCAACAACTCAAGAAAAAAATTTAGCAGATAGAGTTTTAAAAGGAGAATACTATCATCCTGCAACACACGCCCTTTGGTTTTACGCCCCAAGTAATGGAGCTGCTTGTAAAGCAACTTGGTGGGATCAAGAAAATGCTGGAAGATATAAAAATCATTGCTTTTATAGACCTGCTGCAGGTACTTGCCATGAAATATATTAGAAAAACCTTTAGACTTTTTACTAAAGGTTTTTTATTGTAATTCTTCTAATTGCTTGCAAAATAAAGGTGCTAATCTATCTAATTCATTTTTGTCATTTACTTCTACAATATATAAACGATTATCTTCTTTTTCCTCTTTTACTACAGCCACCTGCTCTGTTACATCTTCTCCATCTGCAGATAATTGAAGCAAATAATCATATGCATTTCCATCATGCTCAGCTTTTGCAACTACAATATACTTCTCATTATCATCTAAGGTTAGAACGGTATGAAGCTCAATATTCATCATTTTTTCATTCCCCCCTTTTTCTGTTCCTCACTTAATTGCTTTAAAATTATTATATTTGCATCTGCAGCATTAATCCATCCTTTTTCAATATTTGGATTTAGCTTATCATCTGCTACTGCGATAAATTTTCCTTCTGAATCACCTACTGAACATCCCAAAGCAATATTATATATTCCTATTTCCAAGTTCATACTTCTTGCCACTGTTTCTAAATCAACGCCATAATCTGTTGTAATATAAATCGGCGTACCAGTATGATCTAAAATCGCACCTCTTGTAACAAATAATTTAGTTCCAGTTAAACCCAATTCTTTTGCATCTTTTTTATCAGTTTCTTCTACTATATCTAGAGGATCGGTATAAATAGAAGTATTTTCTTTTAACTCAATCTGATCTCCTATTGTTGGATTATATTTCGTAGGAACTTGTGGTAGTTTTTTTATTTTTTCTGGAATACCGCCAATTGTCTTTAAAGCTGAAAGAAGGAATTTTCTTGCTTTTCCAAATTTTTCTAGTAAGCTCTTTTTGGCAGGTTCAATAAATATTACTTGACGTCTCTTTTTTTTATCTTTCTTTACTTGCTTTGATGTCAAATCTTCATACCCATCAAATCCATCTTCATCTGCAAATAATATTTCTGCCTCTCCACTATTATCTAATAAAGATGGCTGATCTATTGGTTCTGGTACAATTGCGACTCTTCCTCTTTCTTTTGCACGTTCTGCAAACATTAATTCTAGTTCTTCTTTTCCTTTTATATGATCTTTTGTATGTTCTAATTGTTCTTCAATTAAGTTTATAAAGTTTTCATTTTTTTCTAATTCTTTCAAATCTGATAATTGTCTATATATTTCACTATGATCAATTCTTGAAGCTAAAGTCATATATTTTTCCTTTTCTATTATCCCCTCTTGATATAATTGTTCTACTTGAGAAAGTCTAGAACTCACTAGCCCTTGTACTGTCTCTGTCCTTTCTTCCAATGATACATAACTACCTATCGGTAAATTCATCATTTTTCTTAATAAATGAAGAAAAGTTTGCTCTGCTACTTTATCTAGTTCTAATCGATTTTCTCTGACACGTTCCTCATAAACTTTTATATAACTCTCAGCATCTTTGGTATTACGTGCTAACTCTAAATTTTCTAACAATTGATTTTGACGCTTTTTTAATGCTTTTTCTTTGGCTTGTATATTTGAAAAATCTAATTGCTCTGCATTTCCTTCAATTAAAAGTGAACGATAGACTTCTAAAATTTCATCATTTAAAACTTCAAATGATACTTGTCTATTTCTTAAGTCTATATTCTCCAAATAAGCTTGTCTACGATTTTCATTCAAACGAGCTTCTTTTTTTTCTGCTTGATTTATTTTTATGAATTGTTCTTCTACTAACTTAATATCGCTCTCATATTCATGGACTTGTTTTTTTGAAGCTTCTATCACAGTACTAATATGCGACCAAAGATCTGATGCAATACTTATTTTCTCTATATCTGAAAATATTGATACAATTTCTTCAAATCTTTTATTTACAACATCGTAAATTCGTTTTCTTTTTTCTAATTCTTCTTCTAAAGTAACTACAAATATCTTTTCTATTCCTTGGATTTGACTTTCAAGTCTTTCATCTAGCAAACTTATATATTCAGTAGCTAACTTTTCTAGTTCATCAACCGCTTCTTCAACACGCTTTTGGTCGATTGTTTCTTGCATGCCTAATAAATCCAAACGATCAATATAAGTTTCTATCTGTTCTTTTAAATAATCCTCTCGCTCCATGAATTTCACCAATCCTCTATTATTATTTTTATTATAACAAAAAAGTAAAAAGAAGTAAATCTAAAAAGCAGAGCTTTTACTCTGCTTTTTGATTTTGTAATTTAAAATAAGAAGTGCATAGTTAGTATGCAATAAATTTTAGAAACAGATATAATATCTACTTAAGCAATTTATTTGTCATTTAAGGAGGTATTGAAATGGTAAATTATTGTCATCTATCTTATGAAGAAAGAAAAAATATTGAAGATGGATTAAATGATAATAAATCTATCTATAAAATTGCTAAAGAACTCAATCGATCATATTCTTCTATTTTTAGAGAAATAGATAGAAATAAGGTTTATTATAAACCTGATAATCATAAATATATAAATTACACTGATCCGAAAGATATCTCTAAATATGAGCATTGTTTAAAATTGGATAAGTCTCCTCATGTTTGTAATGGTTGTAAATCAAGATGTGGTTGTAGAAAAGAAAGATATACTTATTATGCAAGAAAAGCTGATGATTCTTATCGTGAAATCAAAAGCGAGGCTAGGAAAGGTATTAATTTAACTCCTGAAGAAATTTATAAAATAAATGAAGTGATTTCACCTTTGGTGTTAGTATAGATATATAGACACGAAAAACTTTAGTAATGGTATACTAGAA
>CANRVY010000029.1 GCA_947643405.1 uncultured Mycoplasmatota bacterium | reverse complement strand
TGCCTGAGTGGCGAAATTGGTAGACGCACAGGACTTAAAATCCTGCGGGAGTCAAATCCCGTGCCGGTTCAAGTCCGGCCTTAGGCACCAATATAAAAATAACCCTTTATGGGTTTTTTTGTTAAATACACAATGAAGACTTCTAAGATTATATTTAGATATAATTAAAAAATTAAGTTTTATATTTATCTTCATTAGCATATATTTTAAAGAAAAAGTAAAGAAAGTAGTTGACTTTCTAAAAATATTTATGATATAATCAATTCGTTATCTAATGAAACGAAGGTTTTATGGAGAAATACCCAAGTCTGGTTGAAGGGACCGGTCTTGAAAACCGGGAGGTCGGAAACGGCGCGGGGGTTCGAATCCCTCTTTCTCCGCCACTTATTTATTAGATAAATGATATTTAATATCGCGGAGTGGAGCAGCCTGGTAGCTCGTTGGGCTCATAACCCAAAGGTCGTAAGTTCAAATCTTGCCTCCGCAACCATATTTTGGTCCCGTGGTGTAGCGGTTATCACGTCTGCCTGTCACGCAGAAGATCGCGAGTTCAATTCTCGTCGGGACCGCCATTTATTTATTGGCTCTGTAGCTCAGTCGGTAGAGCAAGGGACTGAAAATCCCTGTGTCGGTGGTTCGATTCCACTCGGAGCCACCATTTAATTTTTTTATATAAACTAATTTTGGTGTTGTATGCGCGCCCTTAGCTCAATTGGATAGAGCGTTAGACTACGGATCTAAAGGTTAGGGGTTCGACTCCCTTAGGGCGCACCATTTTATTCGGGAAATGGCTCAATTTGGTAGAGCACTTGGTTTGGGACCAAGGGGTTGCAGGTTCAAATCCTGTTTTCCCGACCATTTAGATAGTGAACACTCTTTATAGAGTGTTTTTTACTACATTTTTTAGCATGTTTTTTTACTTTCAATAATACACTTTTGCATAATTTAATTAAAATTTTTAATTTTTGATAATTAAAAATTAAAAAAGCTTAAAAATTTTTCTAAAACAATGTATAATGGAAAAAGTAGAAGTAGGTGAATTATGACCACAAAACGAAAATTAAATAAAACTGGGAAAATAGCACTTGCTATTGTTATCATAATTATAATAGGAGTACCTGCAATATTTTTTTTCACCCGAAAATATACTAAAGATGAAATGCATATATTAAAAATAGCAGAAAATTATCAAATGAAAATTGATTATCCCATTACGCATCAAAAGAAACTAGACCAGCAAATTAGAGAATATATTAATTTAGAAAAAGAAAAATTTTTAAATACAGTCGATTTGAAAATTCCTGTTGGTGAAAGTCAAAAATATGAATTGATAATTGGATATCAGATAATAAAACAACAAGATTTAAATAAAAATATGTATTATCATATTCATTTTGAAACATATACTTATCTAGGTGAAAATCAATATATAAGAAGCGATAAAACTTTTCATTATAATCGTAAAAATAAAACGCATTTATCTATTAACGATTATTTAACTGAAGATAAAGCATTGGAAAAATTATCTATTTTCTCTTATTATTATATGATGCAACATATAGAAGAAAATTCACTAGAAATAGATGAAAAACTAGTCAAACAGATAACAGCAGTAGATCTTGATAATTATGAACACTTTTTCTTTAAAGATGAAGGATTAGAAATCTTATTTCCTTTATATAAAATTTCTGCGGAGTATGACGAAATGATTAAAATTATAATCCCTTCAAAAGAAATAAATCAATTGTTGAAAGATCAATACAAAATAAAAGAAAATGAAAAAGAAAAAGAACAAATTGTTCCAAAAAAACGTGATCTTGCTAAATATAAAGATAAAAAGTTAATTGCTTTTACTTTTGACGATGGTCCAAGTGGGACTACAACAAATCGTTTGTTAGATGGATTAGAAAAATATGATGCGAAGGTTACATTTTTTGTACTTGGAAATCGTGTAGAAGCAAATCGAAATACACTAAAGCGAGCTTATCAAGAAGGAAATGAAATAGGAAGTCATACATATAACCATAGAAATCTGTTATTATTAAATGATTATGCGCGTATACAAGAGATAAAGGAAACTAACCAAGTAATAGAAAATATTATTGGAATTAAGCCAACATTACTAAGGCCTCCTTATGGAAATATTAATGAAGAAACAAAGAAAATAAGTAATATGCACATTATTGAGTGGGGAATAGATACTCTCGATTGGAAAACAAAAGATAAAGAATTAATTGCAAAAGAAATTGTGGATAATGCCTATGATGGGGCAATTGTATTATTACATGATATATATGAATTTTCTGTAGAAGGTGCCTTATTAGCAATGGAAAGATTAGAACAAGAAGGATATGCCTTTGTTACCATTTCAGAAATGGCAAAATTAAAAAATATAACATTAGATTATACAACGTTATACCATCGTTTTAACTGACAAAATTTGTATCAAAATTGTCAGTTATTTTTTTGTAAAATATTTTATTCTGAATAGAGGAAAGTGCAGAGTGAAAAATATGAAAGAAGAAATATTAAATTTTTACAAAAAGACAAGTATTTATACAAATTATGCAAATTATAAAAACTATTTTAGAAGTTTACCAGATGATTTAAAAGAATTAACAAAGTTAATCAATGACTCTTATATTCATCGAATTGTACTTTTAAAAAGTTATATTACACATGATAGAATCAGTGAAGAATATCCATGGTATGATTATCGCTGTCATGATGATATTTTGCTTACAGCTCCAGCTATAATGGCTGAACTATTTCGATTGGATGAGCGAGGATTAACACATGGAAGAGAACATAAAAATAAAGTAATTATTACATGCAGATATGCCTCTGTATTACTTGCTTCCATTTTAAAGGCCAAAGGGATTCCTACAAGAGTTCGATCTGGATTTGCCCCTTATATCAATCAAAATCGTTATCCAGACCATTGGATATGCCAATATTATAGTGAGAGAGAAGATAGATGGATTAATGTTGATACAGATGAAATAGAAATTGAGAGAAAACATTATAATAATATAGATGTTAAAGATGAATATTTTTGTTTTGCAGCAGAGGCATGGTTAAATGTTCGAGCAGGAAAAGTTAATGTCGAAAAGTTTGTTCATGGTTCTTCAATAAAAGGGTTAGATATGCTTGCAAGAACTTTATTCTTTGACTTTCATGCTCTTATGAATGATGAGATTTCCTATTTGTTTTTTCCAACATATTTGGATACAAGTAAAGAATTCTTTGAACTTGGAATAGAAGAATTAAAAGAGCTAGATGATTTAGCACTACTCATGTTAGAACCAGATAAAAACTTTGATGAATTGCGATATTTATTTGAAAATGACAAAAAGTTTAGAGTATTAAATACACCACTTTTAGGAGATAAAGATCACTTAGAAATTTAATTTAGCCTTTTTTAGGCACTTTTTTGTTATAAGCTAATTACTTTCTAAATAAAACATGATACAATATAATAGAGGTGGAATATGAAAATAATTTCTTGGAATGTGGCAGGATTTAGGGCTTGTTTAAAAAAAGGATTTTCTGATTTCTTTGAGTGGATCGAAGCAGATATTGTTTGCCTACAAGAAGTAAAAGCCACTAGAGAGCAGATTTTATTTGAACCAAAGGGATATGAATTATATTTATATCCAGCAGAGCGTAAAGGATATTCAGGAACTCTTATTTATTCTAAAATAAAACCAATATCTGTAATATATGGAGTTGGAATAGAAGAACATGACCATGAAGGAAGAGTTATTACCTTAGAATTTCAAGAATTTTATTTAGTAAACACCTATGTTCCAAATGTAAAACGGACATTAGAAAGACTTCCATACCGTATGAAATGGGAAGACATGTTTAAAACCTATTTAAAAAAGTTAGAAGTAAAAAAACCTGTCATTGTGTGTGGCGATTTTAATGTTGCGCATACCGAAAAGGATATAAAAAATGCAAAAGCAAATATAGGAAATGCAGGATTTACAAATGAAGAAAGAGAAAAATTTACAAATTTATTAGACAGTGGATTTGTAGATATTTATAGACATTTTTATCCTGATAAAGAAGATAGTTATACATGGTGGAGTTATATGCCTAGTGTTAGAGAACGTAATATAGGGTGGAGGATTGATTATTTTATTTGCTCAAAGAGAATTATTAAGAGCATTAAAAAAGCAGAAATTTATCATTACATTTTAGGGAGTGACCATTGTCCAATTGGAATTGAAACAATATTGAAGTAAGTTGTTGGCTGTATCAGAAGAGTAAAAAGGGAGATACGTCATGAGAATTAAGATTGTTGCAGTAAGGAGAGGTGTAGAAGTAAAATTTTGTAGTGAGTTGTTAAAAAGAAGTTATAAAAAGTGTGAAAAAATAAAACAAAAATTAGAATGGTTAGAGGATTTTGAATCTTATTCTTTTTTCTATGTTGCTAAAGAAGAAAATTTAGTAATCGGTTTTCTATATGCTTATATCGTATCAAAAAGCGGAGAATTGATGTATCATTCTACTGCTGTGTTAGAAGCATTAATTGTAGAACCAAAATATAGAAATCAAGGAATTGCTACTTCTTTGATGGAAATGTTTTTAGAAGCATGCCATAATCATAATATTAAGATATTAGAGACTGAAATTTTTCATAAGAATGAGTATATGCAAAGAATCTATTGGAGCTTGAATTTAAGAAAATTTTGTTATAGAATGAGAATGAACTACGAGGAGGAAACAGTATGAAAAGAAGTGCAGGTGTTTTAGTTTATCGCTTAAAAAATAATAAAGTAGAAGTATTTTTAGAACATATGGGAGGACCTTATTGGCAAAAAAAAGATGAAGGTGCATGGTCTATACCCAAAGGAGAATATATAGAGGAGCAAGCCATAGAAGCAGCAGTACGAGAATTTAAAGAAGAAACAGGTTTTGAACTAAAAAAAGAAAGCCTCGATTTTTTAGCATCCATAAAACAAGGTAGCCAAAAATTAGTAACTGTTTTTATTACATGTCACGACTTTGATGAAAAAGCAATAAAAAGTAATACGTTTGAAATAGAATGGCCTCCAAAGAGTGGAAAAATAGTAGAGTTTCCAGAAATGGACTACGCAGAATGGTTTCAAATAAATGATGCTAAGAAAAAGATATTAAAAGGTCAAATTCCATTTTTAGAAAAATTAGAAAAATATTTAAAGAATACCAGATAAATATGTTTATTATAAGTATAATAAATAGTAACGAAAAGTAGCTTAATTTGGTAGAGCACTACGTTCGGGGCGTAGAGGTTGCAGGTTCAAATCCTGTCTTTTCGACCAAAAGTGAAAATTATATTTGAAAGCCACTGTAAAATAAGTGGTTTTTAAATTAGAAGCGTTGGATAATGATGGAAAAAAATAGAAAAAGATTGTGAATACTAAGAGTAATAAATTAAATGGTAATGTTTTATGAAATTAGTCTGTATCTTGTACCACTCCTCTCTTTATGATAAAATAGACATATAGAGTGAAGAATACTATTATTGAAATAGAGTATTTTCTATTATAGGAAGAGGAGTAATTATGGATAGAATTTTAGAAGAGGCATTAAAAAGGGAAAGGCAAAGACAAGAACAAAATATAGAATTGATAGCAAGTGAAAATTATGTTTCAAAAGATATTTTAAAATTGCAAGGAAGTATTCTCACAAATAAATATGCAGAAGGCTATCCAAACAAAAGATACTATGGTGGTTGTGAATATATTGATATTTTTGAAGAAAAGGCAAGAGAATACGCGAAACAATTATTTGGGGCAAAATTTGCTAACGTTCAGCCACACTCTGGTTCTAGCGCAAATATGGCCGTTTATAGAGCACTACTTCAAAAAGGCGATAAAGTTATGGGAATGAATTTGTCAGATGGAGGACATTTAACACATGGTCATCCTTTATCATTTAGCGGTCAGGATTATGAAATTGTTGATTATGATGTTGATATTGAAACAGAAACAATTGATTATGAAAAGTTGAGAGAAAAAGCAATTGCAGAAAAGCCAAAAATGATAATTGCAGGAGCGAGTGCATATTCTAGAATAATTGATTTTAAGAGGTTCCGAGAAATTTGTGATGAAGTAGGAGCATATTTGATGGTAGATATGGCTCATATTGCTGGGTTAGTTGCAACAGGATTGCATCCATCTCCAGTTCCATATGCAGATGTTGTTACTACAACAACGCATAAAACTTTAAGAGGTCCAAGAGGCGGATTAATTTTGTGTAATGATGAAACACTCGCTAAAAAAATAGACAGTGTAGTTTTTCCTGGAATACAAGGAGGACCATTGATGCATGTAATTGCAGCAAAAGCAGAGTGTTTTCATGAAGCATTACAGCCAGAATTTCAAGATTATATGAAACAGGTTGTTAAAAATATAAAGGCAATGGCGGCTTCTTTGGAAGAAGAAGGGTTCAGAATCATTTCTGGTGGTACAGATAACCATTTAATTTTAGTGGATGTAAAAAATTCTGTTAGTATAACAGGAAAAGAAGCGCAAGAACTTCTAGATAAAATTCACATTACAGTGAATAAAAATTCGATTCCAAATGATAGTGAAAGACCTATGGTAACAAGCGGCATTAGAATTGGCAGTCCAGCGATGACAACAAGAGGCTTAAAGGAAAATGAATTTATTCAAATTGGAAAAATTATTGCAAAAGCTTTAAAAAATTCAACAAATGAAAAATTACTAGATGAATTAAGCAAAGAAGTTATAGAATTGACAAGCAAATTTCCGCTACAGTATGAATATAACAGGTGATTTATGTATCGAATTAGTAGAATCAAAATAATTGGTTTAGTGAGAGAATATAAAGGAGAAAAATGCACAGTAGAAGAACAGGTATTAGCAACGAGAATGGGCAAGGTTCATGTATATCAAGATGTATTTGAAACAAAATGCCGATATTCCCATTTCTCCGTTTTAGTTAATATAGAAGAAACTCTTTCGATTGGAAGCATTACAGGAATTGAAGAATTTTGTACTCCTACAGAACTTCATTCAGGAACGATTTCAAAAAAACGATTAATTGAAATCTATAATCAAATTAACCCACTAGAATATGCCATATCAGAAGAACGGTTAAAATTGATAAAGAAAAATAATAAAAAATATGGAGATATCTAATCCATATTTTCCTTTTTTAAAGCTAATAATTGTTTTTCAAAATATTCTAAATGAACTTTTTCATCTTCAATAATTCGTAATAATAATTCTCTAATATAAGGGTCTGTAATCGCTTGATAATGAGCTTGATATTCTTTGATAGCATGACTCTCTTTTTCAATATCCAATTTTAAAATATCACAGATAGATGTAGTATAATTAATATTTTTACTAGTCCAATAAATTTTATTATCTGAATTTGCTTCATAAGTAATATATTCAGGAGTAACACCAAGGAGCTCTATTGTTTCGCCTAAAAGTTTTAGGTGATGCATTTCTATAACAGAAATATAAAAAAGATTATTAGCAATTTGTGGATATTGTTCTCTTAGTATCAAATTTTGAAACATATAAAGATGAATGGCACTGTCTTCTCCACTTTCTCCAGCATAATCTTGCAACAATATTTTCGCATATTCTATATTTTTACAAGTTACTCTAGGTTTGGGATAGGGTTTATTTAGTTGAAAATCCATATAATCACCTAATAAATTTTATGAAAAAAAATAAATAATATGAAGATAATATATTTTAATAATAAAAATAAATTTTGAACGTAAATTGTAAAAAGAGTCGTAGAATAAGACAAAAAAGCTCTTATTCTACAGACTAATGTAGAATGCAAATGATAATTATAAATGGTATCCTGAATACAGGAAGTGGTTATATGGATAGAAGAGTTTCTAAAGGACATGGAGAAATCAAATTTAAATTGGCAGATAGAATGAAAGAAAGAGGATTGTCAAAAAATAAATTATGTAATGAAACAGGCTTTCGTTTTGAAACCATTCAAGGATATTATTTAGGAAATATCAGTCGTGTAGACTTATTTGTCCTTTCAGAATTTTGCAGAATATTAGGCTGTAAAGTGGAAGATATTATTGAATATGAACCTAAAAAGAAGTAAAGATAACATTGTTTGTTATCTTTTTTGATTATCTAGTGTGATTTATGATATACTTATTATGTATGACATTAAAAGGAGGATGCGGATATGGAAGCGTGGAAAAATTTTAAAGGAGAAACATGGAAAAATGAAATCAATGTAGAAGATTTTATTTTGAATAACTATCACGAATATCAAGGAAATGATACTTTTCTAGAAGGTATTAGTGATAAAACAAAAAAAGTTTGGGATAAAATATCAGAACTTTTAAAAATAGAATTAGAAAGGGGAGTTTTAGATGTTGAAACGAAAATCGTTTCTGGAATCGATAACTTTAGTGCAGGATACATTGACAAAGAAAATGAAGTAATTGTTGGATTGCAAACAGATGCCCCATTAAAAAGAATTGTTAACTTATATGGTGGAATTCGTATGGCACATACATCTTTAGAAGCTTATGGATATGAGCTTGATAAAACAGTTGGAGATTATTTTAAAGAATTTCGTAAATCTCATAATGATGGAGTATTTGATGCCTATACTCCAGATATCAGAAGAGCTCGTAGTGCAGGATTATTAACAGGTCTTCCTGATGCTTATGGAAGAGGTAGAATCATCGGCGACTATAGACGTGTAGCACTTTATGGTGTTGACTATCTAATAGAGCAGAAGAAAAATGATTTGAATGAATTATGTGATGTTACAAATGAAGAGACGATTCGTCTTAGAGAAGAAGTTTGTGAACAAATTAGAGCTTTAGAAGAAATGAAATCTATGGCAAATAAATATGGATGTGATATTTCAGTACCAGCAACAAATGCAAAAGAAGCAATTCAATGGTTATATTTTGGATATTTAGCGAGTGTAAAAGAAAATAATGGAGCAGCAGAAAGTATTGGTAGAACTTCTACATTCTTAGATATTTATATTGAAAGAGATTTAGAGGAAGGACTTTTAACAGAAAAAGAAGCGCAGGAATTAGTAGACCAATTTATTATCAAACTTCGCATCATTCGTCATTTACGTACACCAGAATATAATGAATTATTTGCTGGAGACCCAACTTGGGTTACAGAATCATTAGCAGGAATGACACTAGATGGTAAAAGCTTAGTTACAAAAAATAGTTTCCGTTATCTACATACTTTGATTAATCTAGGAACTTCCCCAGAACCAAATTTAACAGTACTTTGGTCTGATAATTTACCAGAAAATTTCAAAAAATATTGTTCAAAAATTTCAATTTTAACAGATGCGATTCAATATGAAAATGATGATATTATGAGACCAATTTATGGTGACGATTATGCAATTGCCTGTTGTGTATCTGCTATGAAAGTTGGAAAGCAAATGCAATTTTTTGGAGCGAGATGTAATTTGGCAAAATCATTACTTTATGCTATCAATGGAGGAATCGATGAAAAAAGTGGAAAATTGGTTGTTGAAAATGTTTCAAGAATAACAGATGAAGTATTAGATTATGAAAAAACTAAAGATGCTTACTATAGTGTTTTAGAGCGTGTTGCTAAAACTTATGTAGATGCTATGAATATCATTCATTATATGCATGATAAATATGCTTATGAAAAAATTCAGATGGCTCTTCATGATACAAATGTAGAACGTTTAATGGCTTTTGGAGTTGCAGGCTTATCAGTAGCAGTGGATTCTCTTTCTGCAATTAAATATGCCAAGGTAAAACCAATTCGCAATGAAGAAGGCGTTGCAATTGATTTTGAAATCGAAGGAGATTATCCAAAGTATGGAAATGATGATGACCGTGTAGATGATATTGCAGTAGACTTAGTAACAAAATTTGTTTCAGAACTGAAAAAACATCCACTTTATAAAAATGCAATTCATACATTGTCTGTACTTACAATTACATCAAATGTTGTGTATGGAAAGAAAACAGGCGCTACACCAGATGGAAGAAAAGCAGGAGTTGCTTTCGCGCCAGGTGCAAATCCAATGCATGGAAGAGATTCAAATGGAGCACTAGCATCTTTAAACTCAGTTGCTAAAGTACCTTATAAAGATATTTGTCAAGATGGAGTATCTAACACATTCTCAATTGTACCAAATGCTTTAGGCCATAGTGAAGAAGAACGAATTGATAATTTGGTTCATATATTAGATGGGTACTTTAAACAAGGAGCACACCATTTAAATGTAAATGTACTAAATAGAGAAATGTTAATTGATGCAATGGAAAATCCAGGAAAGTATCCCACTTTAACAATTCGAGTATCTGGTTATGCAGTTAACTTTAATCGGTTAAGTAAAGAACAACAAAAAGAAGTAATTAGTAGAACATTCCATGAGGTAATGTAATGAAAGGATATATTAATTCTATTGAAACAATGGGATTAGTAGATGGTCCAGGGATTCGTTTTGTAGTATTTATGCAAGGATGTAGATTACGATGTTTATATTGCCATAACCCAGAAACCTGGAACAAGGAAAGTGAATTAGAGCTTACAGCTAATGAATTAGTAAAGCGAATTTTGAGATATAAAAATTATTTTGGTGAAGAAGGAGGCGTTACTTTTTCTGGAGGAGAACCTCTTCTTCAACCAGAATTTTTAATAGAAGCTTTAAAGCTTTGCAAACAATGTAATATTCATACTTGTTTGGATACAGCCGGTTTTGGACTTGGTAATTATGAAGAAATATTAAAATATACAGATTTGGTAATTATGGATATTAAAGCATTAGAAAAAGGAGCATATAAAAATTTAACTGGTCAACATATAGAAGAATCATTACAATTTTTAGATATTTGCCAAAAATTGAATAAAAAAATGTGGATTAGGCAAGTGATTGTTCCTGGAATCAATGATACAGAAGAATATGTATTAAAATTAAAAGAATTTGTATCCAACTTAAAGAATATAGAAAAAGTAGAATTTTTACCTTATGAAACACTAGGAATTCCAAAATATGAAAAATTAAAGATTCCTTATCGTTTAGAAAATGTGAGTCCAATGAACACCAAACGATGTCAAGAATTATATACTTTATTTGAAAAATAGCAATTTCGCTATTTTTTTTATCATATTTTTGATATAATGCTTTATGATAAGGTAGGTAATTGTATGAACGAAAATGAAATGAATATGCAGAATGGTTTAAATAATCAGCAAATGAGTCCTAATACAGGAGTGCCATCAGTTCAACCAATGACTAACAATATGGGAACTTCAATGGGAATGGTAAATAATGGTGGAGTATCACAACCAATAAGTATGGGAGGAATAGCGAATTCGATTCCTCAGCCTGTAAATGTAACACCAGAAGGTGTAAGAAACTCAACTGTAGAAATGCCAGTACCAAATAATTTTATGGAAGATTTTTCACAAGCTGTCGTTCCAGAATCAGTAATTTCGACACCGAATGTTTCTTTAGTACAACCTGAAACGGTTATTGAAACTCCTGTAGTTGAATCAACTGAAAATGTCTCAATTCAAAACCCTTCTCTTGTTGTAGAGACTTCTACATCGCCAGAAGTTTCTATGACACCTGAATTGCAGCAACAAGCTATACCAATTGAGAATGCCTCAAAAATACAAAATGTGGAAGAGGAAAAACCCAAAAAGAAGAAGAAAGGAAATTGGGCATTTATTATTGCTTTATTTGCTGTAGTAGGTTTCTTTGTCTTATTGCTTCCATTATTAGTCAGAATATTTGGATATTAAAAAATCACTTCATATTGAAGTGCTTTTTTAATAAGTAGTATTTTTGGAAAGTTCAATAACTAAATTCATATCGTCATCTAAAGCCATAATGTTTTTATGTAAATTCTTACATTTATTACATCGATAAATAATTTTATAGCTATTTTTAAATTTTTCAATACCGACTGGTTTTAAAAGACCATGGCAAAGATTTTCTCTGTCACCTGGAAGAATATCGACATGTTTAGAATAGAGACAATAGGGGCAATGATCCCTTGCTGTATAATTTAGTTTTTCTACATTTTTTCCACAATTCTCACAAATAAAAGATTCATCAATCATTGTAAATTTTTTCAATTTAATCACCTAACAAAAAGTATCGTATCATGGCTTATATTTTGTGTCAATCGTACTATTTCTGAAAATTTTTAATAAAATGAAATTAGGTGATGCCAAATTGAAGCGCGTTTTCACTTTTTTAATTGGCTTTGGATTTTCAACAATTGGAGCAGTATATATTATCAGTTATTGCAATTTGATGACAGTTGGGTATAATTTTCATGAATATGTGCACTTTATAATTAGAAGATTAGAATGCCAATATTTTCTAATTGGATTATGCTTAATCTTTTTATCAATTTATACACCAGGAGGGAGAAAATATGAATTACATATATGACATTTTATTGAATTTCAATCGTCAGTTGTATGATTTTTTTGAATGGGATATTAATGATAATATTATTCATATCCGAAAAATTCCGCTTTATAAAGTGGGCACCAAATTGTTGCTGACAATTAGAGATAATAGAATAAAATTTGAACAAGAGTTCCTAGATAAAGTAAAAAACAAAACTGAAGTATTTACAAATAAAGATGTAGATTTTTTAGAATATGCATTTTTATTAACTGATGGTAGCAGTGTTTTAGCGCTCAAATGTAATCAAAATGGAGAAAGTATTGGAAAAAGTATGCTTTTAGTTGATGAAGATATGGAAGTTTTGGATGTTAGTAAGAAAATAAAAGAATTTGAATTTTCTATAGAAGTAATAGCAGAAGAGAAATATATTCCTTTAAAAACAAGAAAAGAACAAAAAATGGAAAAATATGTAAAAGATGAATTATACAAAAGTAGGAAACAGAATGCCAATGAAAAATTAGAATATTTATATTTTGAGTGTTTTGGAAAAAATGAACATTCTATAGATACAATTTTAAATCAATTTTACTCACAAATGAAGCGTGGAAACTATAATATGCTTCAAAAATTATATGATTTTTTTAAACTTACTTCTGTTCAAAAATGACAACATTTCACAATGTTGTTTTTTGATTACTACTTTGATATAATAAATCTACTGGACGTGGTAAGATGGAATATAAAGTAATGATATCGGAATTTGAGGGGCCACTTGATTTATTGTTGCATTTGGTTAAAGAATCATCAATTGAAATATTCGATATAGAAATAGAAAAAATAACAGGACAATATTTAGACTATATACATCAAATGGAAACAATGAATTTAAATATTGCAAGTGAATATCTTTCAATGGCTGCAGAACTAATCGAAATAAAATCAAATAGCTTACTTCCAAGAAAAAAAATAGAGGCAGAGGATGAATATGAGGAAGATCCTAGGGAACGATTGATTGAACGTTTACTAGAATATCAAAAATATAAAAAAATTACACCAAAGCTTCATGAATTAGAAGAACAAAGACATGAGTTTTATTCTAAAAATCCAGAAAGCTTAAAAGAATATATTGATGTAGAATCCAATGCAGTAGAGTTAGATATCAATTTGGATGATTTATTGGAAGCTTTCAAAAAGATGTTGGAAAGAAAAGAATTAGAAAAACCGTTACAAACTAAAGTTACTAAAAAAGAGTATTCTGTCAGCGCACGTAGTAATGAAATTAGAAATTTATTAAAGAATAAGAAAAAAGTAGAATTTTATGAGCTTTTTGAAGTCGTAACAAAAGATTACGTGATTGTGACATTTTTATCAATCCTTGATTTAGCACGCAAGCAGGAACTTTATATTACTCAAAATAAAAATTTTAATCAAATTACTTTAGAACTAAAAGGAAGTGATGCGCATGAATAAAAAAGCGATATTAGAAGGCATTTTATTTGTTGTTGGAGAAGAGGGATTAACAGCAGAAGACTTACAAAATATATTAGAAGCGAGTGAATATGAACTTCAAAAATTGATTTCAGCTCTAGATGAAGATTATAGAAAAGAAGATAGAGGAATACAAATCGCATTTTTAGGAAATTGTTATAAATTAGTAACAAAACAGGAACATAAGGAATATTATAAAAAGTTAGTAACAATCGAAGAAAATAGTAAGCTTTCAGATGCGGCATTGGAAACACTTGCAATAATTGCATATAATGAACCGATTACAAGAGTTCAAATAGATGAAATTAGAGGAGTTTCTAGTGTACATCATGTAAGAAAATTATTGTTAAAAAATTTGATTCGTGAAGTAGGAAAATCGGATTTACCAGGAAGACCTCTTTTATATGGCGTGACAAAAGAATTTTTAGATTATTTTGGTTTATCAACAATTGAAGATTTGCCAAAAATAATAATGGATACAGATGATTTGAAAGAACAAATTGATTTGTTCGAATCAAAATATAAAGAAAATTAAACATCTTTTGATGTTTTTTTGATAATTACTATTCAAAGTAAAATCTTTATGATATAATTAATATGTATTGCCTGTGTGGCGAAATTGGTAGACGCGCACGACTCAAAATCGTGTGGTTTATATCATGTCGGTTCGAGTCCGACCACAGGCACCATTGAGCAATCTATTCTAACTTTTGTTAGATTTAAACATATAGTATCAACTTCAAAAGAAGTTGATTTTTTGCATTTAAGAAAAGAAAGGATAGATTTAGATGATTAAATTAAAAATAAAAGAATTACATTTTGATGAAGAATTAAAAAAGAAAATAGAATTTATATGTGATTTTTGTAATACAAAACCTACTATTATAAATGGGAATATCAAAAGCATAGAACACACAAATTTGAACTATATTGAACCTCATAGAGTTATTATTAAAGGTATTACTTTCCTAGCTTTTAATTATTCTAAAACGATATATGTTGGAAGTCTAGCAAATTCACTAGAAATAAAAGATTTAGAAAGTTTTATTAAATCAATAGATTAAATGTATTAAAATCAAATCAACTTCTCTTAAAATGCCTTTAAATAGGCAAAAAATGGTAATTATGTCTTGACTTTGATGTTTAAATATCTATAATAGATAAGCAATAAATGAAGTTTTATGTTTTTGGGGGTTAATATGAAACGAAGTTTAAATGATATTAATACAACTTATTTAGATTTTATTAAGAGGTGTCAAAGACATAAAAATATTTAATGTGTCTTTGTCGCCTCTTTTTTGGTGATAAAGAATAAAGGAGGATTAAAAAATATGAATGAAGAAAAGAAAATTGCAGGACTATATATTCGTGTGAGTACAGAAGATCAAAAACGCGAGGGTTTTAGTTTACCAGAACAAGAAAAACGATTAAGGGCAATGTGTGAATATAAAGGTTATGAAATTTACAAAGTATATGAAGATGCTGGAATAAGTGCTAAAACTGGAAATAAAAGACCAGCATTTGAAGAATTATTACAAGATATAAAAGATAAAAAATGTAATACGATTGTTGTATTAAAACTAGATAGATTAACTAGAAGTGTTTATGATATGGAACATATTATGAAATTTTTAGATGAAAATAATGCCTACCTCGACTGTGCGAATGATGATATTAATACAACAAATGCTAATGGTAAAATGGTCGCAAGACTACTTACAACTGTTTCCCAAAACGAAATTGAAAGAACAAGTGAGAGAACTAAAATAGGTTTAGCAGGTGCCATAAAAGTTGGTCATATCCCACACAAAAGTCCCTTTGGATATAAAAGAGAAGGTAAAATATTAGTACCAGATTTAGCAACCAAAGACATAATAGTTAGAGTATTTAATTTATATTATGAGGGAAATTCTTATCAAACTATTGCTAATTTATTTAACAAAGAAAAAGTTTTAGGAAAAACAAATTGGTATGATTCAACAATAATGAGAATACTTGAAAATGAAATATATAAAGGAGATTTTGTACATGGCAAAAGAACAAAAGAACCAGTTTATTATAGTGATGTAGTTGAACCTATTGTATCAAAAGAATTATGGGAATCTTGCCAAGTCCAACAAAAGAAAAATTCTAGAAGTTATAAAAGAACTTTAACATATATTTTCTTACAAAAATTATGTTGTCCTAAATGTAATCGTATTCTAGGTGGTAAAGCAACTACTAAAAAGAATGGTAACTCTTACTATTACTACTATTGTAATGATTGTAAACTAACAATTAAAGAAACTGAAATAGAAAGTGAAATCGAGCATTTTATAGATGATATAAACGAATATGATAGTGTTGTGAATCAAACACTACTTCCTATGATTAAAACAAAAATAGAAAATCCAAAAGAAGATATTCAAAAAGAAATATCTAATCAAAATCAAAAACTAGAAAGAATTAAAAAAGCATATGTTAATGGAACATTTAAGTTAGAAGAATATGATGAAGAAAGAAAAATAGTTGAAACAACAATAATTGAATTAGAAAGTAGATTAAAAGAATGTGAAGTATGTGAAGATTTAAGTTTAACACCAGATGATATTCTAATTAAAAGAGATATAGATTACATCAATAAACTTTTATACCCTAAAGAATATCAAGAAAATAATTTATCTTGGAGCGAACATACAAGAGAAGAAAAACAAGATTTAGTTATGAGATATATTGATGAAATCAAATTAAAAGAAAGTTCAAATCATAAATGCAAAGTAGATGAAATTTTATTTAGAGAAAATATGTGTACTACTTGTAATGAGTTATATGACTCTGGCTATTTAGATAAAAAAGATTATGCTTTAATTGGTAATGTAGTTACAAAATTAAGATTTAGTGAATACTTACCTTTTGATAAAGTTAGTGAACATATATTTAGATTAAGAGAATTTTATAATGTTGGATATTATGAAGCCACTTACTACTATCAAGATAAAGTAATGTTCTTCAATTACTACAATGATAGAAGAATTGTTAGAATATTTCCACTAGAAGATTATAAGAAAATGGATAAACTAGAACAACTAAAACTCGGGGTTATTTATGTTAATCAGGGAGATAAATCTATATTAGAAAATGAAGAAGATGTGTTTGAATATATACCACCAGTAGTTAATTCTACTGAATATGAACTTGATGAAGAAACGAGAAAAAAGAGAGAAGAAATTGAAAAGAATGGAGCAAAATTAAATCTAAATTAGATAATAAAGAATAATTTTTTTTTAACTTTTTCCTAAAAAAGTTATAACAATCGTGGTAAGTTTTGTTTATGAAGTAAATGAAATTAGCGATAGATTGTTTAATAAAATTATGAAAATAATTGCTTATGAAATTTGCAATTACTTGAATAATTTTCAAGAGATAAAATAATAAGCAGTGCTTACTATTTTATCAGAAGTCTTATGCAGTTTTATTTCATTACGAAGTTTTGAAATAATACGAAATAAGACAGGTGGATTCTAAGGTTGCCTAAACCTTAGCCCCCAGATTTTGATATAAACAAAGTGAGATGTCAAAATCTATAGGGGGTTAGAGATTTTGACGGAAGCAAAATTAACCCTACTATAAATAGTAGGACTCTATTCAAATAAAGGGGGAATAAAAAGATGGAAGATAAGGAAGAATTATCTTATTCACTACATTTGAGTAATGATAAAAATAAATCAAAAAAAGCAAGAAGAAGTGTAAAAAATACTGAAACTGGAACTACTTCTCTATCTAATAATGCAATACAAAACCATCAACAATTATCAAAAGTTGATAAACATAATTTACGAAAATATGATGAGGAACAAGAATTAATATGTACGATTAAAGGAACATCCTCTATTGTTGAAGATACTAAAAATTTATATTTAGAATTGTTTGAAGATGCAAGAATTAAATACAATGAAAAACAAACTAGAAATGATAGAAAAATAGAAAATTATTTTAATCATATCTCTAATGATAACAAAAGAGATCTTGCTTGTGAAATTATTATTGAACTTGACGATATGGACTTTTGGGCTGATAAAGATGATAAGTTTAAACATAAAATGACAGAAGTTTTTAAAGAACAAATACTGGATTTAGAAGAAGTTGTACCTAACTTTAAAATTGCTAATGCTACCATTCACTATGATGAATCTAGTCCTCATTTACATATAGTTGGTGTTCCATTTAAAGATGGAATGAAAAATGGTATGGAAAAACAAGTTGGTAAATCTGATGTATTTACAAAAGTTAGTTTAAAAAATATTCAAGATAAAATGAGAGAATATTGTATCAATTCGTTTAATAGAATTTATCATTTAAACTATACTCTTAAAGCAAAAGAAGATGGTAGAAATGTTGATATTAATGTTGCTAATATGAATGAATATAAAAAGTTTAAACGAGAACAGGAAAAGTATAAAAAACAACTGAAAGAATTAAATAATAAAACTGATGAATTACAAAATAAATCTAATGAAATTAATGATATTATTGATAACTTAAAACCTACTATTATGAATAAAAATAACTACTCTATTTCTAGTGATGAAGTAGATAAAATTAAAAAGTATATAGAACAAACTAATGACACTACTTCTAATTTAAGAGATGCCAATGATATAAATATAGTTTTAAAAAGATATGAAGATGATTTAAGAGAACACTCTAACGAAGTTAGAAATTTAAAAAAGAAAATTAAAACTCGTGATGATAGAATTGAAGAATTAGAATATGACTTAAATGATGCTAACGACACTATTTATGAACTTGAAGATAAAGTATCAAAATTAGAAGAAACATTAAATTATTTTAAAGAATTATGGAATAAATTTATTAAATTCTTACAAGATAAGTTTTTCTCATCAAATAAATATGATAATATCATAAATGACTTGTATGAGGAAGAAATACTTGATAATAATGAAATTGATATAATACAAAATAATAAAAATATTGATAAAAGTGATGATTTTGAAAGATAAATGTGTTAAAATAACAAGTAATTAAGGGAGGTTTTATTGATGAAAACATTAAGTGAAATAAAAGAAAAAATTGCAGAAATTAAAATTAGTGATTTTAAAATAGAAGAAATTGCATTTTATGATGAAAATCATAAAGTAAGCAAATTACTTAGAAGTGCTTTGATATGTAGTAATGGTATTGGTTGTAT
>CANRVY010000028.1 GCA_947643405.1 uncultured Mycoplasmatota bacterium | reverse complement strand
AAAAATAGTACGATGTACTATTTTATAAACCCATAATAATACAAATAATAAAGAATGCTGCTCCTAATCCAGCGGTTAATCTTGTGATAAATAATTCTCCTCCACGTTCTTTTCTATTTGCGAATAAACTATCATTTCCACCACTAATTACATTAGAAGCACTTTCTGCTTTTCCACTTTGTAAAAGTCCAATAGCAATTAATAAAATTGATATAATCATTAACAAAATCTTCATGAGTTTTCCTCCTTTGATATATTACTACTCTATCATAAAGTGAGCATTTTTTCAAGTCTATTTTCCTTTTTTAGGCATGATTACGTAAGTTGAATGATTATTTAAATTAATATTTGGAATCATCTTTTTGTACTCAGATATATTCAGTTCTTTAATTTCCTCATAATCATCACAGTTTACTTTTCCATATTTAATAACATTATTCATTGCTTTTTCATTTAAACTATAAATATTATCACTCATAAATAAGAAAGAACTTATTAAAGTTTTACGTTTTCTATTTAAATCGTTTTCTGATAACTCTAAATTGCTAAGCTCTTGATTCACTAAAGTAGTAACTTTTTCAGGTTCTTCTGTTTCTGCAATCAACATCACGATAAAATAATCCTCTGTATCAATATAGTCAAACGCAAAATCAGTTGTCATTAAGCCTTCTTTTTTTAATTGCTCCTGAAATAAACTAACTGGTCCTAATTTAATATCAAAAAGCATCATCAAATAATGAAGAATCTTTCTCCTCGAAAGATTTTTGAAAGGAGCAAGTGGTATTTTGTAACCAATAGAAAGTTTTGGAATGGTTACTGTCATTTTTCTCTTTTCATATTCTTTTTCAACTTCAACTGGCTCTTTGATTTTTTTCTTTTCTACAGGCTTTGCATCTGTCAAAGCTCTTTTACTTTCTACTTCCTGAATGACTTTAATCGCTTCATAAGGTTCTACTTTTCCCGTAATTACTACAAACATATTACTAGGATGATAGAAAGTATGATAGCATTCATATAGGTCTTGTTTGGTAATAGAACGAACACTTTCTATAGTTCCAATAATAGGATATTTGATGGCATCTTCTATAAAAATATTATAAAGCAATCCCTCATATGCTTTGTTATAAGGATTATCTTCATACATCATAATTTCTTGTTCAATAATTCCTTTTTCCTTTTCAACATTATCATCAGTAAAAAATGGGGCCTCTACATATTCTAATAAATACCTTAAATTTTCTTCTAGAAATTGTGTGCCTGAAAAAAGATAAGTAGTCTTTGTATAATTTGTATTGGCATTCGCATCTGCTCCTCTTTCGCTAAAAAAAGCAAAGGGGTCGGTACCATCTTCCTGCTCAAACATTTTATGTTCTAAAAAATGAGCAACACCAAGTGGCACCTTCTTCTTTTTCTTATTTCCAAGAGGAACAAATTCATAATCTCTAGAACCATATTTTGTACTGTAAGTAACATATGTATTATTACAATTCTTTTTTGGAATCATATATACTTCAAGTCCATTTTCTAATTTTTCATAAAACAAATCCAAATCGAGATTACTCATCTTCATTTGCTTCATTATGTTCCCCTCCTTCCAATAAATAAACAGTATCTGCATGAACTTTTTTTGCTACTGATACTATCATTTCTTTTGTTACTTCATGAATTTTCTTTTTTCTTTCTTCTAACATATCATATCCCAAATATTCATGAGAAATATAAGTGGAAATAATAGAACTAGGAGAATCTTCTAATTCATCAAAAGCACTTAAATAAGTGATTTTTGCTTTTTCAATATCGGATTCTTCAAAATTTCCTTTTTCCATATTTACAAGTTCTTTCTTGATTAAAGAAACTGCTTTTTTATAAGAAGAAGCATCTATTCCAGCTTTAATAATTAATAAATTACTTGTTGGTTGGTACGTAGAATGAATCGAATAACAAAGAGAATTTAATTCCCGCACATTATGAAATAATTTAGAATCTGTTCCTCCACCTAAAATGAAATTATAAACATTCATTACATATTTTTTTTCAAACTCTGATAAGAAATCAATTTTACAACCAATTAATAAATGGCTTTGATTGATATCTTTCTTTTCTTTTGTTGTTTTCATAATTTTTCTAGGTTTCAATGGTTCTAAGTAATGACTCATTGCAGGTTTCTTTAAAGTATTGATTGGAAAATTTTCTAAAAATAATTGTTGTACTTTTTCTGAATCAATATTTCCAATCACAAAAATATCTACCAAATCACTACTTAAAACGCTTTCATAATAAGAATACAAATTGCTTTCATCAATTTCTTGTAAATCCTCTAAATAACCAATTGGTCGAAGTGAGAATAAAGCATTTTTATCCATTTCTTCTAATAGCCGATACATAGAATATCTACCATAATTATCTTCTAAGGAATTTAATTGTTCTTCTAATGCTTTTTTAGCAATTTTAAAATTTGTTGTTTCAAAACGCTTTTTTACTACATTTGGATGAAATAAGAATTCCATTAAAAAATCTAAAGACTCTTTTAACATTCCAATTTCTGTATAAGCTTCATTTAAAAAAATACAGTCAAAACTCATAATCATATAATTTCCAGATAAATAGGTATTTGATTTTACAAACAAATTGTATAAATCTTCTGTTTTAATTTCAATATCTCTTCTACTAGGATATTTCAAAGAAGACTCTAAAAGAACATCCGCTAATAAGTTTCTATATGTAATATCTTTTTTTTCTAGTTTTCTTTTAAAATTCACTTTTACTGTTACTGTTTTAAATTTATCTGTTTTTATTGTGTGCAAATGATATGCAACATTCTCATATTTATGGTATTCCATTCAATCCACCTCTTTCATAGTATACGTAAAAATGCTTTTTTTATAAGTTTAAAGTTGCCTCCAATGCAAGCTCTATCATCGTAAAGAATGCCTTTTGTCGTTCTTCTGATGTAGTTTCTTCATTTGTTTCAAAATTATTAGATACCGTTAATAAGCAAGCTGCTTTTTTCTTTAAGTGATTTGCATTATGAAATAAGGCAAAACTTTCCATTTCAACTCCAATGCAGTGATAATTTTGATACATTTTTTTATAATCTACAGTATCTGAATAAAAGACATCACTACAGTATATGGTTCCAGTAGTAATTGGAATTCCGTTTTCTAAAGCTGTATTTTTTATTTTGTCATTTAGTTCTTTATCTGGATATAAAATATTTTCAATTGTCCCATCCTGCACTTTAGCAAACGTAGAATCTGAATAAGTATTTTCTGCTAATACAACATCATACAAATTTAACTCTTTTGTATAAGCACCAACAGAACCGATTCGAATAATTACATCTACTTCATAATCCTGATATAACTCATAAGAATAAATACCAATACTCGCACATCCCATCCCTGATGCCATAACCGTAATTTCTTTTCCTTTATAAAGTCCTGTAAAGCCTAATATTCCTCTTACACCAGTTACTAATTTAGCATTTTCCAAATAGGTTTCTGCTATCATTTTTGCGCGGAGTGGGTCTCCAGGCATAATGACAATTTTCGCAATTTCTCCTTTTTTAGCTTCTATATGTGGTGTCACAATATCCCTCCTCTATTTGTTTTCTGAATTGTTCTTTTTCTTCTTCTTTTAAAAATGAACACTTGATTGCATTTAAGTTACAGGTTTTAATATCCTCTACTGTAAAATCAAGTACTTTCATTAAATCCTCATATTCTTCTGTTAAGGTAATATTAGAAACAGTCCTATTGTCTGTATTTACAGATACAAGCATATTAGCATATAACTGCTTGATAGGATGTTCTTTTTTCTCCACTACAATATTTGTATCCACATTACTTTGTGGGCAAATTTCTAACAATATTTCATTTTCTTTTAATACATTCATCAACTCTTTGTTTTGAATAGAAGAAATTCCATGCCCTATTCTGACTGCTCCTAAATGAAGAGCTTCCAAAATGCTACGATAACTACTAGCTTCTCCTGCGTGAATCGTATAAGGAACTCCTAATTTTTTTGCTTTTTCAAATAATTTTTGAAACAGATTGGTCGGATATTTTGATTCATCTCCTGCTAAATCTAGTGCTACAACACCATGATTTAAAAATTTTTTCGCAACCTCAATTGTTTCTAAATTTTTTTCATTTTCCAAATTATCTCTTGTGCAACACAAAATCAAATTACAAGTAATTCCCGTTACTTCTTTTATTCCCTCTATAATAGCTTCTACTACTTCTTTTTGTGACAAGCCTTCTTTTGTATGAAGCAAAGGTGCAAAGCGAAGTTCTACATAAATTACATGTTCTTCTTTTAAATCTTCTAACAATTCTTTCGTTATTCGTTTTAAATTTTCTTTGGTCTGCATTACCATAACAGGAAGTTCAAACTTCTTTAAATAATCGGTTAAAGAATGTGTATTTTTATCACATACCATTTGAGAATATGCTTCTTCATAACTTATATTTAGTAGTTCTGCTACTGTAGAGACTCTTACACTTCCATCTAAATGTAAATGAAGTTCTACTTTTGGCAATTGCTTTACTATTGTTTTCATATTTCACCTTCTTATTCATTGTAACATAAGAAAATTAAAAAAAGAAGTAATCAGTACTTCCTCTTATATTTACTTGTCGTTGTTTTACCAATTCATCATATCATTTTTTTATATTAATTGCAAGTAATCTGCGAATTTTATACTATTTATTTTGACATAATTTCATATTTGTTACTATTATTTCTACTAATTTTTCATAGGTTTCTCCCATTGTATTTTTTTGAAATATAAAAGCAACTTCATTCTTTTTTGGTTCTACAAAAATATAATTTCTTCTAACTTTTATTTTTTTAATATCTTTCCATAGTACCTCTTTTTTTAAATTTTCAGTGCTTTGAGTAATTCCTCTTTTAGTAACACTAAAATGATAATTGATATAGTCTTCTTTTCTACCTTTTTGTCTTAATTTTAGTTCAATAAATGTAAAAATGAAATTACATCCCCATAATACAAATCCAAGAACAATGATAAAAAAAATACAAATTGTAAAGAACAACCAAAACTTTTTCATGAGCATAGGAATATTAATTGCAATATAAAATATAGAAAACAAAACAAAGTAAATCATATTTGTTTTTCTATGACGCTCCTTTAAAAAATACCTTTCATCTGATTCTTTTAATTGATATTCAAAATTCATAAATTCACATTCTTTCTATTTTTAATATTGTATGATTCATTTCAACATCTATTTTATAATTCAAAGTTTTATTTCTAAAATCATCTTCATATTCTGAATTCAACAAATAAGCAATTCCAAAACGCTTCTCTTTCTTTTTTAATTCTGATATTGAAATCCAAAAGGAAGAATTTTCCACAAATTCTTGGGGATTTCCTGAAAAATCCAGTGCCATAAATACTTGAAAATGATAAATTCTATCAGGATATTCCTCAATTACGGTTCCTATTTTCTCTAACTTTTCTACTCTCATTCCTGTTTCTTCTTTTACTTCTCTGATAGCAGCTTCATACGCTGTTTCTCCTTGTTCTATTTTTCCACCTGGCATATCGATATAACCTATTGGTCCTTCTTTATATTGAATGCAAACTACTTTATCATCTTCTTTTATATATACCCTTACTGCGTTTCTTATTTTCTTTTCCATTTTTAACACCTCTTATTTTAATAATTAAACCTCTATAACTTTACTAGACCTCAAATTCATTTTGAATAGAATGTTTTGTCATCCAGACACTAATACTATTCATAATTTTCTCCTTGTTCAATAACATAACCTATTTATATTATACCATAAAATGAAGTTACTTTTTCATATTGTTCTATCATAACACTTATAAGTTTAAAAAGGTTTCTTCGAACAAATCAATGCTTCTATCATCTTTTATTACTAATTCATTAATAAATTTCTGTTCAATTAAATTACTACCAATATATTTTCGTAATTTTACAAAAGTATCCAAGAAAACCTTTCGGGAAATTTCTCAATGTTATTTTTTACAGCTTCATTGATTCTTTTAATTTCCACTTGATATAATTTTGCTAAATCTCTTGTAGTGATCCAATAACATCATTATTTATTAATTTCATTTTTCAAATATTTCTTATTACTTTCTGATAATATTTTCATTTGAGAAATGGCAATTTTATTTAACCTTTCGAGTCTAATTGCTTGTGAAATTCCATCATTTATAAAAACTGCATTTAAATTTTCTAAGTTTGCTAAACATATTAATTCATCTATAGAAGCATGATCTCTTATATTTCCATTTTTACTTTTATTTTCTTCTTTCCATTTTTTTGCAGTTGCTCCAAACAACGCCATATTAATAACATCTGCTTCTTCTGCATATATATAATTTATTTCTTCTCTTGTCAATTCTTTTGGTATTAAATTATTCTTAATAGCACTAGTATGAATTCTATAATTAATTTTAGAAAGTTCTCTTTTAGCATTCCAACCTAATTGCTTCTGCTCTTCCTTTTTTAATCTCTCAAACTCTTTTATTAATAATAATTTAAATTTTGGGCTTATCCACATGCCAAATTCAAATGCTATATCTTTATGCGCAAAAGTTCCACCATATCTTCCAGCTTTTGACACAATACCTATAGCATTTGTTTTACTAACCTATTCTTTAACACTAATTTTATAACTATTAAGACCAGCCCGACTTTTAATTGTGGCGAATTCGCCATAATTAAAATTAGAGTTGTGAAGTTCTTCTCAAATACCTAAGAATTCAACAGTATTTCTATTTCTTAACCAATCTGATACCAAAAAATCGCCATCTTTAGATTTAAGCATATCAGTAATAGAAATATAATCCTCATCATTTATCTTTATATAATTTATTACTTGATTATCAACTTTTAATTCCAATATTTCACCAGTTCCTTTCTTAATTTATTACACACTGATATTAAAAGTTCAATATCAATAAGTGTTATCATATTGTCATAATAATTATCATGTCGTTTGGCATCAGATATTTCACTATCAAGCATCACTTACTTTCTTCTAATCTTGCATATCAAATTTCTAACAGTTAATTGTTCTATTACTTCATCCATTTTATATCACCTACTTATATATACTAGAAAAAATATCAAAAGTACTAAAAAAAGAAATAGTTTTTTCTATTTCTTTAACAAAGGTTTCAAAAATTCACCAGTATAACTTTCTTTCACTTTTACTATTTCCTCTGGAGTTCCTGTTGCTACAATGGTTCCTCCTCCATCTCCGCCTTCTGGACCTAAATCAATAATATAATCCGCTACTTTAATGACATCTAAATTGTGTTCAATTACCAAAACAGTATCCCCATTATCAACAATTCTCTGTAAAATAACCAGTAACTTTTTAATATCGTCAGCATGTAGTCCAGTCGTTGGCTCATCTAATATAAATAAACTCTTTCCAGTTGGCTTCTTTTGTAATTCTTTTGCAAGCTTCACTCTTCCTGCTTCTCCCCCTGATAAAGTAGGAGCACTTTGACCTAACTTGATATAAGATAAACCAACATCCATAAGTACTTGTAACTTATTTTTAATCTTTGGAAATGCATCAAAAAATTCTAATGCCTCTTCTACTCTCATTTCTAAAACATCATAGATATTTTTCCCTTTAAATTTAATTTCTAATGTTTCTCTATTATATCTAGTTCCACTACAAACTTCACAAGGAACATAGACATCAGGTAAGAAATGCATTTCTATTTTTTTGACCCCATCTCCAGAGCACGCTTCACAGCGACCACCTTTTACATTGAAAGAAAATCTACTTTTATCATATCCTCTGATTTTGGCTTCTTTGGTATTTGTAAATACATCTCTAATGTCATCAAATACTCCTGTATAAGTAGCTGGATTACTTCTAGGAGTTCTTCCTATTGGTGTCTGTGAAATGTCAACCACTTTATCAATATGTTCTAAACCTTTAATCGCTTTACAAGCTCCTACTTTTTCTTTTCCTTTGTAGACTTTATTAAAAACAGCTTTATAAATAATTTCATTTACCAAACTACTTTTCCCAGAACCACTTACTCCAGTAACACAAGTAAACGTACCAAGTGGCACTTTAACGTTAACATTTTTTAAGTTATTTTCTTTTGCGCCTTTTACTTCTAAAAATAGCTTATTTCCTTTTCTTCTTTTTTCAGGGACTTCTATTTTTTCCACACCAGATAAATATTTTCCTGTCAAACTATTCTTATTTTTCATGACTTCTTCTGGAGTTCCTTCTGCAACCACAGTTCCACCATGTAATCCTGCTCCTGGACCAATGTCAACCAAATAATCACTTGCTAACATTGTATCTGTATCATGTTCTACAACAATTAAAGTATTTCCTAAATCTCTCATTTCTTGTAAAGAATGAATCAATTTATTATTGTCTCTTTGATGAAGTCCAATACTAGGTTCATCCAAAACATATAAAACTCCTGTTAACCTAGAACCAATTTGTGTCGCAAGACGGATACGTTGCGCTTCTCCTCCTGATAACGTAGAAGCACTTCTAGCTAATGTTAAATACGCAAGCCCCACATTTACTAAAAAGGTAAGTCTTGAATTAATTTCTTTTATAATCAATCTAGAAATTTCTTCTTGTTCTTTATTTAATTTTAGTTTGCTGAAAAAATCTTGTAAATCACCAATGCTCATAAGAGTCAACTCATAAATGTTCTTTTTTCCTACTAACACAGATAATACAGAATCATGCAACCTCGCTCCATAACAAGTTGGGCAAGTAAGTTCTGTCATAAATCCTTCAATCCAATCACGAATCCAACCACTTTTTGTTTCCATATATCGTCTTTCTAAATTCGTAATGATTCCTTCAAAATAATCTTTGCTTGTTCTGGTGTTCCCAGTTTTTGATACATAGTGAAATTCTAACAAATCTTTAGAACCATACAAAATAATATCTAGTTTCTTTTTATCCATATTTTTAATTGGCATATCCAAATCAATATCATAAAATTTTGCCAATGTTTCTATTTGAGTACTATAAGTACTTTGTTCATCGCTCAAATTTAAAGATACAATCGCCCCTTCATGAATACTCAAATCTCTATTTGGAATAACCAAATCTTCATCTATTTTTAACTTTACACCTAGACCTTTACAGTCTGGACAAGCTCCATAAGGTGCATTAAAAGAAAACATCCTTGGTTCTAATTCAGGAAGTGAAAAATCACAGTCTGGACAAGCATAAGATTCACTCATGACAATTTCTTCTCCACCTACTACATCAATCACGCATTTTCCATGTGCTAGTTTTGTTGATAGCTCAATTGCTTCATAAAGTCTACTACGAACATCTTCTTTCATAATTAATCGGTCAATTACTACCTCAATATTATGTTTTTTATTCTTTTCTAAATTAATTTCTTCATTTAATTCATATTCCACATTATCAATTCTAGCACGTACATAACCATCTTTTGATAAATTTCCTAATAAATCTTTAAAAGTTCCTTTTTCTCCATGAACAACGGGCGCTAAAACACGAATTTTAGTGCCTAATTCCAATTTTAAAATTTGGTTTGTCATTTCTTCAATACTTTGACTTGTGATAGGACGTTTATGAATAGGACAATAAGGAACACCAATTCTTGCATATAAAAGTCTTAAATAATCATAAATTTCAGTCACTGTTCCTACTGTACTTCTTGGATTTTTATTAGTTGTTTTCTGGTCAATACTAATAGATGGACTAAGTCCTTCAATACTATCTACATCTGGCTTTTCACTTCCACCTAAAAATTGTCTTGCATAGGCACTAAGACTTTCTACATAACGTCGTTCTCCCTCTGCATAAATAGTATCAAATGCTAAACTACTCTTTCCAGAACCACTTACTCCAGTCATTACAATAAGCTTATTTTTTGGTAACTCTATTGATACATTTTTTAAGTTATTTTCTCTTGCTCCCTTTACAATAATCTTATCCATTTTACTCCTTCTTTCTTACTACAGATAGCTTCTATTATAACACAATCCATAGTTTCTTTCATTTCCAAATGTAGGAAATAACATCAGTTACTATTATATCGATAAAAATTTTAAATGTAAAGAGAAAAGCGAAATTTTGTTCTCTATCAATTTTCCAACATCCATTCTATCAATTTCTTTTTAATCATTTCATATTGTTCTTTTTCTAATTGTACATTTCCAATACAATATTGCTTATTTGACACATGAGCACAAAAAATGCATTCATGAACATTGCTACAGTCTTCAATGAAGAAACTGTTACTCACTGTATTAGAACATGCAACTGCATAACTATTGGTACAATTAGCGGAATCTGCTATTCGAATACAAAATCTACAATTTACACTTCTTTCGGAAGCCAGTACATATTCAGAATCTCCAACTCCATCACAAAAAATCAAATTTTTAGAATTTCTAGAATCCAAAGAACGATATACTTTTTCACATCCATAGATGGTATCACTTTTTGCTACATCCATAGAATTATAAACTCGCTCTGTTGTCCGATAATTAATCTGTTCCCATAATTTTATAATGTCATCAAAATTAGTGATTTCCCCCTTTTGCATCCAGCCTTCTTTCCTATCTTTTTGTTCCATATTCATTTCTGTAATATATTTCATAGGATTTGTAGAAGCCGCCCAAGTAGTTTCTCCTGTTGTGGAATCAATTACCTGTTCTGGTAATTTAATATCAAATGCATACCGATTCAAAATTTCTTCCAAAGAACTAGTTTTATAATTTCCAAAAATAGAGACCATAATTTTTTGAACCACTGCGATTGCGATTTCATCATTCATCTAAAAAACCTTCTTTCGACTAGAGGAAATGGATTTTAATAACATTTCGGTAGAAGTGGTAGCATTCATATCAAAGGAAAACTGTTTATATTCAAATTGTGTATCATTTTTGATATCATACACAAGATTTTTACACGGAACTGATTTTAAAAAACAGGTATTTGCTTTGATTGCTGGATATAAAGTTCCATTTTTACAAAGTTTTACAATGCATTCACGCTCCTTTAAGGTTGAAAGCAGTTTTACTTTTTTATCTTCCTCAATACTCATTTCCATATGGTCTTTTAATTCTTCAGCATCCTTTATGGATACTCTAAAAACATAATAGTTTTGTACATTTGTAAAAATAGAATTTTTTAAAGAAGAACTAATTTGGTCAAAATATTGTTCTACTAATAGTAAAGATAAACCATACTTTCTAGCTTCTGATAACATTCTAGAAAGAACAGGATTTTCTAAAAGAGAAACTTCATCAATCATAAATATAATATGTTCCTCTATTTCTTTTTGCATCGCTACATATAACATCTGTTGCATTAAAAATCCAGATATTGTCTTGATTGTATGAGTTCCTAATTTCATCGAATCTAATGAAAAAATCGTAACAAAGTTCTCACTAATTTGCTCTTTTAAGTTTTTTTTACCAAGATTTTGAAAAACCAATTCCATTTCATCTAAAAAAGAAATAACAGGCGCTATGGCTTCGCTATAGGATTGATTTTTCAATTCATTAAAGTCTCCCATAAAAAATTGATTGATAGATACTGGTACCTCATTCTCTTTTAATACTTGTAAGCGATATTCTAAATCCAATAATAGTTTTTTCATATTCATAAAAGTAAAATCTTCTATATAAAGCAACAAATAAATAGAATGTCTTAAAACTCTTTCTAATTTGGCATTATATCCATTTAATAAAGTAGAAAATAAAGACAAATATAATTCCGTTGTTGCAAAAGCATCTTCTTTTTTTCCACCAAATAAAGAAATACTTGCCATTTCAAAATCGATTAAAGATACTTCTTCTAATCCACCAATATCATCCTTTAAACTCGCATGAGGGTCAATAATCACAATTTTATATCGTGCTTTTAAATCTTCATTATGGAGAAGTGCTGAAGTAATTAACCCCATTAATTTAGATTTTCCTGTTCCACTTGCTCCTACAATTAAAGAATGTTTATAAAAATCATAATGAGATAAATTTAAATAATTTTTTTCTTCTGCATAGGGAAAAGAATCTACCTCCAAAATAGAATTATCTTCCTTATTTGTTAATAGTACCAATGATTTTTTTATATCTAAAAAACCTGCTTTTTGATATCCAAATCTTTTTTCTTCACTAAAATCTATTTTGAGCAAACTAAAGGGAAAAGAAATAAAAATTTTTTCTTTTCGAATTTGATTTTTATAAAATAATTGCAAATTCATAAACGAAAATAATTTATCTAATACCTTATAAAACTTTATTTCTATTTGTTTTATTTCTTTTCGTTTCTTTATTTGATTTCGGTTGTATAATTCTAATACTGTATCTGAAACTTTGCCAAAAGAAAATATCTTCCATCTTCCCTTTAGTGGCTGATAAGATACTGATTTTAATAAAAATTTTTCTGCTTTTGAAAAAGAAATAGGAAGCTTAACTTTTGTTTGTATATAATAGTGGATCTTATCATCAAAAGAAATAATCAAATTCCATTTTGAAAAAAAGCCCAAATAATCAGAAATTTCATGACATAAATTCTCCCAATCAATTTCTTCTATTAAAGATTTTATAAAATATATTTCTGTATAAAATTTCATAAATGCTCACCTTTTTTATGGAAAATTATATCAAAAACCAAATAAAAAAAACTGACTTTTTGTTGTCAATTTTAGTCAGTCTATTGGAACTAAAAAACTTACCCTATTATTATGATAATATTCTAACTCAGGTACATCACGAAAATGATATTTACTACTTGGTACAAATTCTTCATAAAATTGTCTGGAAATTCTTTGAATGTCAACTGCTTCATCAGTTGGAACCTCAAAACAAAGCCATTTTCCTTTCGGAATAACATATGAGGGAAATTCTTCTATCTTTTTATCATATAATACCCAATATTCATATTTATCACTATCAAAGCGAGCTTCATAAACAACCATTCCATATTTTATATCACCATATTGTTTTCCATATTTTTTCCTCATCTCTTTAAAAAATTTGGGAGCATCTTTTCCAATATGAGCATCATCTGTTTTCATACCTTTTCCATATAATACTAACTCCGGGAGTTCTAAAATGGTATATTCCATAGGTATTAAAGGCATCACATTTTCTTTAAATGTGAGACGAGGAAAAACCTTTAAACCACTTGGATTTTGCTTTGCGACACTTGGTTTTATACCATGAAATTTTGTAAATGCTCTAGAAAAGGAAGTTGCATTCTCATATCCATATTTAAAAGCCAAATCAATAATTTTTTCGTCACCATGATATAAATCATATCCTGCATTGGAAAGTCTTCTACTACGAATATAATCATTTAAAGAAATATCTAAAAGAAGACTAAATAATCGATGCATCATATAAGAATTAACACCCAATATTTTTGATAGTTTTTCGTTATCAATATTTTCTTCTAAATGCGTTTCTATATAATCAATCACTTTATTTAATCTTTGATAGACATTCATATTTTTTCACTTCCTACTTTTTCAAAAACGTTTTTATTTTTTGAGCAATTCCTTTTACATCCACTTGCTCTTTTTCATATAAAATATCAGGAGTTCCATGAGATACAAAATGGTCTTCATAACCAATATTTAAAATTGGGTTAGAGTATCCGAATATATCCATAGCTCTTCTAACTTCACTACCAAATCCTCCAATTAAAGCCCCATCCTCTAATGTAACAATTTTATAATTTTGTTCTCCTAATTGTTTTAATAATTTCATGTCTAATGGTTTTATAAAAGTTGCTTGTATAATCATAGGTTCTATTCCTAATTCTTCCTTTACCTTGCAGGCCACTCCACACATATTCCCAACTGCAATAATCGCAATGTCTGTTCCTTTTTCTAATACTTCCCAGCGATTCATTCTAATTTCTTTTAATGGTTTAAAAGCATAATTCGCGCCTCCTCTTGGATAACGTATCGCAACTGGTTTGGATAAAAAGAATGCATAAGTTAAAAAGGCGTTTATTTCTTCTGGACATTTAGGTGCCATGACTGTCATATTTGGTATCATGGATAAATAACTAATATCAAATACTCCTTGATGCGTTTCTCCATCATTTCCAACAAGCCCTGCTCTATCAATTGCGAAAACAACTGGAAGTTCTTGCATAGCAACATCATGAATAATCTGGTCAATTCCTCTTTGCAAAAAAGTAGAATAAACAGCAAAAACTGGTTTGAAATGTGAGGTAGCAAGTCCTGCAGCAAAAGTAACTGCATGTCCTTCTGCAATTCCAACATCAAAAAAACGTTCTGGATATTTTAAAGCAAAAGTTTCTAATCCAGTGCCTTCTGCCATTGCTGCTGTGATTGCTACTATTTTTTTATCATGCTTTGCAAGTTCCACTAAGGCAGAACCAAAAGCACTAGAATAAGTAATTTTATCAGATTTTAATATCCCTGTTTTTAAATCAAATTTACTAACTCCATGATAAAGGTTAGGATTTTGTTCTGCTAATGCATACCCTTTTCCTTTCTCTGTAACTACATGTAAAACAACTGGTTCTTCTAAATTAGAAACTTGTCTCATTACCCTATTTAGTTCCTTTAAATTATGTCCATCAATTGGTCCTATATAACGTAGTCCTAAATCATCAAAAAACATGGAATTGAGGAATAACTCTTTAAAGCTATCTTTTACTTTTCTTATTGCATTCGTAAAAATATTACTTTCCTTCTTATTTAATTTGCTTTTTATTTTTCTACGGATTTGATTATATTTTGGATTAATTCTGATATGAGTTAAATAGTTTGACATTCCTCCCACATTTCTAGAAATTGCCATTCCATTATCATTTAAAATTACAAGCATTTTCGTTTTATGAAAACCCAAATCATTTAACGCTTCAAATGCTTCTCCTCCTGTTAAAGCTCCATCACCAATAACAGCTATAACTTCATAATTTTCCCCTTTCAAATCTCTTGCCCTAGCCATTCCAAGTGCTGCTGAAATAGAATTACTACTATGACCAGTATCAAAAAAATCATAAGAGCTTTCATTTCTCTTAGGAAATCCACTCATTCCCCCATATTGTCTTAAATTTTTAAATTCGTCTTTTCTACCTGTTAATAATTTATAAGGATAACATTGATGACCAACATCAAAAACAATCTTATCTTTATCAAAATCAAATGTTTTTAAAAGAGAAAGGGTCAATTCTACTATCCCCAAATTAGAACCTAAATGTCCTCCTGTTTTTGAAACATTTTCAAGTAAAAAAGTACGCACATCTTCTGACAAAATGGTTAAATCTTCTAGCGTTAATTTTTTTATATCAAAAGGATTTTCTATATTATCCAATATTCTATACATCTTTCCACTTCCTTACTTTTTTCACTTATTTCATTATAGCACAATTCACTTTTTTTATGACGTTTTGTGGAAATAAATAATCCCATAAAATCTTTACCAATTTATATTTGTGCATAATTCGCCCTTTTCTATATCTCTTCTATATGATAAGATAACAAATTCCATT
Organism: uncultured Mycoplasmatota bacterium; assembly: GCA_947643405.1. Classification (GTDB taxonomy): domain Bacteria; phylum Bacillota_I; class Bacilli_A; order RF39; family UBA660; genus MGBC102946. The sequence continues at coordinate 4,920 of CANRVY010000028.1, read as the reverse complement.
CTTCATCAAAATCAAAAAAGGCATTTATTTTTTTCCCTTCTAAAATATAAGGAAGCCAATATTTATCATCTGGAAACATTTCATTGTAAGGAAGATTATCAAGCGAAAACCATTTTGGAATCATTTCCTCACTTTCTTTAGGATTGCCTTCCCATTCAGTTGCTACATACAAGTGAAATTTCACATTTGCTCTTTCCTCTTTTACATATTCTAAAAATTCAATGACTCCCATTTTTTCATATTTGGTTGGAGTTATCATAATTTCCTCTTCTGTTTCTCTTATCATTGCTTCTTCTGGAGTTTCTCCATCTTCTAATTTTCCTCCTACTCCATTATATTTTCCTTCTCCAAAGCCTCTTTTCTTTTTTGCCAATAAAATTTCATTATCTTTTCTAAGCAACAATAATGTAGTTTCTAAAATTTTCATACTTCACTTCCTTTTACTTAATACTATATCATCTTATAAAATAAAAAGATAGATCTCTCTATCTTAGAATTGTACTTTTGGTACTTCTTTATCTGCTTCTGTCGCTTCAAAAAATGCTTCTGGCTTAAAATGAAATAATCCTGCAACAATATTTGATGGAAACATTTCTAATTTATTTTTATATTTTAATACAGCATCGTTATAAAATTGTCTTGCATAAGATATTTTATCTTCAGTTTCTTTTAAATTATTTTGCAAATCTAAAAAATTTGTATTCGCTTTTAAATCTGGATATGATTCAGTTAAAGCAAACAAACGATTAAGTGCTCCTGTTAGTTCTCCATTTGCTTTCATTTCATCTTCTGGTGTTGTTGCTGAAACTGCTTTATTTCTAGCAGTAATAACAGCATCTAAAGTCTCTTTTTCATGACTTGCATATCCTTTTACTGTTTCTACCAAGTTTGGGATTAAATCTGCTCTTCTTTTTAAAAGCACATCAATTTGAGCCCATTGGTCTTTTACTAAATTCCTTAAATGTACTAACTTATTATAAGTTCCTGCTACATAAAGTAAAATAAGTACTACAATTACTGCAATTACAATCAAAACAATTGTTCCTGTACCCATATTTTTTCCTCCTTCATTCTATTTCTATTATATAACAAAGTAAAAAAAAAAACTATCTTTTTTGTATAAATTTAGAAAAAGGATCACAAAACATATTAGAGAGGATGATACGAAATGAAAATTGATATTAGAAAAAGCATTCGTGAAAATTTTAAAGATGCAAGCACAGACGAAATTAAAGCTTCTATTACTTCTGCATTAGAAGATAAAGAAGAAATTACCCTTCCAGGTCTAGGCGTATTTTTAGAAATTTTATGGGAAAATAGTGAGGATAGTGAAAAAGAATATATTCTTTCTACGATTCAAAAAGGCATTTAAAAACATCTAAAGAAAACTCTTTAAATGTTTTTTTTATATCCAAACTCCAAAGGCAATCGCTACCATACTAAGGATTGCTCCAATTACCCAAAATCCTTTTACAATATCCTGTTCTTTATACCCTAATTTTTCAAAGTGATGATGAAGTGGCGCCATTAAAAATATTTTTTTATGAAAATACATTACTGAAATCATTTGCATAATACAAACTAAAGTTTCGATAATAAAAACTCCTGCTACAATCACCAAAGTAATTTCATGACTTGTAATAATTGCAACACTCGCTAAAGTTGCTCCCAAAGATAACGAACCAGTATCTCCCATAAACACTTTGGCTGGATGAGTATTATAAACCAGAAATCCTAATAAAGAACCAACCAATACAAAGCAGAAAACAGCAATATCTTCACTTCCAGATACCCAACTAGAATTCCAGCTAATCAGTCCAAACGCTAAAAAGGTCATAACTGATAATCCACCTGCTAAACCATCTAATCCATCTGTCAAATTTACTGCATTACTACTAGCAACTAAAATAAACAATAAAAATATTCCATAAAACCAACCCATATCAATTCGAATTCCTAATGTATGAACATCTAGTACTGGTTCATTTCCACTTTTCATAAAAATATAGAAAAATACCAGTGCAATAAAAAGTTGACCAAATAATTTCTGAATTTCAGTCAACCCCTCATTATTATGTCTTCTAATAATTAAGAAATCATCAATAAATCCTAAAATTGCATATCCTATAAATACAAACATAACGATAAATAAATTTTCTGAAAATTCTATTTTCCCCATTAACAGTAAAATAATAATTGTTACAATTGTTGGAATAATAAATATAAGTCCTCCCATTGTCGGGGTCCCTTCTTTGTTTTTATGTGTCTTCTCTAAAAAAACACTTACTTGTTGCTTCACTTTCAATCTTCTTAAAAAAGGGATTAATACAAATCCAAATACAACAGATATAATAAATCCTATCATAAGCGCTAGTACAGCCTTTGCTAAAATTAACACGTATCTCATCTCCTAAATGATTTCTAATACAATTTGTTTATCATCAAATTCTAATTTTTCTTTTCCTATTATTTGGTAAGTTTCATGTCCTTTACCAAGCACTAATAGTATATCATTATTTTCTAACATTTGTATACCCTTTATAATGGCATTTTGACGGTTTACGATTACTTCATAATTAGTATTCTCTAAATTATTAATCATATCATCTATAATATCATTTGGATCTTCCAATCTAGGATTATCACTTGTAAATATTGCTAAAGTAGATAAATTTGTAGCCATTTTTGCCATTTCTGGTCTTTTTGTTTTGTCCCTATTTCCTCCGCATCCAACAATCGTGTAAATATGATTTGGTTTTAATTCCTTCACTGCTTTTAATATATTTCCTACTGCATCAGGTGTATGAGCATAATCAATTATAATTCTATTTGTATCATAAAAAATGGTGTCCATTCTTCCACTAGGTGCTTTTAAACTTGGAATAATATCTTGTATTTTATTAACGTCAATATTCTCTTCTAATAATAAAATTATAGTTACTAATACATTATAAACATTATGTTTTCCTAGTAAAGAAGTTTGAAAATGGAATTCTTGTTCTTGCTTTTTAATTATGAAATCACTTCCTTTTGATGTCATTTCATAATCTAAAATTTGATAATCTGCTTCTTCAAAACCATAAGTAATATTATTATTATCTTTTAATAAAAAATAATTTTTATAATCATCATCAATATTTACAATTGCTTTTTTAGACATTCTAAACAATTTTTGTTTCGCTAATGCATACGATTTCATATCCAAATGATAATCCAAATGATCTTTGGTCAAATTGGTAAAAACTGCATAAGAAAATTCCAGTCCTTCTACTCTCCCCATAGAAAGTGCATGGCTACTTACTTCCATTAACACATATTCCACTTCATTTTCTTTTGCAAATAATAACATCTCATAAATTTCATTAATTTCTGGAGTAGTATTTGGTAAATCTTTTATTTTTTCCCCATTTACATAAAAACCAATTGTTCCAATATATGCTACTTTCTTTTCCAGTTTTATAAGTGCTTCATAGGTAAGAAAACATTCTGTTGTCTTTCCATTTGTTCCAGTTATTCCAATTAATTTTAGTTCTTTAATTTGATCATAATATTCTTCTTTCAAAGTTTTGATCAAATAATCTTTTGTATTTTTTACAATCAATGTATCGATTTCATATAAACCATGTTCAGCTACAATTGTAGTAGCTCCATTTTTTATAGCATCTTCTATATATTCATGACCATCATTATTAAGTGTTTTTAGAGCAACAAATGTATCACCTTTTTTTACTTTTCTAGAATCTGTTTTTATCTTCATAAAAAAACACACCTCTTAATATAAGGTATGTTTTTATCAAAACTTTGTGCTTTTATAAAATCTTCGTAACTTTTAATTACAAGCTTAGCCAAATAAAATTCATATTGTATAAAGTTTAAAATTATGATATAGTATAACTCACTTGAAAAGGGGAATTATTATGGGAAAATTAATTAATAAAAATATTCAACATTTATGTGATGATTCTGATGGATACATGAGTTTATACTCAGTCGGAGATCCTACAGATTCTGGGAAAAAGCCAATTATTTTTATCAGAGGCCATGCTGGAAAATATACAATTAATACAAAAAGTATATTAGATCATCCAATACAAAACAGCAAACTTATAAAAGCGCATGACGGATTTTACTATGATGAAACAATCCATTTTCCTATTATTGGGGAATTTGCTTACAAAGATAATATGGAACGTGGTATTCATGAATATGATAGATCTTTAATCACTACCCAAAGATTTGCTGATTCAATTATAGAAATGATTGAAAAGTTAGACTTACACGATGTTGACATGTTAGGTTCAAGCGTTGGTGCTAATATATGTATGCTCTGTTCTAAATCAAAGCGAGTAGATAGAGTTAGCGCTGTTTCGCCTACTATTCCTTATTCTTATTTAGCCGATTTAGAAACATTAAAAAAATTAAAAAATAAGTCTATACTAGACAGAATACTCTATCAAATAGCCCAAATATACTTAGACCACGATTATGGGTTTGTAGAAGATATGAATTCTTCATTCAGAAATCCAGATGCATTAAAAGCATTAATTGATATCAGCAAAATTTACATTGAAGCTGGAAATGTATACAGAGCTACAAATACAAATCCTTATAAATGGTTTTTAGAAACATGTATTTCTATTTCTGCAAGTAAAATAAGAGAGAATACAGGACTAATGAGCGATGGTGCGGTTTCTGTTGATGAGGAATTTTATAATAGACTAGGTTCGCTTTACTCAATTTCTTCTGACAATTATCATGTATGGTGTGATCAAGGAGAAAAAATTTTAACGAAAGCTTATCATAATTTAGAAAAAATACATAAAAATTAACCTCTATATCTATAAAAAAAGCGATACTAATATCGCTTCAGACTGTTGACAAATATGTTCAACAGTCTTTTCATATGCAAATAAATCTGGT